>CAZLBF010000263.1:0-28809 GCA_964557495.1 uncultured Myxococcales bacterium | reverse complement strand
CCGTCACGACCAGCATCGGCATCCGCAACCGGTTCAACCTGTCCGCCGGAGACAGCGTGGCCATGACGAACTTCTTCGTCGTGGTACCCGAGCCCGGGAGCGCCGCGCTGCTCGGTCTCTACTCGTGAGCGTGGCGCTGCTGCGCCGCCGAGCCGCGCACCGCTAGCCGACGAAGACCGACTTCCGTTGGTGGAGCTCGTCCTCCAGGAGCTCCTGGATCGCTCCGCGGATGCGCTCGCGCGTTCGGTTGATGTAGAGCGGGTCCTCCGACCGCTCCCGGGGAACGTCGTCGAACCGGATCGGCGCGCCGAAGCGAATGCGCCACTGGCTCGGAAGCGGCACGGCGCCGAGCGGGCCGAAATGCGGGAAGGTGGGAGTGAAGGGAAGCGGTACTCCGAGCAGCCGCTCCACGAGTGACGAGCGGAACAGGATCGGGTGCGCCTCCTCGGCCCCGACGACGGCGACGGGGACGACGACCGCGCGCGTCTCCACGGCGACCGAGACGAATCCGCCGCGACCGAAGCGCTGCAGTCGGTAGCGGTCCGCGAACGGCTTGAGGGCTCCCTTCTGCCCCTCGGGAAACGCGATCACGGACCTCCCCGAGTGGAGCAGGCGCTCGGCGTTCTCGCGGCACGCGCGCACCCCGCCCAGGCGCGCGAGCGTCGACTGGGCGAAGGGCAGCGTCACGAGCCAGTCCGCGACCAGGAACCGCGGGCGCGGTGCACCCGGTACCCCTCGCTCCACGGCGTGCGAGATGACCAGGCCGTCGTACGGAAGCACGCCCGATCGGTTGGAGATGAAGAGGATGCGGTCGGCGTCGCCCGCGGGAATCTGCTCCGCACCGCTCACGTGCACGCGCCACCAGCGGTCGAACAGGAAGTCGAGCAGCGGGCGCAGCTGATCGATGAAGATCCGGTCCATGCCGAAGTCGTCGGTGTCGGTCTCGCGCGACCGCATGCCGAGGTTCGTCAGACTGCTCCGGAGCCAGTTCCAGGCCTCCCAGACGTCGACCGTCGACAGGTTGTCGGCCAGCCGGGCCGCCATTCCGCCGTCGGAAGTCTCGCTCTCGGGCACGTCCGAGTCGCCGGGGGTCGATTCCGGCTGGGGCACGCTGCTGCGGAAGCGGGTGGAGATGTGCTCCCGGAGCGCGGCGACCGAGGCTCGAAGCTCCTCGATCTGCTCCGGGTCGAGACCCTCGCTCACGAACGCGCCCTGCCGCGGTCTCTCCTTCGGGTCGCTCATCGGTACTTCCGGAGCCGTTTGCTCACGACGAAGCTCATCCACGCCTCCTTGGTCGTGTGCTCCGGCTCGAAGCCGAGCTGCTCCTTGGCGCGTCGCGTGTCCACCGTCCAGAGATACCGCAGGTAGTCGTAGAACGCTTCGGGCGGATCTCCAGTGCGTCGCAGCCAATCGATGGAGGTCAAGCGGTACAAGAGCGGCGGCGGCAGCCGCCAGCGCGACTTCCCGGCCAGCGAGACCAGCGTCGAGAGCGGCAGCACGCCCCGGCCCGCGAGGTTGATCGGACCCGGCACATCGAACTCGAGCGCGAGCTCGACGGCGCGCAGCAGGTCCTCCTCGTGCAGGATCTGCATGAGCGGATCGTAGCCGAGAGGAACGAGCAGCCGCGACGCCTCGAAGAAGCGCGAGATGCCGCTCTCGATCGTCGGTCCCAGGACCCAGCAGGGTCGCAGCGACGTGACGCACTGCTTCGGGTGGCGCTCGGCGAAGAGCTCGAGCAGCGACTCGACCTCGGCACGGTCGCAGACCTGGTGCGCGCTCTGGTGCGGGCGCAGGGGATGGGTCTCGTCGAGGAAGTTCGGGTTGTCGGGGCGCGCGCCGTACACCTGTGCGGTGCTCGAGACGACGAGCTTGGGCACGCCGGCGGCTGCGGTCGCATTCATCACGTGCAGCGAGCCGATCATCTCGAGCTCGTGCGCGTACTCGATGTCCGGGTGCGGATCGGTGAAGTAGGCCGCGTGCAGGAGCGCATCGCAGCGCTCCTTGGCCAGGATCTCGGCGACGACCGAGTCGGCCGTCGGCTCCGTGAGATCCACGCGATGCAGCGGCAGGCGACCCTCGAGCCTGCGGGGCAGGTCGAGGTCGATCGCGATCACGCGGGGACCGTCGTCCGCCTCGAGGAGACGCTCCGCGATGCGGCCTCCCACAAAGGTGCCGAGCCCGGTGATGGCGAGGTTTCGCGGTGGCCGGCCGGAACTCACCTCTCGCTTATGGAACAGCTGGGCGGAGGTGTCAATCGCGAGCTATACCCCCCCGATGCCCGACGAGCGCCCTCTCCTGCTGCGGGACCCTCGCTTCCGCGAGCACCGGGAGCCCGGATCGCACCCGGAGCGCTCGGCGCGGCTCGACGCCATCGACCGCGCCCTGGACCCGCTCTCGGGGCGGACCGATCCCATCGAGCCCCGCCCCGCAGACCTCGACGAGATCGTGCGCGCACACGACCGGCGCTACGTCGACGCGATGCACGAGCTCTCGGGGCAGGAGGGGCGTCTGGATGCGGACACCTACCTCTCGCCCCGCTCCATCGAGGTTGCCCGTCTGGCGGCGGGGGGCAGCATCGACCTCGCGGCCCGGGTCGCGCGCGGCGACGCGCGCCGGGGATTCGCTCTGGTGCGCCCACCGGGCCACCACGCGGAGTCGGCGCGAGCCATGGGCTTCTGCCTCTTCAACAACGTCGCCATCGCGGCCCGCGCCCTCGCGGCCCGCTCGGGCCTCGAGCGCATCGCGATCGTCGACTGGGACGTGCACCACGGGAACGGCACCCAGCATCTCTTCGAGGCGGAGCGCGACGTGCTGTTCGTCTCCCTGCACCAGTTCCCGTTCTACCCGGGCACCGGTGCGCTCCACGAAGTGGGGAGCGGCCCGGGGACCGGCGCCACGCTGAACCTGCCCCTGCCGGCCGGCTGCGGAGACGCCGAGTATCTGACCACCTTCGATGCGATCGTCACTCCAGTGCTGCGTGAATTCCGGCCGGAGATGATCCTGGTCTCGGCCGGCTTCGACGCACACGCTGCGGACCCGCTCGGCGGAATGCGGGTCTCGACCCGAGGCTTCGTCGGCCTCGCCGCGCGGGTCCGCGCCGTGGCGGACGATCTGTGCGACGGCCGCCTCGTGCTGATGCTCGAGGGCGGCTACGACCTCGAGGCGCTCGGCGAGTCGGTCGCGGCCACTGTCGAGCTGCTCTCGACGCGGGAGCCCCCTCCGATATGGCTCCCGAGCGCGGAGACGGCTCTACAGCTTTTCCTTGCTCCGCTAATCGAGGCCCATGCATCCCACTGGTCCTGCCTGAGCAGCCGACCCCACTCCTGATCCCACCCCATATCTCGTACACGCTCAGGGGTCGAGCCGCGATATGCAGGTGCAGCCCGAAAGGTCGAAAAAAACGGGCCTTGCGGCCCTTGACGGGTGTGGGGCACTGTGGCATTGACATCCATCCAAGTGGGATAGGGCCCCACGGGATGGTACACGGATTCAAGGGGGGGCGTGACCATCTCGTGGGGCCCCCTTCCCCTCGCTACGCGCTTGGACCGTGCAGGGGAACTGGGTGGGGATGTTTGCTGGGAGCCACGACCACGTCATAGACGACAAGGGTCGAACCAGCCTTCCCAAGGAATTTCGCCTTCTGCTCGCCGAGTGTAACGGCGACGCCTGGCTGACAGCGCTGCGCGACTGTCTGGCCATCTTCACCCCCGAGATCTTCAGCGCCTTCCACGAGAAGCTGGGTTCCGCCTCGATCGCTGTCGAACCGGTTCAGCAGATCCAGCGTCTACTGGTCGGGATGGCGACTCCGTGCCCACTCGACAAGCAGGGACGGATCTTCATCCCCCCCAAGCTGCGCGACTGGGCCGGGCTCGAGCGGGAGATCGTGATCGTCGGCGTTTCGAATCGAATCGAGATCTGGGACCGGGCCAGGCACGACGCGACGATGCAGGTCATCCGCACCGAATACGCCTCGCTCACCGACTCGCTCAAGGACTACGGTCTCTGATGGTGGCTCACGTCCCCGTGATGCTGGGTCAGGTGCTGCGCTGGCTGGCCCCGATCCCCGGGGCTCGCGTGGTCGACGGCACGCTGGGCCTCGGGGGCCACGCCGAGGCGATCCTCGAGAGAATCCTGCCCGGGGGTCTCCTGATCGGCCTGGATCGGGACCCGGAGATGCTCGAGCGGGCGCGCGAACGGCTCGCGCGCTTCGGCGACTCGGTGCGGCTGTTCCGCTCGCGGCTCTCCCACCTGCGAGAGGCGGTCGAGGGAGCGGGGCTCGGCCCGGTCGACGGCGTGCTGATGGACCTGGGGATCTGCTCGGCGCAGCTCGACGATCCCTCACGCGGCCTCGCCTTTCGCGAGGAGAGCGGGCGGGCAAGCCTCGACATGCGTCTGGATCGCTCGCGCGGCGAGACCGCCGCCGAGCTTCTGGAGCGGGTGGACGAGCAAGAGCTGGCCGACATCCTGCGGCGCGGGGACGTCCCGGGCCCGCGGCGCGTGGCTCGAACGCTCCTCGAGCGGCGCCCGATTCGAACGGCAGACGAGCTGGTCGAGGCGCTGCGCGGCGCGCGGCTCCCGCGGCGCCGTCACCATCCCGCGACCCTCGTGTTCCAGGCGCTGCGCATCGCGGTGAACGACGAGCTGCGGGAGATCGACGCCGGACTCGAGGGCGCGCTCGAGGTGCTCGGGAGCGGAGGGCGGCTGGTCGTCCTCGCCTACCACTCGGGCGAGGACCGGCGCGTCAAGGAGTTCCTGCGGCGCGAGGAGCGGGGCTGCATCTGTCCGCCCGAGCTCCCGCAGTGCGGCTGTGGTCGGTCGCCCCGGCTGAGGATTCTCTCCCGCGGCCAGGGACCCGAGCCGGACGAGGTGACGTCCAATCCCCGCGCGCGCAGTGCGCGCCTCCGCGCGGCCGAAAAATGGTGAACGTCCGTCTGCGGCGACGAGGTCCGCTCTTCGTGTGGGTGCTGGCCGCGGTGGCCGGCGGGCTGCTCGGTGCCGCGGCGGTCGTCTGGGCGCGCACCGAGATCACCGGCTCTCGCTACCGACTGACGAGCCTGCTCGATCGCGGCGCGGCGCTCGAGGCCGAGGTCGAGAAGCTTCGCATCGAGGCGGCGGCGCTCTCGGCGCCGGAGCGCGTGGAGCCGCGCGCCCGAAAGCTCGGTCTCCGCTATCCCGAGGCCGGGCAGGTCGTGCCGCTCGAGGATCCTCGCGAGATCATCACGGACGTCGCCGCACCTCCGCCGGAGGCTACGCACGGGGGCAAGGCGCGGTGAGTCGGCGGCGCGCCGTACGAAAGGGCTCGGCGGCTCTGCGGCGGCGCCTCGCAGTCATCGCGGCGCTCGGCATGCTCGGCTACGGCGCCCTAGTCGCGCGCGCGGTACAGCTCCAGACCCTGGACGCGGAGGTGCTCGCAGCCCGTGCCGAGGTGCAGCACCGAGCGACCCTGTCACTCGGCGTGCTGCGCGGCGAGATCGCGGACCGCAGCGGAGACCTGCTCGCCAAGTCGGCCACGGTCCACTCGGTGGCCGCCTCGCCTCGCCGGATTCGCGACCCGCGCAGGGCGGCTCCGCAGCTGGCGCGGGCGCTCGACCTGAGCAGCGCGGCGATCCGCAAGCGCCTCGAAACGGACCGGAGCTTCGTCTGGATCCGGCGCTGGGTCACTCCCGCGCAGGTGGAGCGGGTCCGCAAGCTCGACATCGCGGGCGTGCGGCTGGTACCCGAGCGTAAGCGCTTCTATCCCAACGGCGAGCTCGCGGCGCCCTACCTCGGCTTCGCGGGGCGCGACGACATCGGCCTCTCGGGACTCGAGCTCGCCTTCGAGCAGGCGCTGCGCCGGTCGCCGCAGCGCATCGACGCCCTGCGCGACGAGCGCGGGAACAAGCTCGTGCTGCGGCCGAGCGCGCTGCCCGGGCAGCGGAGCCCCAGGCTGGTTCTCGCCCTCGACGCTCAGCTCCAGCACTTCGCCGAGCGAGCGCTCGATCGAGCGCTCGAGCGCACGCGCGCACGCCACGGAACTCTCGTGGCGCTCGATCCGTACACGGGCGACCTGCTCGCGCTCGCCGAGCGCCCCGCCTTCAATCCCAACCGCTTCTGGGATGCGCGCCCCTCCGACTACCGGGCGCGCGGGTTCGCCGACCCCTTCGAGCCGGGGAGCACGCTCAAGCCGTTCGTGATTGCGGCCGCGCTCGAGGCGGGCGCAGTTCGATCGGGCGACCAGTTCAACTGCGAGAACGGCTCCTGGCGCGTTCGCGACCGGACGATCCGCGATGCCAAGCCGCACGGCGTGCTGAGCGTCCACAACATCCTGCGCGTGTCCAGCAACATCGGCGCCGCCAAGATCGCTGATCGGCTCGGCTCCTCGGCGCTCACCGACGGACTTCGCACGCAGGGATTCGGCAGCCCGAGCGGGAGCGGCTTCCCGGGCGAGGCCTCCGGCGTCGTACGGGGCATTCGCGAGAACCAGGCCGTGGAGCGCGCGAATCTCGCCTTCGGCCAGGGGATGACCGCGACGGCGGTCCAGCTGGCCGCCGCGGGCGCCACACTGGCCAACGGAGGGCGGCGCGTCTGGCCGCGCATGGCGCTACGGCTCGAGAGCGACGGCTCGCGCCTCGACTGGCCGTCGGGCCTGGGAGAGCGGATCCTGTCGGATCGGACGGCGCGGCGGGTGATCGAGATGATGATCGATGCGGTGAAGAGTGGCACCGGACGGGCCGCGGCGCTCTCCGGATTCCAGGTCGCGGGCAAGACGGGAACGGCGCAGAAGGTGATCGACGGGCGCTACTCCAACGAGCGCTACGTCTCATCCTTCCTGGGCATCGTGCCTGCGCGCCGGCCCCGACTCGTCGTCGCGATCATCCTGGACGAGCCGCGCGGCGTGCGCGCGGGGGGTGCCGTGGCTGCGCCGGTGTTCCGCGAGGTCGCGAGCTTCGCCATCGACCGGATGGGGCTCGCGGGCGGGGGCGCCGAGTGAACCCGCGGCTCGATCGACTGGTCGAGGGATTGACGCTCGAGCTCGTCGGCGATCCGGCCGCCCCGGTGGAGAACGTCGAGTACGACTCCCGTCGCGTGAAGCCGGGCAGCCTGTTCGCTGCCATCCGGGGAACGGCGACGGACGGCCATCGCTTCCTCGAGATGGCGCTCGACGCGGGTGCCACCGCGCTGCTGGTGGAGGAGATTCCGGACTCGATCCACCGGCGCCTCGAGAGCGATCCGCTCGCCTTCGGCGCCGCACGTGTCGAGGACTCGCGAGCCGCGCTCGCCGAGGTCTCCGCGCGCTTCTTCGCGCGACCCGGGGACGCCCTCCGCCTGATCGGCGTCACGGGCACGAACGGCAAGACGAGCACGGTCCGCATGCTCTACTCGATCCTCGAGCGCGCAGGCTGCCGGGTGGGGAGCGTCGGAACCATCGCCGCTCGCTACGCGGGACGCGAAGAGCCCGCACGCCTGACCACGCCCGAGTCGGTCGACCTGCAGCGGACCCTGGCTCGGATGCGCGAGGCCGGGACCGACACCGCCGTCCTCGAGGTCTCCTCGCACAGCCTCGTCCTGGGACGCGTGCGCACGCTGCGCTTCGCCGCGGCGGTCTTTACCCAGCTGTCGCAGGACCACCTCGACTTCCACGGCGACATGGAGCGCTACGCGGCCGCCAAGGGAGAGCTGTTCGGCGAGACGTACCTCGACGGCCCGGCGGTTCTCAACGCCGCCGACCCGTACGCGCGCGAGCTCGCCGATCGCCTGCGGGATGCCGGTCGCGCGGTCGTCACCTTCGGACGCGATTCGGACGCCGACATCCACAGCGTCGACGAATCGATCTCGCTGGCCGGCTCGCTGATGCGCGTTTCCGGCCTCGGCGATCCGCTCGACGTGGTGCTGCCGCTTCCGGGCGACTTCCAGATCGAGAACGCCATGGCGGCGATCGCGACCGCGCACGCGCTCGGAGTCCCCCGCGAGGCGATCGCCGAGGGGCTGCGCGACTGTCCGGCGGTTCCGGGCCGACTCGAACGGGTCGGGACGGGAGACCCCGTGGTGCTCGTCGACTACGCCCACACGCCCGACGCACTCGATCGGGTCCTGGAGCGAGTGCGCCCGCACGTTCCGGGCCGACTCATCGCCGTGTTCGGCTGCGGAGGGGATCGGGACCGCACCAAGCGCGCGTCGATGGCCGAGGCCGCGTGTCGCCACGCCGACCACGTGGTCGCCACCAGCGACAACCCGCGCACGGAGGACCCCGAGGCGATCCTGCGCGAGGTGGCGGCCGGCCTCGCGGGCTCCTTCGAGATCATCCTGGACCGCCGCGAGGCGATCCGCAGGGCGATCGCCCTCTCGCGGCCGGGCGACGCGGTCGTGATCGCCGGCAAGGGCCACGAGGACTACCAGATTCTGGGACGCGAGCGCGTGCCGTTCGACGACCGCGTCGAGGCGCGACAGGCGCTTCGAAAGCTGGGGATCCCCACGTGAGCTTCACGCTGGGCAGACTGGCGCGCGACTGCGGAGGCGTCCTGCGCGGCGATCCGGAGGTCCGGGTGAGTGGCGTGTCGACCGACACGCGTCACATCGAGCGGGACGCGCTCTTCGTCGCGATTCGCGGGACGAGCTTCGACGGCCACCAGTTCGTCCCGGACGCCGTCGCGAAGGGGGCGCGGGCCGTGCTCGTCTCGAGCGACGAGGTCGAAGCGGGCGACACCGCGGTGATCCGAGTCGAGGACACCGTCGTTGCGCTCGGCACCCTCGCACAGGCACACCGGGCCCGCTTCGAAGGACCGGTGATCGCCGTGACCGGCTCGAACGGAAAGACCACGACCAAGGAGATGTGCGCGTCGATCCTCGAGGCCGCGGGCCGCCGCGTGCGGCGCAGCCCGGGCAACTACAACAACGAGATCGGCCTGCCGCTCTCGATCCTGCAGCTCGAGTCCGAAGACGGCGCACTGGTCGTAGAGCTCGGCATGAACCACCCCGGCGAGATCGACGCCCTCGGCGCGATCGCCTCTCCGACGGTCGGCGCCATCACCCAGATCGCTCCGGCCCACCTCGGCCCGATGGGCTCGGTCGATGCCATCGCCAGCGCCAAGGGGGAGCTGCTCGAGCGAATCCGCCCCGACGGCGTCGCGGTCCTCAACGCCGACGACCCCCTCGTCATGGGCCAGTCGCGGCGCTTCTCGGGTCGCGTGATCGGCTTCGGCACCGCTCTGGAGGCGGAGGTTCGCGCCACCTCGATCGAGCCGACCGCAGACGGGACCCGCTTCGAGCTCGCCGCCCCGCGTGGCTCGATCGGGGTCGAGCTTCACACACCGGGCCGCCACCAGGTCTGGAACGCGCTCTGCGCGGTGGCGGCCGCTTCCGCGGCGGACCTTCGCGAGGGAGAGCTGTTCGAGGCGGCGCGCGCGGGCCTCGCGCGCTTCCGCGCGGTTCCCGGACGGCTCGCGCTCTCGAGGACAGCGGCCGGTGTCACGCTCCTCGACGACTCCTACAACGCGAACCCCGTCTCGGTGGACGCGGCCCTTCGCACGCTCGCAGACGTCGAAGGGGCCGCGCGACGCATCGCGATCCTGGGGGACATGCTCGAGCTGGGCCCCGAGGGACCGGATCTTCACGCGCACACCGGCCGCGCAGCCGCGCGCGCGGGGGTCGATCTGCTGGTGACGGTGGGCGAGCTCTCGCGCGAGACGGCGCGCGCAGCCCGCGGCGAGAGGATCGAAGAAATCGTGGAGGTGTGCGACGCGAAGGCCGCCGCGCGCTACGTGCGCGCCAGCGTTCGGAGCGGTGACGCCGTCCTCGTGAAAGGCTCGCGCGGCATGCAGCTCGAGATCGTGGTTCGGGCGTTGACCGGAGCGGACTCCTGATGCTCTACCACCTGCTCTATCCCCTGCACGACACGATCTCGGCGTTCAACGTAATCCGCTACCTGACGTTCCGCTCGATCGCGGCTGCGCTCACGGCGCTCCTGCTCGCGTTCATCCTGGGTCCGATCCTGATCCGACTCCTCGAGGATCGCCAGATCGGACAGACGATCCGCGAGGATCCCCCGGAGCGGCATCAAGCCAAGGCGGGCACGCCCACGATGGGGGGCGTCCTGATCCTGGGGGCGCTGCTCCTGTCGACCCTGCTCTGGAGCGAGTGGACGAACCCGTACATGTGGCTGGTGGTGGGCGTCACGATCTGCTTCGGCACGCTCGGCCTCGTCGACGACTACCAGAAGGCGATCCGCAAGAACCCGGCGGGGATTCGCGCGCGCACCAAGCTGCTGTACCAGGTCCTCATCGCGTCACTCGCGTCGCTCGCACTCTACAACTTCCCCGCCTTCGACAGCGAGGTCTCGGTCCCGCTGTTCAAGAACTTCCACCCCGCGATCGGACTCGCATACGTGCCGTTCATGATGTTCGTCGTGATCGGCGCATCCAACGCGGTCAACCTGACCGACGGCCTCGACGGGCTGGCGATCGGACCGGTGCTCATCACGGCGAGCGTGATCGGGTTGTTCGCCTACGTCGCGGGGAACCACGTGATCGCCGACTACCTCGAGATCAAGTACGTCCCGGGTGCCGGAACGCTCGCGATGTTCTGCGCCGCCATGGTCGGGGCGGGGCTCGGATTCCTGTGGTTCAACACCTACCCCGCGTCGGTGTTCATGGGAGACACGGGCGCGCTGGCGCTCGGCGGCGCACTCGGAACGATCGCGGTCATCATTCGACAGGAGCTGGTTCTGGCCGTCGCGGGCGGGATCTTCGTCCTCGAGGCGCTCTCGGTGATCCTCCAGGTCGTCTCGTTCAAGCTGCTCGGACGCCGCATCTTCCGGATGGCGCCGATCCACCACCACTACGAGCTCAAGGGATGGCCCGAGCCGCAGATCATCGTCCGGTTCTGGATCATCTCGATCATTCTCGGCCTGATCAGCCTGTCGCTGTTGAAGCTGCGATGACATATGCGCAGAGACACATCCTCGTGCTCGGTCTCGGCCGCTCCGGCTGCGCCGCGTCGCGCCTGCTGGTGCGGCTCGGTGCGCGCGTGACCGGCTACGACCGGGACCCGGCGTGCGGCGCCGAGCTCGGTCCCGAGGTCGAGCGCGTGTCCGGTGCGGCGCCGCCCGACCTCGCCGCGTTCGACGCGGTGGTCGCGAGCCCCGGATTTCCACTTCCCGCCGACGCCGACGTGATCCCGGAGGTCGACCTCGCGGCCGCTCAGCTCGAGGCTCCCCTGGTCGGCGTGACCGGAACCAACGGCAAGAGCACGACGGTCGAGCTGATCGGCGACATGCTCCAGCGGAGCGGCCAGCGGGTCGCGGTGGGCGGAAACCTGGGCACCCCCCTCTCGGCGCTCGTGGAAGAGACCGCAGACGTCGTCGTGGCGGAGCTGTCGAGCTTCCAGCTCGAGCGGGCCACGCGCCTGCATCCGAGCGTGGCCGTGCTCTTGAACCTGGCGCCGGACCACCTGGATCGCCACGCCGACCTCGAAGCGTACGGACGCGCCAAATCCCGCCTCGCGGCGCTCCAGACCGAGAGCGACACGCTCGTCGTCAACCTCGATGACGCCTGGGCGCGGCGCGTACCGGCTCGCGCGCAGCGGGTCGGCTTCACGCTGGACGGCGTACCGGACGAGGGAGGCTTCCTCGACGGCAAGGACCTGGTGGTTCGCGAGGCAGGTGCCGAGAGGCTGCGCATCTCGCGCGAGGCACTGGGACCCGGCGTTCGTTCCTGGCCCGCGAACGCCCTCGCCGCGGCGCTCGCGGCATTCGCCGCTGGAGCCAGCGTCGCGGGCGTTCGCGAGGCACTGGAGTGCTGCGAGGGTCTGCCGCACCGCGGCGTCCTCGTCTGCGTGCGAGACGGCGTCCGCTACCTCGACGACTCCAAGGCGACCAACCCCGCAGCCGCGCTGGCGAGCATCCTCACCCAGCCCGGCGCGGTCATCTGGCTCGCCGGAGGCCGCAACAAGGGACTCGCCTTCGACGCACTGGCCGAAGCGGCGTCCCACGTCCGCCTCGCCATCGTGTATGGCGAAGCCGCCCCCGAGCTGGAGGCGGCCGTCTCCGACCACGTCGAGGTCGCGCGCGCCTCGGACCTCGACGACGCGGTGCGCGTCGCCGCGTCGTGCGCGCTGGCGGGAGACGCGGTGCTGCTCGCTCCCGCCTGCGCGAGCTTCGACCAGTTCGCCTCGTTCGAGGCGCGTGGCGAGCACTTCGCGGCACTGGCGCGCGCGCTCCCCGATGCCCGCTCGGAGGGAGCTGCGGCGAAGGGCCCAGAGGCGTGACGGCCGTGCTGCGCAGACTGGGCACGCCCCAGCTCCTGCTCACCGCGAGCCTGATCACGGGCGCCGGGCTGCTCATGGTCTGGAGCGCGAGCGCGATGCGCGCGGAGCTTCGCTTCGGCAGCTCGACGGTCTACCTCTGGCGACAGCTCGGCGGACTCGCGCTCGGCCTCCTGCTCGCGCTCTCGGCCGCCCGCATTCCGCTGACCACGCTGCGGAAGCTCGCGCCGTTTGCCTGGGGAGCATCCGTGCTCGCAGTCGCTGCCACGCTCACGCCGCTCGGCGTGGAGCACAACGGCGCGCGCCGCTGGCTCGCCCTGGGCCCGCTCGAGTTCCAGCCGCTCGAGGTCGTCAAGCTGGGCGTCGTGCTCGGACTCGCGGCGTGGCTCGCACACGCGGAGCGGCGCATGGACGACTGGCGCGCCAGCCTGGCGATTCCTGCGGCGATCGCCGGACTCCCGGCCCTCCTGCTCCTGATCCAGCCCGACTTCGGCGGGGCGGTCATCCTGCTCGCCTTCACGGCCGTGGTCGTCTTCGTCGCGGGTGCTCGCCTCGCGCACCTCGGTATTGCGGCCGTGATTGCGCTCCCGCTGGTGGCGCTGGTGGCCGTTCACCGCTCCTACCGCATGGGGCGCATCACGTCACTGCTCGATCCCTGGGCCGACCCGCTCGGCCAGAGCTACCAGCTGGTGCAGTCGCTGATCTCGTTCGGCACCGGGCGGCTGTTCGGCGTGGGGCTCGGGGGCGGACAGCAGAAGCTCGGCTTCCTGCCCGAGGCGCACACCGACTTCATCCTCTCGGTGATCGGCGAGGAGCTCGGACTCATCGGAGTGATCGGAATGCTCGTGGCGTTCGCGGTGCTCGGCCTGGCCTCGCTCGGCATCGCTTCTCGCGCCCGCGATCCCTTCGCCATGTTCACCGCGCTGGGCGCGAGCCTGCTGCTGTGGCTCCAGGCGGCGGTGAACTCCGGCGTCTCCATGGGCGTCCTGCCGACCAAGGGCACGACGCTCCCACTCGTCTCCTACGGCCGTTCGTCTCTGGTCTGCAGCCTGATCGCGATTGGGCTGATCCTGAACACCGCGAGACCGAGCAAGCGCGGGAGGTCGGGATGGCGGTAACGGTCGTACTCGCGGGTGGCGGCACCGGCGGACACGTCTTCCCGGCGCTCGCGCTGGCCGAGACGATTCGCAAGCGCGAGCCCGAGGCCCAGGTTCGCTTCGTGGGAACGTCGCGTGGCATCGAGACGCGCATCGTGCGCTCCGCCGGCTACGTGCTCGACCTGGTGCCGTCGCGACCGGTTCTCGGGAAGGGACTCCTGGCCAAGCTGCGCGGCGTAGCTGCGATCGCGCGCGGAGTGCTCTCGGCACGGCGCGTGCTGCGGCGCGTCGCCCCCGATCTGGTTCTGGGCCTGGGCGGATACGCCTCGGTGCCGACCGTGGTCGCGGCGCTCGCACTCCGGATTCCGGTGGGGCTGCTCGAGCCCAACGCCCGACCCGGGCGAGCGAACCGCTGGCTCGGCCGCTTCGTTCGGAGCGTCTTCGTGCAGTTCGAAGAGGCGGAGCCCTACTTCCCGAAGGGGAAGGCGCGGCGCACCGGCATCCCGGTCCGGGAGGTCGCTCGCGCGCAGCATCGGCCGGAGACCGGGACCGTGTCGCTGCTGATCTTCGGAGGCAGCCAGGGGGCGCGCTCCCTCAACCGGGCCGTCGCGGGCGGCCTCGATCAACTCGGCGAGCGCGACGGCTTCCGGATCACCCACCAGACCGGAGAGGCGGATCTCGCCTTCGTCGAGGCGGCGTATGCCGACGCGGGCGTTCGCGCGGAGATCGCGCCGTTCTTCGACGACCTGACGGACCGGCTCGGTAGCGCGGACCTCGTGATCTCGCGAGCGGGGGCCTCGACCGTCGCCGAGATCTGCATGGCCGGCGTCGCCTCCGTGCTGGTGCCCTACCCCTACGCCGCCGACGACCATCAGACCGCGAACGCTCGGGCGCTCGAGCGAGTCGGCGCGTGCCGTCTGGTACCGGACGCGGAGGTCGCGACCGAGCTCGCGAAGACCGTGCGAGCCTTGGCGCTGGACCCGGCCAGCCTGCAGCGCATGGGCGACGCGGCCGTGCGTTTCGCAGCACCCGACGCGGCACAGCGGATCTGGGACGCGTGCGTGGAGTGGATCCCGCGCGCCCACGGGGTGAGCGGATCATGAATCAGCGCAGATTGCGTCGCGTGCACCGCGTTCACTTCGTCGGCATCGGCGGCGTCGGAATGTCCGGCATCGCCGAGCTGCTGCAGCAGAGCGGCTACTCCGTGTCGGGCTCGGACCTGCGGAGCGGGCCAACGATTGAACGGCTGCGCACGCTCGGCATCGACGTCCGGATCGGACACGATCCGGCGAACGTCGGGACCGCGGACGTCGTCGTCTACTCGTCCGCCGTCGCCGCGAACAACCCCGAGCTCCAGGCCGCGGAGGTGGCTCACGTCCCGGTGATCCCGCGCGCCGAGATGCTCGCCGAGCTGATGCGCATGCACTCCGGCGTCGCGATCGCGGGCTCTCACGGCAAGACCACGACGACCTCTCTCGTCGGTGACGTGCTGCAGGGGGGCGGCCTCGATCCCACCACGGTGGTCGGCGGTCGGGTCAAGGCCCTCGGGAGTCACTCGCGACTCGGCGGCGGAGACATCCTGGTCGCGGAGGCGGACGAGAGTGATGGCTCGTTCCTGCGCCTGATGCCGAACGTGGTCGTCATCACCAACATCGATCGCGAGCACCTGGATCACTACGGCGATTTCGAGACGCTCAAGCGAGCGTTCCTCGACTTCGCAAACCGGGTCCCGTTCTATGGCGCGTCGATCGTCTGCCTCGACGACGCGTGCGTCCAGTCGCTGCTCCCCGAGATCACGCGGCGCACGGTGACCTATGGACTCTCGCCGCAGGCCGAGATCTCGGCCGACGCGATCGAGCCGAACGGCCTCGAGACGACGTTCCGGGTCAGACGCGGAGACGAGCTGCTCGGCGTCGTGAGGCTGTGCGTCCCGGGCCGCCACAACGTCCAGAACGCGCTGGCCGCGATCGCCGTGGGGCTGGAGTTCGAGGTCCCCTTCGACTCGATCCGGGACGCGCTCGACGAGTTCGTCGGAGTGGAGCGCCGCTTCGAGGTCCACGCCGAGTCCCAGGGCATTCTGGTGGTGGACGACTACGCCCACCACCCCGCGGAGATCCGAGCCACGCTCGAGGCGGCGCGCTCCGGCCTGGGGCGACGCATCGTCGTCGCGTTCCAGCCGCACCGCTACACGCGCACCCGCGACCTGTTCGACGAGCTCTCGGGCGCGTTCCACGATGCCGACAGCGTGTTCCTGACCGAGATCTACCCGGCCGGGGAGCCGAAGCTCCCGGGAATCGAGGCCCGCGCCCTGGCCGAGGCGATCACCGCCTGTGGCCACCGCAGCGTCCAGTTCGTGCCCGAGAGCCAGACGCTGGTCGCGGCGGTGCGCGCGGAGGCGCGGAGCGGCGACGTGGTGGTCTTCATGGGGGCCGGCGACATCGGGCGGCGAGTGGCCGAGTTCACCGCGCTGCTGGAGGAGGGCTCCGACGATTGAATCCGCTGTCCGCAGAGCGGCTCGCCGCATCCTGGGAACGGAGATCTCTTTCGACGTTCCGATGTCGCGCTACACCTCGCTCCGCATCGGTGGCCCCGCCGACGCAGTCGCCCGGCCGGCCACGCTCGAAGTGCTGCTGCGGCTGCTTCAGCTCTGCCGGAGCCGTGCGATCCCGATCCTTCCGCTGGGGGGTGGCTTCAACCTGCTGGTGCGCGACGGAGGCTTTCGAGGCATGGCAGTCCAGCTCGGGAGCCTGCGCGAGCTCGGGCTCGAGCCGGACGGGACGCTCCGTGTGGCGGCGGGCGTGCGTCACACGAGCGTGTCGCGCTTCTGCACCGAAGAGGGGCGCAGCGGTCTGGAGTTCGCGGTGGGCATTCCCGGAACGGTCGGGGGCTGGATGCGCATGAACGCGGGCACGCGCGAGCGGGAGATGAAGGACGTGGTCGAGACGGTCTCGATCGCCGACCCGTCCGGAGGCGAGGTCCGCGAGCTCGCCCCGAGCCAGCTCCGCTTCCGCTACCGGGAGCTCGAGCTGGAGCCGGGCGCGATCGTGGTCGGGGCCCGGCTTCGCACCTCCGAGGAGGATCCGGAGCGGATCCGAGCGCGCATGCAGGCGCTCCTCGAGGAGCGTCGCGCGACCCAGCCGGTGGACCGGCTCTCGTGTGGATCGGTCTTCAGGAACCCGGAGGGGGACCACGCGGGGCGGCTGATCGAGGCGGCCGGCCTGAAGGGCACGCAGTCCGGCGGTGCCGAGATCTCGAAGGTGCACGCGAACTTCATCGTGAACCGCGGGGGGGCGTCGGCGAGCGACGTGCTGCGCCTGATCGATCTCACCCGGAGCGAGGTCGCGCGGCGCTTCTCGGTCGACCTCGAGACCGAGGTCCAGATCGTCGGCGCAGATGTGGGTCGAGCATGAGCCGAACCCGGCAACACGAGCGCAAGCGGAGCGGAAGACGGCGCGCGGCGCGCTGGCTCGGCCTCGTGGCCGTCGCCGCAGCGGGCATCGCGGTGGGAGCGAGCGCCGCGGCGGGACTGCTGCCCCAGCCGGACCTGGCCCCCTCCTTCGAGTGGCTCCGCGGCGAGCGCTTTCAGCTCAGGGCGGTCGAGGTGCTGGGACTCGACGCGCTCGACTCCGAGAGTCTGGTCGCCTCGACCGGCCTGCGCGCGGGCACTCCGCTCATCGAAGTCGATCTCGAGCAGGTCACCGAGGTGATTCGCAGCCATCCGCGGGTCGCGAGCTGTCGCAGCGCGCACCTGCCTCCGGACCGGCTGCTGTTCGAGATCGAGGAGCGGGTACCGGTCGCGGCGCTCGCCGGCGGAGCCGAGGGCATCGACCTCGCGGGAGAGCGGTTCCCGCTCGTGGCGGGCGAGTCGGAGGCATTGCCCAGCCTGCGCGGCGACCCGGCGGCAGCGCTCCCGCTGGTCGCTGCAGCGCGGTCCGCGCAGGCCGACCTCTCCGAGATCGTGGTGGTGGCGGACGGCGAGGTCCGCTTTCGGCTCGCGGGCGAGACCCTCTGGATCCGGTCCGGCACGGATCCGGGGCGGGCCATCGCCGACTGGAGGCGCCTGGTGGCGAGCGGTCAGCTCGAGCGCTTCTCAGCGCGCGAGCTCGACTTGAGATTCCGCGGCAACGCCGTGTTGGTGGGAGTGGGCGAGCTCTGACCCGAGATAGTCCTGGAGCAAAGGGGGGGAACATGGGACGTCATGAGGAACTGATCGTCGGATTGGACATCGGAACGACCAAGATCTGCGCGATCGTCGCGGAGCCGGCCGGCGACTCGATCGACATCATCGGCATCGGCAGTCACCCGTCGCGCGGGATGCGGCGCGGCGTGGTGATCGACATCGAGGCGACCGTCGACTCGATCCGGAAGGCGGTCGACGAGGCGGAGCTGATGGCCGGCTGCGAGATCAACACGGTCCACGTGGGGATCGCCGGCGGCCACATCGAGGCGCGGAACGAGATCGGAATGGTCGCGATCAAGGACCGCGAGGTGAAGCCGGGCGACGTTCGCCGGGTGATCGAGCAGGCCCAGGCGGTCGCGATCCCGGCCGACCGGGAGGTGATCCACGTCATCCCCCAGGAGTACGAGATCGACGGCCAGGACGGGATCAAGCAGCCGGTCGGGATGTCGGGTGTGCGTCTGATCGCCAAGGTCCACATCGTGACCGCCGCCGTCGCCTCGGCTCAGAACGTCGTCAAGTGCTGCAACCGCGCCGGCCTCAACGTGAACGACATCGTGCTCGAGCCGCTGGCCTCGAGCGAGGCGGTGCTCGTGGGAGACGAGAAGGATCTCGGGGTGGCCCTGGTCGACATGGGGGGCGGGACCACCGACCTCTCGGTGTTCCAGGACGGCTCGGTGAAGCACTCCGCGGTCCTCTCCCTGGGGGGCTATCACCTGACCAACGACGCCGCGGTCGGCCTGCGAACCCCGTTCGAGCAGGCCGAGCGCATCAAGCGGCGCTTTGGCTGCGCCGCCGCCCGAAAACTCCTGGCCGACGAGGTGCTGGTGGTGCCGAGCGTCGGGGGCCGCGCGCCGCGCGAGATCAGCCGCAAGATGCTCGCGGAGTTCCTGGAGCCGCGCGTCGAGGAGATCCTGACCCTCGTGCGCGAGGAGCTGGCGAGAGCCAACTACCTGACCCGGATTCCCTCCGGGATCGTGCTGACGGGTGGCTCGAGTGCCCTGGAGGGATTCCCGGAGGTCGCAGAGGAGATCTTCATGCTGCCGGTTCGCCGCGGCATCCCGCGCGGGATCGGCGGCCTGGTGGATCGCGTGCAGGGGCCGGAGTACGCGACGGGTGTCGGTCTCGCGATCCACGGCTCCCGGAGTCACACCAAGACGCGCTTCCGCATCTACGACGGGTCCGCTTTCCGCAAGGTCCGCGCTCGAATGCGCGAATGGTTCTCGGGCGAACTGGGATGATTCGCTCCGACGTGTTAACAAATAGGAGGGAAGGCGCGCGGCAAGGCGTGCCGGCCGAAAACACCGGGGGGGTGATTGGATGATCGAGTTCGAGCAGCAGCGAGATATTAACGCGCGGATCAAGGTGATCGGCATCGGTGGGGGTGGCGGCAACGCGATCAACACCATGATCAAGTCGGGTCTCGGGGGCGTCGAATTCGTGTCGACCAACACCGACGCGCAGGCGCTCTCGGAGAACCTGGCCCCGATCAAGGTCCAGATGGGGGAGCGGGGACTGGGCGCGGGCGCCGACCCGACCCTCGGCCGCATGGCGGCCGAGGAGACGCGAGATCGGCTGCGCTCGGAGATCGGCTGCTCCGACATGATCTTCATCACCGCCGGACTCGGGGGTGGAACCGGCACGGGCGGAGCGCCGATCGTGGCCGAGGTCGCCAAGGAGGCGGGCGCCCTGACCGTTGCGGTGGTCACCAAGCCGTTCAGCTTCGAGGGCTCGGTGCGCCGCCGGCAGGCCGAGCAGGGAATGGACGCCCTCCACGACGTGGTCGACACCCTCATCACGATCCCGAACGACCGCCTCCTGCAGATGGTGGGCAAGGGCACGCCCATGACGGACGCCTTCCAGATCGCGGACCAGGTGCTGCTCAACGCCGTCCAGGGCATCAGCGACCTGATCACCGTGCACGGCATGATCAACCTCGACTTTGCCGATGTCCGGGCGATCATGAACGAGATGGGCATGGCCCTGATGGGGACCGGAACCTCCCGGGACGACAAGCGCGCCGTGAACGCCGCCCAGGCGGCGATCCGCAACCCGCTGATCGAAGACGTCTCGATCGAGGGTGCGCGAGGCGTGCTGATCAATGTCACGGGCGGCCCCGACATGACCCTCCACGAGGTCAACGAGGCCGCCTCGCTCGTGCGCGAGGAGGCCCACGAAGACGCGAACATCATCTTCGGATCGGTCATCGACGAGTCGATGGGCGACTCGATGCGCGTGACCGTGATCGCCACGGGGCTCACCGACCCCGACCGGATCCGCCGCGAGCGCCCGGAGATGTCGACCGACAACGTGACGCCGCTGCGGCCGCCGCTCCGCGAAGAGGCGTCTCCCGAGACCTTGATGAACGCGACTCTCCCCGCCGAGATGGAGCCGGGGGTGCGCCCGGCGGGAGTGAGGGAAGAGGAGTTCATGTCGCCGTTCAATGACGAGCTCGATGTCCCGGCGTTCATTCGGCGCAAGAACTCCCAGAACGAGGTGGTCTGACCGGCCCGGGCAGTCCCGCTCCGGTGTGCGGGGGGCCATGAGGGCCGCGGTCGTCGCGGCTCTCCTCGCAGTCGGCTGCACGACGGTCTCCGGATCGCCGGGCGAGGTCGCGCGCTCCGAGCCATGTGCCCCGACTGGCCTGGAGTACGCACCGCTCGATCCTGCCCAGGTGCGCGTCGAGGCGGAAGACCGAACGGTGGAGGGGAGCTTCGCGCTCCGCCTCTACACCTGGTTCCACCACGAGCGCTACGCCGCCTACCGCGTGGAGTTCCCTGCGAGCGACGGAGGCGACGGAGTTGCCCACTGGCTGGTTCCCGAGGGGGAAGGCGCGCACCCGACGGTGATCGTGTTCCCGATTCTCGCAGGCAGCCACGTGGTCTCCGAGGGGCTCGCCAAGACGCTGGTGAACCGCGGCTACGCCGTGCTCCGGATGGAGCGCGAGCCGCTCGACCTCGAGACCGCGGAGGACGCGGAGACCCCTTCGCGCGCATTCCGCGGCGCGATCGTCGATGCCCGGCGACTGCTCGACTGGCTCCAGACGCGCGACGAGACCGATCGGGAGCGGCTCGCGGCGGCCGGCGTCAGCCTGGGCGGCATCATGGCGGCCACGCTGGTCGGGGTGGACCACCGTCTGGACGCCGGCTTCTTCATCATGGCCGGCGGCGGTCTGGCCGAGCTCCTGCACGACTCGACCGAGAAGCCCGTGCGCAAGTTCCGCGACCGCTTCATCGAGACGCAGGGCTTCGAGACGCGGGAGGAATTCGTGGAGTTCTTCCGGCCACTCACCGATCCCGTCGATCCGCTCCGGTACGCGGGCCGCATCGACCCCGACCGGGTGCTCCTGATCTCCGGACGCTACGACCGCGTCGTCCCGGCCGAACGCACGCGGGCGCTCTGGCGAGAGCTCGGCGAGCCGCGCTGGATCCGCTTCCCGGCCGGGCACTACCAGCTCGTGCCTTTCTTCTGGTGGGCCGCGGGAAAGGGGGCCGATCACCTCGATCAAGTGCTCGGAGTCGTCGATCCAGCACCTTGAACGTGACCTGCGTCACGTCGCCGAACACGGGGGATTCCGATTGACTCGACCAGTCGGGAACGGGTGCTACCCTCGCCGGTCTCCGCGCAGCAGTGAGTGGGGACTCGTCGGAACGTAGCGCTTCAGCTCGAGCCGGTTTCGTCCGAAGCGGGAAGGGAACATGAAGACATCCGCCCCAGAGACCAGAGTCGAACGCGACAGCTTGCTCAAGCGCAACTTGATCCTGGTCGGCGGGTACCTCGCAGTTCTGACCCTGATCGCGATCTCCTACCTCTAGGCAACCGGCAGCCTCCAGGCTGTCGGAACCCCGCGTTCCGGGCTCGCTTGTGGCCCAGTCGAACTGGGCTACCCTCCGCGCGCCGTGGAACGCACCCTCAGCATCATCAAGCCCGATGCGGTGAGCCGGAACCTGGCCGGGGCGATCCTGCAGCGCATCGAGGAGGCGGGGCTGCGCATCGTCGCGCTGCGCATGCTGCACCTCACCAAGCCCCAGGCGGAGGGGTTCTACGCGGTCCACCGCGAGCGGCCCTTCTTCGCCCCGCTCGTCCGGTTCATGACTTCGGGGCCGGTCATCGTCAGCGTGCTGGAGGGGGACGACGCAATCGGCCGGTATCGCAAGCTCATGGGTGCGACCAACCCCGAGGAGGCGGACGCCGGGACCCTGCGCAAGGACTTCGCGACCGACATCGAGCGCAATGCGGTGCACGGCTCAGACGCTCCCGAGACGGCCGCCACGGAGATCGCCTACTTCTTCTCGACTCTCGACTTCGTCGAGCGCGGCTAGGATCTCGCAGCGCGGCCAGACCCATCCATCCGGTGTGGGTGGCGAGCAGGCCGCCGAGCCGGTGACACTCTTCCGCTAGCGCGGAGAAGGAGGTGAGCTTGTTGGCTGGCTGCCTGATGCTGGTGTCGGTGCTCCTCGGGCTCTCGGGGTGCGGGCCGGAGTCGGACGAGGGCGCGCCGCAGGGCAGAACCGAGCAGCCGACCCGCTCGCTCTCTCCCGACGCGAAGCTCGAAGTGGTCGCGGTTCTGCGCGAAGACCTCGAGGCAGAGCGACACCCCTCGGACGGCGGCGGGCGCGCCTGGCTGGAACGGGAGGAGACCGCGGGAGAGCCCGACCCGGTTCCCGCGGCGGGCCGCGCCCGGCTCACGGTCGTGTACGAAGCGGGACCCCACGGCATCGCCGAAGGCGGCGTCCTGTACCTTCAGAGCTCGCCCTTCTGGCACTGGGACACGCCGCAGGTCGATCGTCCGGAGGCCCCGGGCTACACCCGGGTCGAGACCGAGGCGGTCGGCGTCACGCTCGAGCCGGAGTCGCGGGGCCAGAATCTCGTGGGCATCGAGATCCGGGGCCGCGCCCTCGAAGCGGGTGAACGAGTCCGCATCACCTTCGGCGCCGGGGACGCCCTGGCACAGGTGGACCGCTACGCGGAGGCCGAGTCGCGCCTGTGGGTCGGAGTCGACGGAGACGGAGACGGCGTGCGCTCGCTCGTGGCCGACTCGCCCGCGCTGCGGGTGGTCGCCGGGGAGCCGGCGCAGCTCGTCCTCACCCTGCCGACCACGGCCCGGCCCGGCGAGGCGGTGCGCCTGACGGCCGCCCTGCTCGATCGACACGGGAACGCCGGATTCCGCTTCGAAGGAGAGGTGAAGCTCGGCGAGGGCGCGAGCGCACTCGCTCTGCCGGACCGCATCGCCTTCGAGCCCGAGCACGCCGGGCGTCGCAGCGTAGAGGGGACGGCCACCGGCGAGGGGATCCAGCGCATCGAGGGCACCGCTACGGGCGGGCTGAGCGCGCGCAGCAATCCGCTGGTCGTGCAGCGCGACAGCGACCGCGTCCGCTGGGGCGACCTGCACGGGCACTCCAACCTCTCCGACGGCAGCGGCACGCCGGAGGACTTCCTGACCTATGCTCGCGACGTCGCCGCGCTCGACGTGGTGGCGCTCACGGACCACGACCACTGGGGCATGCGCTTCATCGATGCAGCTCCCGAGCGGTGGCAGCGCATTCAGGAGGCGACGCAGCAGATCCACGAGCCGGGTCGCTTCGTGGCGATTCTCGGGTACGAGTGGACCAGCTGGCTGCACGGGCATCGCCACGTGCTCTACTTCTCGGACGAGGGCGAGCTGCTGAGCTCGATGGACCCCCGCTACGAGACGCCGGCGCAGCTCTGGAGCGCGCTGCGGGGCAAGCCCGCCCTGACGTTTGCGCACCACTCGGCCGGTGGCCCGATCGCGACGAACTGGGACTTCCCGCCCGACCCGACGCTCGAGCCGGTGACCGAGGTCGTCTCCGTCCACGGGAGCAGTGAGGCACCGGACTCCCCGCGCGTCATCCACCCCGCGGTGCCTGGGAACTTCGTGCGCGACGCGCTCCAGCGGGGCTTCCGGCTCGGTCTCATCGGGAGCGGGGATAGCCACGACGGCCACCCCGGCTTGGCTCATCTCGAGCAGGGGCCAGGCAGTGGCGGCCTGGCGGCGATCGTGGCCGAGGAGCTCACCCGAGAGGGCATTCTGGCCGCGCTCCAGGCCCGGCGCGTCTACGCCACGAACGGCCCGCGCATCGCGCTCTCGGTCCTGCTCGACGGGCAACCCATGGGGACCGTGTTTCCCGCTGCGGCAGAGGGCGCTCCCGACTCGCAGAAGCTGGAGTTCGCCGTCGCGACCGAGGAGCCGATCGAGCGCGTGGAGCTGATCCGGAACGGCGAGGTCGCAGCGCTGCCACTCGGTCCGGAGCAGCGCGAGTGGGCGGGACGGCTCTCGGTACCGCGCCTACAAACCGGGGAGTTCCTCTACCTGCGGGTGGTCCAGGTGGACTCGGGAGCGGCCTGGTCGAGCCCCTTCTTCGCGGACTGAGCTCGCGCTACGCGCCGAGCCCGTTAGCTGGCTGCGTCGAGCTTCAGTGCGGGCGTCGGAACGTGGCGACTCCGAGCAGGCCGAAGCCGAGCAGCAGGAACGTGGAGGGCTCGGGAAGCTCGACCACGAACACGCCGGAGCCGGTCGCCCTGTCATTGTTCGGTGTCAGACTGAAGTTGAACTGGATGCCGATCTTGGTGTTCACGGCCCCGCCGGGCAGGCTCGGGATCGGAGTTCCGAAGTCCTCGAGGGGCGACAGGTTTCCACTCAGGAAGGCACCCACGGTAAGCGAGCCGTTGGGGTCGCTGTAGAGCGTGTGGGCTGCGGCGCCGTCGACGAGCGCCGTGTAGAACGCGGGCGTGCCCAGTAGGCCGAGCGTCGCGCCATCCCCACCCGCGTCTGTGACACCGCCCTGGGCCGATCCGCCCCTCACCGTGGTTGCGAGGGCGGCGATCGGGGCCTCGACCGTGATGGTGAAGTTCGAGGGCATCGTCCCGGTCAAGGAGTTCACGACGTTGAAGCTGGCAGAGATGTTCGGATCCGGATTGAAGGTGACCTCGAAGTCCATGAACATCCAGCGCCCCGGCATTCCGAGGTCGCCGGCGGCGTTCGGGTCGGAGGTGTAGAGGCCGGTGACGTCGTCGTACGTCGCCTCCACCGGCTGCTCCTGCGTCATCATGCCGTCCGTGACCGTCACGTCGAAGGTCAGGGCATGAGCAGATCCGACCAGACCCAAGGCCGCCCAGAGAGCGACCGCTCCCGCGAGTGTCCGCAGCATTGCATCCCTCCAGCCTGTCTCCCGGCGCCAAGCGCAAGAGGCCCCGGGATCCAGCGCATTCTCAGGGGGATTCTACACGAGAGGGGGTGGAAAAAGCCACCCAGCTTCTGGGCCTGGAGCGGAAAATTGCGCGGAGACGCCGCCTACAGGTCCTCGGGCCGGTCCAGGTCCCTGCCCGCCTCGGGCTCCAGCTCGACGCCGATCGCGTCTCCCGGGTAGCGGAGGATCAGCTCGCGGCCGCCCTGGGAGCCGCGGAGGCGCAGCAGGTCCCCCCGGAAGCGCGCGGCGAAGAGCACCGGGCTGCCGCGCTCCCCCGCGTAGCAGGCGTGGACGATCGCGTCCGGGCGCTCGCCGAGGCGCTCGATCAGGGCGTCGAAGTCGCCCGGTCCCAGGAAGGGTTGGTCGGCGAGCGCGAACAGGACTCCGTCCAGCTCCGGCCCGGCCGCGCGGACCCCCGCCCGGATCGAGGCCGCCCTCCCCTCGTTCGCGCTCTCCGCGTAGACGACGCTCGCGCCTGCGGCCTCTAGAGCCGCACGGCAGGCGGTCTCGCCCGGGCGGAGCACTGCGACCACCTGCTCGGCGCGCGACTCGCGGAGCGCCCGGACCACGCGCACGACCATCGGCGTGCCGCCGACCGGGATCAGGTGCTTCGGCGTCGAGCCTCCCATGCGCCGCCCCCGGCCGGCCGCGAGCACCACCGCGGCAACGCGCGGGGTCATCCAGCCGCGCGGGCGGTCACGCGCGAGATCAGCTCGGGAACCTTCTCGTGGACCTCTTCGGGAACGCGGAAGGTCGTCATCCAGCGCAGCACGTCGAGGTCCTCGAGCGCGACCGCCCTCCGCCCCGCGAGCAGGGCCCGTCCGCGCAGCAGCTTCACCGCCTTGACCAGGAAGCTCCGATCGGTGAGCAGCGAGTTGGTCTCGTCGCAGCCGTAGTCAGTCACCAGCGCGCGCAGCGCATCCAGCAGCGCGTCGATCACGCTGCGCGGGACCTCGATCCGAGCAAGCTCCTCGTACAGGCGATCGAACGTGGCGCGGTCCGCCACCGCCTCGGCCTCCGGCTGCTCGACCACCAGTCCCTCGGCGAAGCGGTCGACGAGCGTGCTGGCCGACTCCCGGTCGCCCGACTGGATCAGGCCTCCAATGCGCAGCTGGATCGCAAAGCGGTCGATGTTCGCCGGGTCGAGCGGCTCGTTGTAGTACTCGTCCCGCATCGGATTGCTCGTGGCGATCGCGGTGAGCAGCGGGATCGACCCGTCGCCGAACTTCCGCTCGTTCAGGATGCGCAGAAGCACGTTCAGCGCCTCGCCGGGTGCGCGCGAGATGTCGTCGAGCACGCAGACCTCGGCGGTCAGGAGTCCGCCCGGCTCGATCCGCTGATGGATGCGCTCCCCCTCCACGCCGGGCTCGCGTATCGGGCGACGCTCGAGCACGACGTCTCCCACCAGCTCCGAAAGCCGCGTGTCGCGATGGAGCTGATAGAAGAAAAACTCGAGGCTGGAGCCCCGAGCGGCGACCTCGGCCATGCGCGTCTTGGCGGTGCCGGGTGGGCCCTCCAGATAGATGTGCTCCCGGCACAGCAGTCCGAGAAGCAACGCCTGCTTCGCCCCGGGGTGACCGACCACGTGTCGGTCGAGTAGCTCCCGTAGCTGCTCGAGCTTCTCGTGCATCTAGGCCGCCCTCCCCTTCGCTTGGCGACTGCCGTCCTCCCGTTCCCGCACCGATACGCGACCGTCTGGCCGCGGTCGCGCGACGAACCGGAGTCCGCCGGTCTCGAGAGAGATCTCGTCCAGCACACCGGGACAGTGGCCGAGACCCAGGAAGACGGTATGCACCCGGACCCCGAGGCGCTTCGCGAGCTGCCGCTCCTTCACGACGGCCGGATCACCGACGACAGGAACACCGTCCGTGAGTAGCACGATGTGTCGGTTTCGTCCGGTGCGCGTCCGGAACTCGGAGAGCGCGGAGCGAAGCGGCGCCTCGTAGTTGGTGCGTCCCTCGGCGCGTCGACGCGCGGCGAGCGCCAGCAGCTTCCCGTAGTGGCGATGGAAGAAGCGCCCTGCCACGCCGAAGCGCTCCGCTTGGTGGTTGAACTCGAGGTAGCCGATGCGCATGCGATGCTTGGCTCCGGTGCGGACGATCCCGGCAACCACCTCGCCCGCCCAACGGCTCAGCCGGCCCTCCATCGAGGCCGAGACGTCTCGAATCACCGCCAGCATTCCGCCCGCGTCGCGCCGCTCGCGGAGGTACGCGCGCGGCGAGCCCGGGAGACGCCCGTCCAGGAAGAGCGCCGCGTCGACGAGATCCGCGTCGAAGATCTCCTCGAGTCCGTTCATGGCGCGATAGCGGCGCGGCTGCCCGCCGGGATGACTCCGGGCCTCGACTCGGCCACGATCGAGGCGCCCCTCGAACGCGCGCACCAGCCGCGCCACATCGGCGGCGTTCGCCTCCAAGGCGCGTCCCGAGACGCTCCGCAGGTCGACCCGCTCCTCGGGCACCTCGACTCCCTTGACCCGGACCGGCTCCCCGCTCGCCTCGCCGCCGACCTGTCCACTCGCTCGCTCGACGCCCGTCATGGTCTCGGCGCGGGGTGGCTCCTCGTGCAGCACCTCGTCGACGAGCATCGAGAACGCTCGCTGCACCTCCTCGGGAACGCGAAAGCCGAGCATGAAGCGCACCGCCTCGAGATCGATTGCATCGGCCTGCGGCGCCCCGCGCAGCAGCGCGTGAGCGCGCATCACCCGCTGCGCAACGATCGCGAACGCGCGGTCGCTGATCAGCGACGCCTCCTCCGCGCTCACGATCTCGGCGAGCCTCATTGCGAGGCGAATCAATGCTGCGCGCGCCTCGGCCACCACGGGCAGCGCGGCTGCGCGCGCCTGCAGGTCGAGGCGGGTTTCCGGATCGAGCACCGGCTCGATTCCCGGGGCGGGCGCGCGCTCGAGCAGCTCCCTCGCTCCGACCCAGTCCTTCCCGGTCACGAGGCCGTGCATGCGCACCTGGATCGCGAAGCGGTCTAGCTGGCTCGGCTCGAGCGGGTCGGCACACACCTCGTCGCCGGGCGGCGAGCCGGTGGCGATGGCCGTCTCGAGCGGAATCGGCCCCCCGGGACCCGCCCGCTCGGCCAGGATTCGGAGTAGCGGACCGAGCGCCTCGCCGGGTGCGCGCGAGATGTCGTCCAGAACGGCGACCTCGGCCCGCAGCAGCGCACCGGGCTCGATCCCGATCTCGAGCCGCTCGGCCCCCTCGCTCCGGTGGGTCCGGAGCACCGCGTCGCCGAGGAGATCGCTGTCGCGCAGGTCTCGATGGAAGCGCACTCCCGCGACCCGCGCGCCCGACGCGGAGGCGAGCGCCTCGGCCAGAAGCGTCTTCCCCGAGCCGGGCGGCCCCTCGAGGTATGCGTGCTCTCGGGCGAGCAGCGCCAGGAGCAGGCCGGTCTTGGCCTCCTCCTGTCCGACGACGACCGCGTCGAGGGCGGCGCGAAGCTCCTCGACCGACGTCATGGACTCGCGCTCGAACGAGAATCCGACATGGGACCGCGACGACAGCCAAGTGGCCCCCGCCGACCGCCGGTCGGCAGGGGCCCCAAGCTCTGGGTCGATCGTCGGCTACTCGCCGAAGAGCTGACCCATCTTCATCAGCAGATTCATGTCGAGCGGCTGAGCCGTGATTTTGCCCTGCATGAAGAGGGTCTGACCGGCCGCCGGATCCGACAGCATCTTCAGGTAATCCTGGTGCTCGACGGTGATCGTGACGCTCGGCGCATCGTGCTTGCCCTCGACCACGTTGAGCGTGCCGTCGTTGACGTCGGCGTAGAAGTCCTTGCCGCCCTCGCCCGTGATGCAGAACTGATAGACCGCCTGAAGGCCCTTGGCTGCGTCCGGCTTGAACGACTCGGGCATCCGCGCGATCGCTTCATCCACACTCTTGGGGGGTTCCTGTGCCATGGAGGCTCCTTCTCGTTG
Source organism: uncultured Myxococcales bacterium (assembly GCA_964557495.1). Lineage (GTDB taxonomy): Bacteria > Myxococcota_A > UBA9160 > SZUA-336 > SZUA-336 > CAZLBF01. The sequence continues at coordinate 165 of CAZLBF010000263.1, read as the reverse complement.
GGGTAACTGCGGGGCCATCATACGCTATCCGCGTCGCCCGTCCGAGCGGTTCGTCCACGCGGGCCAGCTCGACAAACGCCGGGGGCGGAGGGCCGGGATCAGGCTTCGGCCTGGAAGCGGGAGGTCTCCGGGCCGAGCTCGAGATTGTCGGCATCGTCCGCGTGT
>CAZLBF010000262.1:0-5862 GCA_964557495.1 uncultured Myxococcales bacterium | reverse complement strand
CGGTCCGGAAGCAGGCGTCCCAGCACCAGGTTGACGTCGGTGAGCGAGAGCTCGCGGGCATCGGGATGCCCGTAGCACAGCGGTCCGGGGACGGCGCCCGCACTCTCCGGCCCGACGCTGAAGCGGTAGCCGTCGTAGCGGCAGATCGATCCGCCCCCCGCCGCGACGGTGTGGATCGACATCATCGGTGCCCGAATCCGCACGCCGGCGACCTCGGTCTCGTAGACGCGCTCGAAGTCGCCGTCGAAGCGCGACACGTCGGTCGACGTGCCGCCCATGTCGAACCCGATGGCCCGCTCGACGCCGGCGCGACGTGCCACCTCCGCACAGGCGACGACGCCGGCCGCCGGCCCCGAGAGAATCGCGTTCGGGCCGCGAAAGCGCTGCGCATCGGTGAGGCCGCCGCTCGACTGCATGATCCGGAGCGCGCTCCCCGGAAGCTCTCCCAGGAGCGTGCCGACGTAGTCCCGGATGAGCGGCGTCAGGTAGGCGTCGACCATGGTCGTGTCGCCCCGCGCCAGGGCTCCGATCTCGGCCGCAACCTCGTGCGAGAGTGCGACGTGCTCGAAGCCCGCCGCGAGCGCCGCGGCGCCGATCTCGCGCTCGAGCTCCGAGGCGCGATAGGCGTGGAGCAGCACGATCGCGACGCTCCGGATTCCGCTCGCGCGGAGCCTCGCGAGATCCCGGAGCAGGAGCTCCGGGTCGGGACGCGCGAGCACCCTGCCCTCGGCGTCTGCCCGGGCGTCCACCTCGAGCACCTCGCGATGCAGCGGAGCGGGCTTGCGGATCTCGAGGTCGAAGATGTGCGGGCGCGCCTGGGTGCCGATCTCGAGCAGGTCGCGAAAGCCGCGCGTGATGACGAGCGCCGAGGGTGCACCCTTTCGCTCCAGCAGGGCATTCGTCGCGATCGTCGTCCCCATGCGAACGTCACAGGCGGGAATGGGCGCCTCGGGGGGAAGCCCGAGAATGCGGCGGATCCCGTCGAGCGGGGCCCGGTCGGACGAGAGCACCTTGGCGATGCGAATCTCTCCGGTATCGGGCTCGCGACCGAGGCAGTCGGTGAACGTGCCGCCGCGATCGATCCAGAACTCCCAGCGGTCCGGGGGGGCCACGCCGCTAGTGTAGCCAGCGCCGCAGCTATCGGCGGGACAGGGGCGTGCGGAGTCGGAGCTGGGTTACCCTGCGGCCCATGCACGATCCAGAGAACCCGCTCGGCGGGGCGCGCGGCTTGCCGCGCTTTGCGCGGATCCGACCGGAGCACGTCGAGCCGGCGGTCGAATCGGCGCTCCGCGCCAACCGGGCGACGCTCGAGCAGGTTCTCGCACGCGGCTCATCCGACTGGGACGATCTCGCCGAGCCGCTCTTCGACTGCGACGAGCGGCTGCACCGCACCTGGGGACCGGTGCGTCACCTGCACGGAGTGCGAGACGAGCCGCCGCTCCGCGACGCCTTCAACGCCGCGCTCCCGAGCGTGACCGAGTACGTCACCGAGGTCGCGCAGAACCGCCGGCTCTTCGAAGCGCTCCGCACGCTCGGCGAGCGCTCCGACCTCGAGCCGACGCAGCGGCGCTGGCTGGAGCAGGGGCTGATCGACTTCCGCCTCGGGGGCGTGGACCTGGAGGACGGTGCCAAGGCTCGCTTCGCCGGGATGCGCCTGGAGCTCTCCAAGCTCTCCTCGAAGTTTGGAGAGAACCTGCTCGATGAAACGAACGATTACGAGATGGTGATCGAGGCCGAGTCGGAGCTCGCCGGGCTTCCCGAGACGCACCGCGCGGCCGCGGCCGAGGCGGCGGGGCGGCCCGGCGCCTGGAAGTTCACCCTGCAGCATCCCTCGTTCCAGCCGTTCATGACCTTCGCCGAGAGCCGCGAGCGCCGGGCGGAGCTGTATCGCGCCTTCTTCACGCGGGCGACCCAGGGCGAGCGGGACAACGGGCCGATCATCGACCGCGTTCTCGAGCTTCGCAGCCAGGCGGCCGAGCTGCTCGGCTTTTCGAGCTGGACGGAGCGGACCCTGGTGAAGCGCATGGCGCAGTCCGCCGACCAGGTCGAGGGCTTCCTGCTCGACCTGGCGCGGCGGACGCGGCCCTTTGCCGAACGCGAGCTTCGAACGCTGCAGGAGTTCGCGCGCGCCGAAGGGGGGCCCGAGACGCTCGAGGCCTGGGACCTCCCCTTCTGGAGTGAGCGCCTGCGGCAGCGCGAGTTCGGCTTCTCGGAAGAGGAGCTGCGCGCCTACTTCCCCGAGCCGGCCATTCTCGAGGGTCTGTTCAGCGTGGTGCAGCGGCTCTACGGCCTCACGATCCGCGAGAGGGCCGACGTCGAGACGTGGCACCCCGACGTGCGCTTCTACGACGTCCGGGACGAGACGGGCGACCTGCGCGGGTCGCTCTACGTGGACCTGCACGCACGCGAGGGCAAGCGCGGCGGAGCCTGGATGGACGACGCGGTCGCACGGCGTCGGACCGCGCTGGGCCTCGAGACCTCGGTCGCCTACGTGGTCTGCAACTTCGCCTCCCCCGTGGCGGACGTCCCCTCGCTCCTGACGCACCGGGACGTGACGACGCTGTTTCACGAGTTCGGGCACGCGCTGCACCACGTGCTGACGCAGGTCGAGGTGCCCGGTGTCGCGGGCCTGCGCGGCGTCGCCTGGGACGCGATCGAGTTCCCGTCGCAGTTCCACGAGAACTGGGCCTGGCAGCCGGAGAGTCTGGGGCTGTTCGCGCGGCACCATCGCACCGGGGCTCCGATTCCCGAGCGTCTGCTCGAGCCGCTGCTCACCTCGAGGCGGTTCCAGTCGGGCCTCCAGATGCTTCGGCAGATCGAGTTCGCCCTGTTCGACCTGCGCCTGCACACGAGCTTCGTGCCGGGCGGCCCGAGCAGCGTCCAGCAGTGCCTCGACGAGGTGCGCGACGAGGTGGCGGTCACACAGCCGCCCCCCTGGAGCCGCTTCCAGAACGGCTTCAGCCACATCTTTGCCGGGGGCTACGCGGCCGGGTACTACTCCTACAAGTGGGCGGAGGTGCTCGCGGCCGACGCGTTCTCGAGCTTCGAGGAGCGGGGGATCTTCGACCCTGCGACCGGACGCGACTTCATGCGCACCGTCCTCGAGCGCGGCGGGAGCGACGACCCGGCAAAGCTGTTCGAGGCGTTTCGCGGGCGCCCGCCCGAGATCGACGCGCTCTTGCGGCAGAGCGGGATCGCGTCCTGATGCCCGAGGTCTTCGAGTCGACCGTCCAGCACCGGGTTCCGTTCTACGAGACGGACGCGATGGGGATCGTGCACCACTCGAACTACGTGCGGTACTTCGAGCTCGCCCGGATTGTCTGGATGGACGAGCACGACCGTCCCTACCGGGACTACGTGAACGAAGACCTGCACTTCACCACGACGGCGGTCGAGGTCGCCTACCACCGCGGAGCCCGCTTCGACGACCTGCTCGACGTCCGTTGCTGGATGGAGCGCGTGCGCCACGCCTCGCTGCGGATCGTCTACGAGATCACGCGCAACGGCGAGCGCATCGCGAGCGGCGCGACCGAGCACGCCATGGTGGACGAGAGCGGTCGCCCGCGCAGGATCCCGCGGGAGCGCCGCGCGATCCTGGCCAGTCGGGTCAGCCCCTAGGTTTCTGAGATCGGCAGCCCGTCGGCGAATTCCGCTGCGCCGCGTCTCCGATTGTGCTAAACAATTCTACTGATTCTTGAAGCGTGGGGGTTCGAGGCGACGGAGCGCCGCATGGGCCACAGGCCCTGGATTCGGCTGCCCGGAACGCGCCTCGCGACGCGGCGCCCGCTTTCGATCTTCGCTCTTACGTGGCTAGTTCCCCTCGTTGCGATTCTCTGCACGCCGCTGCTGGTCGCAGGGCAGGTTCGGGCCGATTCCCCAGCCCGCAAGCCCGAGCCGGAGGCGAGCCCGGCGCAGCTGAGCCGGGCTCGCCCTGAGCCCGCTGCGCACCCTCACCGGCTCGTCGTGAAGCTCCGCGCGGGCGTCGCAGCGCGGGCTTCGGAGAGAGCGCTCGCGCGCGCCGGCGTCCGGACCCTGAAGCGGCTGCGGACTCCCGGACTCCGCACCGTCGAGATCCGCGACAAGGGCCGGCACAGCGACGAGGTCCTCGCGGAGCTCCGCCGCCAGCCCGCGGTCGAGTACGCCGAGCCGGACTATCGCGTCCACGTCGACGCGCTGTTTCCCAACGATCCGCACTTCGGCGAGCTCTGGGGGCTCCACAACACCGGCCAGGACGGTGGCACGATGGACTGCGACATCGACGCGCCCGAGGCCTGGAGCCAGACGACCGGAGACTCCGGCTTGGTGGTGGGCGTCATCGACACCGGCGTGGACTACACGCACGAGGACCTGGCCGCGAACATGTGGCGCAACCCGGGCGAGACCGAGAACGGGCTGGACGACGACGGGAACGGCTACGTCGACGACGTGTTCGGCATCAACTGCATCAACGGGACGGGCGATCCGTTCGACGACCACTACCACGGGACGCACGTGGCGGGGACGATCGGCGCGCTGGGGGACAACGGGATCGGCGTGGCCGGAGTGAGCTGGAACGTCCGGATCATGGGGCTCAAGTTCCTGGACTCCGAGGGCGGGGGCTGGACGTCGGACGCGATCGTGTGTCTGGAGTATGCGACCGCGATGCGGGCGAACGGGGTGAACGTGCGGCTGACCAACAACAGCTGGGGGGGCGGCGCCTTCAGCCAGGCGCTCGAGGACGCGATCCGCGCCTCGGGGCAGGCCGGTATGCTCTTCGTCGCGGCCGCCGGCAACGCGGGCCTTTCACTGGGAAGCCAGCCCTGTTACCCGGCGAGCTACGACCTCGACAGCATCATCGCCGTCGCGGCCACGGATCGAAACGATGCGCTCTGGAGCTCCTCGAGCTTCTGTCCGATCCAAGTCGACCTCGCAGCCCCGGGCGTGGAAATCCTGAGCACCATGCCGGGGGACGCTTACTCGCTCCTCGAAGGCACATCCTGCGCGACGCCGCTCGTCTCGGGCGTGGCAAGCTTGATCTGGGACCGTCACCCATCCGCGTCGGCGACCGCCGTCAAGTCGCTGCTCCTGGCCTCCGTCGACCCGCTCGCGTCCGTCGAGGGTCGGGTCCTGACCTCGGGGAGGCTCAACGCGGCGAGCGCGATGTGCGCGCCTGGAGACCAGCGGCTCGCGCTCCTCCCCGGGGACGGCTTCCGCCCAAGGACGGGCGTCGAGAACCGAGTCGAGGCGCGACTCCTTGACTGCGCGACCCCGATCCTGGGAGCCGGCGTCGAGGTGAGCTCCAGCAAGGGGGACGGTCCGCTCGCCCTGCTCGACAACGGTGTCGCGCCCGACTCGGTGGCGAACGACGGAGTCTACGTGGGCAACTGGAACCCCGACGGCGCCGGCGAGGTCGTGCTGACCGCCGAGGCCAGCTATCCCGGGGGCCCGCTCGAGCGATCCGTCACCTGGCACCTCCCCTACTACCTCGTCTCGGACGACGTCCCCTTCGACTGGGTCGACACGAGCGGAGGCGCGGCCTCCGGGATCGCGGCGGACGACGACGCCGTAGAGATCCCGGTCGGCTTCGACTTCGAGTTCTACGCTGCGACCCACGACACGCTCACCATCTCGTCCAACGGCTATCTCACCTTCGGACCCATGGGCTGGGAGTACAACAACAAGCCGATCCCCTACATGATGGAGCCGAACGACCTGATCGCCCCCTACTGGGACGACTTCGACCCGTCGAGCGCGGGGGAGGTGGTCTACCTGCTCGAGGGCAGCGCCCCCGACCGCAGCCTGACCGTGGAGTGGCGCGGACTCCCCTACACCTGGATCGGCGGCGCAGCCACGTTCCAGGTCACCCTCTACGAGGTGAACGAC
>CAZLBF010000261.1:0-21606 GCA_964557495.1 uncultured Myxococcales bacterium | reverse complement strand
AACGCCCTCAAGTTCTACGCCTCGGTGCGGCTCGACATCCGCCGCATCGGGCAGATCAAGGAGGGCACGGACGCGATCGGCAGCCGCACCCGCGTGAAGGTGGTGAAGAACAAGTGCGCGCCCCCATTCAAGCAGACCGAGTTCGACCTGATGTTCAACCAGGGGATCTCGCGCGAGGGAGACATCCTCGACCTCGCGACCGACGCCGGCCTGCTCGAGAAGAGCGGGACCTGGTTCAGCTTCGACGGGACCCGGATCGGGCAGGGGCGCGAGAACGCGAAGCGCTTCCTGCGCGACAATCCGGACGTCTACGCGCGAGTTCAGGAGGTCGTCTACGCCCATGCGGGGATCAAGCGGAAGGTGCCCGTCACGGGCGACAGCGAGGGCGCGGCCGAGGCCGAGAGCGAGGCGTCCCCGGCACCGGAGAAATAGCCTCCGCGAGCCGCCAATTCCTCAAGGAATCGGGGTCTTGAGTCGATTCATTCGCCAGAGTCGTGCGCGAAGTGCGGGCGACGGGGCGCGTCACATCGCGCCCTGCCGGCAGGCGAGATTGCCTCGCAGGCGGCCGGCGAAGACCGGGTGGCGGACGTGGAACTCAATGACATCCTCCGGATCGCGGTCAAGGGAAACGCATCAGATATCCATCTGAAGGCGGGGCTCCCTCCGATGTTCCGCGTGGATGGCGCGCTCATGCCGCTCAAGAGCGGCGACCGGCTCCTCCCCGAGTATCTCGATCGCGTCCTCGAGCACATCTCCACCCCGGGACAGCGCGCCCACTTCGAGAAGAACCACGAGGTCGACCTCGCATACTCCGTTCCCGGGCTGGGGCGGTTCCGCGTCAACGCCTTCATGCAGCGTGGAACGGTCGGCATCGTGTTCCGCGTGATCCCCTTCGGGGTGAAGACGATCGAGCAGCTCAACCTGCCGAGCGTCGTCGAGCGCGTCTCGATGGAGCCGCGGGGTCTCGTCCTGGTCACCGGAACCACCGGATCCGGTAAGTCGACCACGCTGGCTGCGATGATCGACCACATCAACTCGAACAAGACCTGCCACCTGATGACGATCGAGGACCCGATCGAGTTCCTGATTCGGGACAAACGCTCGATCGTGAATCAGCGCGAGATCGGCGTCGACAGCCTGAGCTTCGCGAGCGCGCTGCGCGCCGCGCTCCGGCAGGACCCGGACGTCATTCTCGTGGGCGAGATGCGGGACCTCGAGACGATCGAGACCGCCCTGACCGCCGCCGAGACGGGCCACCTGGTCATGTCCACCCTGCACACGATCGATGCGACCGAGACGATCACCCGCATCGTCTCCGTCTTCCCTCCGCACCAGCAGGCGCAGGTCCGACTCCAGCTCGCCAGCGTGATCAAGGGGATCATCAGCCAGCGGCTCGTCCCGCGCGCCGACGGCAAGGGCCGCGTGCCCGCGACCGAGATCCTGGTCTCGACCGCGCGAGTCCGGGAGTGCGTCAGCGATAAGGACCGCAGCAAGGAGATCCCGGACGCGATCGCCAAGGGCTTCACCACCTACGGCATGCAGACCTTCGATCAATCCCTGATGGCGCTCGTCAAGCGAGGCCTCGTGACCTACGACGTCGCGCTCCGGAACGTCTCAAACCCCGACGACTTCGCCCTCCGCTTCAAGGGCGTGTCGGCCACCTCGGACGGTACCTGGGAGGACTTCGAGGAAGGGAGCGACGCCGAGCCGGAAGCCGAGGACGACCTCAAGATCGAGCGCTTCTAGCGCGCGGTCCGCCGGCTTCCCCGGGTCGGGTCGCCCGCCCCGCGCTCGTCGATCGGGCGAGGCTCGGGTATCCTCCCCGCACCGTGACCGGGAACGAGATCCGCAGGGCCTTCCTCCGCTACTTCGAAGCGCACGATCATCGCGTCGTGGCCTCGGGGTCGCTGGTCCCGGATCGGGACCCGACCCTCATGTTCACCAACGCCGGCATGGTCCCGTTCAAGCGGGTCTTCCTGGGGGAGGAGGTGCGCGACTACGGCCGGGCGGCGACCTCGCAGAAGTGCATGCGGGTCTCGGGAAAGCACAACGATCTGGACGACGTCGGTCGGAGCCCGCAGCATCACACGTTCTTCGAGATGCTCGGGAACTTCTCGTTCGGAGACTACTTCAAGTCCGAGGCGATCGACTTCGCCTGGGACCTCCTGACGAACGGGTTCGGGCTGGATCCGGATCAGCTGGTCGTCTCGGTGCTCCAGAGTGACGACGAATCGTACGCGATCTGGAAGGAGCGGGTCGGAATCCCCGAGCGTCGCCTCTTCCGGCTGGGGGAGAAGGAGAACTTCTGGCAGATGGGCGACACCGGACCGTGTGGGCCCTGCTCCGAGATCCACCTGATCACCGATCCCGCGGCCTTTGAGGCCGGCGCCGATCCCTCGCAGGAGGGCTTCCTCGAGCTCTGGAACCTCGTCTTCATGCAGTTCAACCAGACGCCCGACGGAGAGCGCGCTCCGCTCCCCAAGCCGTCGGTCGACACGGGAATGGGCCTGGAGCGGCTCGCCATGGTCCTTCAGGGGGGGCAGAGCACCTATGACACGGACTTCTTCACGCCGCTGATCGAGAGGGCGCAGTCGATCTCCGGCTACCGCCTGGGGAGCGACGACGAGAAGGACATCTCGGTCCGGGTCGTGGCGGATCACGCGCGCGCCTGTGCATTCCTGATCGGGGACGGCGTGCTCCCCTCGAACGAGGGCAGGGGCTACGTCCTGCGCCGCGTTCTGCGCCGTGCTGCGCGCCACGGTGTGATGCTCGGCGTGGAAGAGCCGTTCCTGTTCCAGGTCGCGAGCGCAGTCGTCGACGGCACGGGCGACGCCTATCCGGAGCTCTCCGAGCGTCGCGCCTTCATCGAGGACACGATCCGCAAGGAGGAGGAGCGCTTTCTCACGACGCTCCGCCGCGGCCTGAGCCTGCTCGAGGGCGAGGTGAAGAAGCTCCGCACGGAGAAGGGAGAGCGCCTCTCCGGAGAGGTGGTATTCAAGCTCTACGACACCTTCGGCTTTCCGGTCGACCTGACCGAGGATATCCTGCGCGGGCACTCGCTCGGCTTCGAGCGGGAAGCGTTCGACGACTGCATGAGCGAGCAGGCGGAGCGCGCGCGTGCCGCCTGGAAGGGATCGGGGGACGAGGCGCCGACCGAGCTCTACGGCGAGCTGGCGCGCGCCGGGTCGGTCGAGTTCACGGGGTATGACCGCCTCGAAGAGACGTCACCGATCCGGGCGCTGATCCGGAAGGGGAGCGAGGTCGACGCGGTGCAGGAGGGCGAGCGCGTCGGGGTCGTCGTCGCCACGACGTCCTTCTACGCCGAGAGCGGCGGGCAGATCGGTGACATCGGAACGATCGAGGGGCCCGACGGAACCGTCGAGGTCGAGGAGACGCGGCGACCCGTCGACGGGCTCGTCGTCCACTACGGCCGGGTCACGCTCGGTAGCCTGCGCAAGGACGAGGCGGTCAAGCTCGCCGTTGACGCGGCCGCGCGCGCCGCGACGATGCGGAATCACTCGGCGACCCACCTGATGCACGCGGCGCTCAAGCAGGTGCTCGGCCCGCAGTGCATGCAGGCCGGGTCGCTCGTGTCTCCCGAACGCACACGCTTCGACTTCACGCACGACGCGCCGCTCAGCGACGAGCAGATCCGCGAGGTCGAGGATCGGGTGAACGAGCAGATCCTCGCCAACGTCGCGGGCCACATCGACCGGAAGGGCTACCAGGAGGCGATCGCCGACGGCGCGGTCGCGATCTTCGAGGAGAAGTACTCCGATGTCGTGCGCGTGGTGCGCTTCGGCGAGTTCTCGACGGAGCTCTGCGGCGGCACCCACGTGCGCGCCACGGGCGACATCGGCTCCTTCCGCATCGCCTCGCAGTCCGCGGTCGGCTCGGGCGTACGGCGGCTCGAGGCGGTGACGGGAATGGGAGCGCTCGAGCACGGGCGACGGGATGCTCGCCTGCTGCGGGGCGCGGCCGAGCTCGTGAAGACGGCCCCCGTGGACCTGGCCGAACGTCTCCGGAAGCTCTTGGAGCGGGAACGGCAGCTCGAGCGCGAGCTGGACACGGCCCGGGCACAGCTGCGCCGCGGCACGGCCGGCGATCCGCTCGACGCCGCTCGCGAGGTCGGGGGCACGCGCGTGATCGCCACACAGGTTCCGGACGCGAGTCCTCGCGAGCTGCGAGCCATGGTCGACGAGCTCAAGGCGCGCCTGGGCTCGGGGATCGTCCTGCTCGCGGCGCCGGGCCGGGGCAAGGTCGCACTCGCGCTCGGCGTCACCGACGATCTGGTCGATCGCCACCGCGCGGGAGACCTGATCCGGGAGATCTCGGCCATCGTCGGGGGCTCCGGGGGCGGCCGAGCCGACTTCGCGCAGGCGGGCGGTCCCGACGTCGACGCCCTGCCCCGCGCCCTGGAGCGTCTGACGGAGCTGGTGGCCGGGTAGCTGCGCCCGGCGTCACTCCCCCTGGCCGTTCTCCTCCCGGACCGGCAGCCCCAGCTCCTGCAGCCGATCCCGGACGTCGCCGGCCAGGTCTCCGTCCGGCTGCTCTTCCAGGATCTGGCGGTAGATGACGATGGCGTCATCGACGCGGCGCATGCAGACCAGGGCGTTCGCCAGCTGGAACATCGTGTTCAGGTAGTTCGAGTGGTGCGGGTACGCCGACAGGGCCTGCCGATAGCGCCGCGCCGCCGAGTGGCACTCGTTCCGCTGTAGATAGAAGTCCCCGACCTCGATGTCGTGATGGGCCAGCAGGTCGCTGGCCTCGCTGAGTCGGGCACGGGCGTCCGCCGCGTACTCGGAGTCGGGGAAACCCTCGAGCAGCGCCTGGAACTGCGCCATCGCATCGCGCGTCGCCGTCTGGTCGCGGTCGGCCGAGGTCATCCGTTCGAACGAGCAGAGACCGTGCTGGTAGAGGGCGTACGGGACCTGGTCGTGCGACGGGTGCAGCTCGACGAAGTCCTGGTAGTAGCTGGCCGCTTCGTCGAACTTCTCCTGCTCGAAGTAGATGTCGGCGATCTTCAGCTCCGCCAGCGTGGCGTACTCGCTGTAGGGGTAGTTGTCGATCACCTCCTGGAACAGCTCGATCGCCTTGGGATAGTTCACGTCCCGGAAGAAGATGAAGGTTCGACGTCCCTCCAGCTCCCTGAGGCCTTGTTGGTAATACCCCTCAGCGGTGGGAACCTCCTCCTCTGTGGCCGGATTGGTGGCGCAGGCGGCGAAAAGTGCAAGAGTGATGAGCGCCCAGCCCCCCCAGTGTCTTCGACCTGCGGCGGCGGGGCGCTTCGCTGTCGGCCACATTGTCATAACTATTTGATTTCTCAGAGGTTTTCGGGAAGTTATCGGAGGCTTCCGAGACTGTCAACGCGCCCCGGGGCGCGTCCCGTGAGCCCGAAGGAGAGAGGATGACCACGTTCGGCAAGACGGACCGGAGGATCCAACAGCGCATGCTGCGCGATCATCGGCTCACCTCCAAGGAGCTCGAAGAAGCGGGAGCCGAGCTTCCCGATTCGAGCGAGAACCTCCGCACGCTCGCCGACGAGGAGATCGAGAAGTTCGCGGCGGCTATCCCGACCGAGGTCGAGCTCCGGGCGGAGCGCATCCAGCGGGCGCTCGAACGCGCCGCGGCCCCGCCCCCCAAGCCGCCCGAGCCCGTGCAGGAGCTCGACGAAGACGAGATCTGAGGCACGCGGTGCTCAAGTCCCGCTTCGGCCCGCAGACCGATCGGATCATCCAGCGGATGCTGCCGTTTCTCGCCCGACTGCGCGTGCGTCCCGACACGCTCACGCTGCTCGGAGTCGCTTTCTCTGTCGCCTCAGCGGTCGCCTTCGCGCTCGGCCAGCCTTTGGTGGCGGCCTTCCCACTCGGCTTCGCCGGCATCTGTGACCTGATCGACGGAGCGGTCGCCCGAGCTCAGGGCGCGACCTCGATGGCCGGGGCTTTCCTCGACTCGTCGATGGACCGCCTGAGCGACGTCCTGGTCTTCGGGGGCATCGCGTTCGGGATGGCTGCGGCGGGCGACCTCGGCGGTGTGGCCCTGGTGCTGTGGACCCTCGGGGGCTCGGTCATGACCAGCTACACGCGCGCGCGCGCCGAGCGACACCTCGCGGAGTTCAACCTCGGCATCATGGAGCGGGGCGAGCGGTTCGTCGTGCTCATCGCCGGCGCCCTCTTCGGCTTCCTGACGCTCGCGCTCTGGATCGTCGCGATCGGGGCGACCATCACGAGCGTGCAGCGACTCGTAGCGGCCCGTCGGCTGCTGCTGGAGCTGGAGCGGACCGGCATCGATCCGACCGCCGCGCCGGACGAGGCCGAGCCCCCGATGGCGGAGCCGGTTCCGCTCACTCGGGAGGTCTAGGGGTGCCTACCGAGCAGAAGGGACCGCGAGGCTTCCAGATGACCGATCCTCCGGAAGCGGCCGAGGCCCCGTTGGCCTCGCTCCCGCCCATGACGTTCGGCGCCTTCGTCTTGATGCTCTCGGCGTCGGCGCGCGTGTACCTCGGGGAGGCCCTGGCTCCCGGTGCCGAGAAGCCGGCGGAGCCAGATCTCGAGCTCGCTCACCAGACCATCGACATTCTCGAGATGCTGGAGGGCAAGACGCAGGGCAATCTGGACTCCGAGGAGGAACAGCTGCTCCACAGCGTTCTCCACGATCTGCGGCTGCGCTTCGTGGACGCCCGCGACAAGAAGAAGAGTTAGGGAAGGGGCCCGGCGATGGTGCAGGTCCTCGCACCCGCCAAGCTGAACCTCGGACTCCGGATCCTGGCGCGCCGCGAAGACGGCTACCACGAGATCGAGACGCTCTTCGTTCCGCTCGCCTTCTACGATCGGCTCGAGATCACACCCGCTGCGGGCCCGGGCATCGAGCTCGAGATCTCGGGGGCGGAGCTGCCGCGCGGACGCGACAACCTGGTGGTCCGGGCGGCCGAGGCCACCTGCCAGGCGCTCGCCCTCCCCGCCAAGCTCCGGGTCCTGCTGGAGAAGCGGATCCCCGTGGCGGCGGGCCTCGGTGGCGGCTCCTCGGATGCCGCAGCGACCATGCTGGGGCTCGAAGCCCTCGCCGGCCAGCGCCTCCCGGCCGCTGAGCGCCGCGCCATCGCCGTCGCGCTCGGGGCCGATGTCCCCTTCTTTCTGGAGCCGCGCCCCGCCCTGGCGCGCGGGGTGGGGGAGCGGCTGGACCCGCTCGCCGGAGTTCCGGAGCTCTGGTGGGTCCTCGTCCTGCTCCCGTTTCAGGTATCGACCGCCTGGGCGTACCGGACGACCTCGGCTCGATTGACGCTCCCGAAGGAGCCGTCTAGTATCGCGGCGCTCCTGGGGCCTCTGGGGCTGATCTCGTCTCCGCTCAACGATCTCGAAGCGACTGCCACCGCATGTCACGAGGAGATCGCGGCGGTGCGAGGCGCGCTCGAAAGCGCGGGTGCGCGGGGGACGGGAATGAGTGGTAGCGGCCCGACGGTCTATGGTGGATTTCGAGGGCGGGCCGAGGCCGAGGAGGCCGCTCGCTCCGTCCACCTCCCGCGGGGAGCCAGAACAGTGACGGTGAGCTCCCCTTCGAGCGATTCGACGGACTTCGAATGGGGCGTAGCCAAGTGGTGAGGCACCGGGCTTTGGACCCGGCATTCGCAGGTTCGAGTCCTGCCGCCCCAGCCAGCTCGGAGCGAGACGTTCGATGAGCAAGAACCTGAAGGTCTTCACCGGAAACGCGAGCCCCGTTCTCGCGCGGGTGATCTGCGACTACCTCGGGATCGAGGTCGGGCGCGCCGAGGTCAAGACCTTCAGCGACGGCGAGATCAGCGTCGAGCTCGGCGAGAACGCGCGCGGCACCGATGCGTTCGTGGTCCAGTCCACCTGCGCTCCGACGAATACGAACCTGATGGAGCTCTTGATCCTGCTCGACACATTGCGGCGCGCCTCGGCCCAGCGCACGACCGCAGTGATCCCATACTACGGATACGCCCGGCAGGACCGGAAGGTCCGGCCGCGGTCTCCGATCACGGCCAAGCTCGTCGCCGACCTGATCACCGCGTCGGGCGCCGACCGGATTCTATGCGTGGACCTGCACGCGGGCCAGATCCAGGGCTTCTTCAACATTCCGGTCGACAACCTGTTCGCTATGCCCGTGCTGCTGGAGGAGACCCGCAGCCTGATCCCGCGCGGAGAGCCCGTCACCGTGGTCTCTCCCGATGCCGGGGGCGTGGAGCGCGCTCGAGCCTTCGCGAAGCGGCTCAACGCCGAGCTCGCGATCGCGGACAAGCGGCGCGAGAGGGCGAACGTGGCCGAGGTGCTGCGAATCGTCGGCGACGTGAAGGACCGCACGGCCGTCATCGTGGACGACATCGTCGACACGGCCGGATCCCTCGTGGAGACGGCGAGCGCCCTCTCGGCCGAGGGCGCGAGTCGCGTGCTCGCCGCGATCACGCACCCCGTGCTCTCCGGGCCGGCAGTCAAGCGGATCACGGAGTCGGCGCTCGAGGCCCTGATCGTGACGGACTCCATCCCGATGAACTCGGGTGCGGCCGAGTGCGAGAAGATCACCACCACGAACGTCGCGCCGCTCCTCGGTGAGGCGATCCGGCGCATCCACAACGAGGAATCAGTGAGCTCGCTGTTCGTCTAGCGCGCTGAACTCAGGAGACAGGCTGATGGACAGACAGGCGCTGCAAGTGAGTCCGCGCGAGGCGGGCGGCAAGGGCGCGGCTCGCAAGCTCCGAGCTGCCGGGCAGGTCCCGGCCGTGCTCTACGGGAGCGGTATCGATCCCGTGGCTCTCGCGGTCGAGAGTCGACTGCTGGATGACGTGCTCCACTCCGGCGCGAATGCCATCCTGGACCTCAAAGGTCCCAAGGACCTGAAGGGCAAGCTCGCTCTGGTGAAGGCGGTGCAGCGCGACCCGGTCTCGAGGCGCGTGTTGCACTGCGACCTCTACGCCGTCGACGTCCTTAAGAAGGTGACCGTCTCCGTCGCCCTTCGCTACGAGGGCAAGCCGAGCGGGGTCGAGCTGGGTGGCGTGCTCGAGCCGATCCTGCGCGACCTCGAGGTCGAGTGCCTGCCGCTCGAGATCCCCGACTCGATCTCGGTCGATGTGTCGGCACTCGATATCGGCGATTCCGTGCACGTCAGAGACATCGTCGTGCCCGCTTCTGCCGAGGTCCTGACCGATCTCGACGCCACGGCAATCCATGTGGTCGCGCCCCGGGTCGAGGAAGAGCCGGCGGTCGAGGAAGAGGCGGCGGAGGAGGCTGCGGAGGAGGGTGCACCGGACGCGGAGGCGGCTGGCGAGAGCACCGAGCGGGGGGAGGGTTCGGGTAGCGAGTAGCCCGGAGCCATGCACCTCGTCGTCGGCCTGGGAAATCCCGGCTCGCGCTACCGGGAGACGCCCCACAACCTGGGGTTCTGGGTGTGCGACCGGCTTGCGGAGAGCCACGGGTTCGGAGGCGAGGTTCGGAAGTATCAGGGTCGATTCCGGCGCGGAAGGATTGGAAGCGAGGACGTGGGACTGCTCTGGCCGCAGACGTATATGAACGCATCGGGCGACTCGGTCGCAGAGGCGATGCGCTATCTGCCCACCTCCGCCGAGGAGATGATCGTGGTCTTCGACGACATGGACCTGCCGCTCGGGCGGCTGCGCATCCGGCCGAGTGGCGGCCACGGCGGCCACAACGGTCTCCGCTCGATCGTCGGCAGGCTGGGATCCAAGGATTTCGCGCGCGTTCGCGTCGGTGTCGGACGTCCGCCGGAGGGGTGGTCGGCTACCGGGCACCTGCTCGGTCGGATTTCCGAAACGCAGCGAGGGCGCTTGGAAGAGTCGGTGGATCGGGCGGCCGCGGCCGTCCGGTGCATCTTGGAAGAGGGAGTCGAGGAGGCGATGAACCGGTTCAACGCGACGCCTCCCGAAACATCGAGAGAATCGAGCGAGGAGGGGAAGTCGTGAACGAGATCCTAGGCGCTGTCGCGGCCTCGGGAATCCTGGCGCTTCTGTTCGCCTGGGTGCGGGCCAGGAAGGTCGCCAGGGCGGACGCGGGGACGGAGCGCATGGTCGAAATCGGGGGCTACATCCAAGAGGGGGCGATGGCCTTTCTGCGGCGCGAGTACACCTCCCTCTCGATCTTCGTCGCGGTGGTCGCGGTGCTCCTGGTCATCGCGAACTGGACGCGCGGCACCTCGCTGGTCGCGGTCTCGTTCATCGTGGGTGCAACGTGCTCTGCGCTGGCGGGCTTCTTCGGCATGCGCGTCGCGACACTCGCGAATACCCGGACGGCTGCCGCCGCCCGAGATTCGATCGTGAAGGCGCTCGACGTCGCGTTCACCGGCGGCAGCGTCATGGGCATGTGCGTGGTCGGCCTCGGCGTGCTCGGGCTCTCGCTGCTCTTCTGCATCTACACGAACACGATCGGCTCGGGCGTCGCGATGGTCACCGGCAAGGTCCTCGCGATGCTCGCGGGCTTCAGCCTCGGTGCGAGCTCGATCGCGCTGTTTGCGCGCGTCGGGGGCGGCATCTACACCAAGGCGGCGGATGTCGGCGCCGACCTCGTCGGCAAGGTCGAGGCGGGCATCCCCGAGGACGACCCGCGCAATCCCGCCGCGATCGCGGACGCCGTCGGTGACAACGTCGGCGACGTCGCCGGAATGGGAGCGGACCTCTTCGAGTCCTACGTGGGCGCCATCCTGGGTGCCATGATTCTGGGCGTACCGTACGCCCGCTCGATCGGGGTGCCCGAGGACCAGGTGCTCAGCTACGTGACCCTTCCCCTGGTCCTGGCGGGCGCGGGGATCGTCGTGTCGATCATCTCCATGAGCTTCGTCCGTACCTCCGAGGGCGGAAATCCTCAGATGGCTCTGAACCTCGGGATCTTCGGCTCCGTGATCGTCATGATCCCGGTCGCCTACGCCGTGATCGCCTTCTTCGTCGAGGCGGGCGTCTGGAACGTTCTGGGTGCGATGGTGATCGGACTCCTCGGCGGGGTCGCGATCGCAATGGCGACCGAGCACTACACGGCCCGGGGACGCGGCCCGTCCGAGTCGATCGCAGAGGCCTCCCTCACGGGCAGTGCGACCAACATCATCGCCGGCCTCGGGATCGGCATGCAGTCGACGGTGATCCCGGTCCTGGTGATCGCCGCGGCCATGGTCGGTTGCTTCGAGCTGGCGGGCCTCTACGGCATCGCGATGGGCGGCCTGGGCATGCTCTGCACCGTCGGGATTCAGCTTGCGGTCGACGCATATGGACCGATCGCCGACAACGCGGGTGGCATCTCCGAGATGAGTGAGCTTCCGCCCGAGGTCCGCGAACGCACCGACACGCTCGATGCGGTCGGCAATACCACGGCCGCGATCGGCAAGGGCTTCGCCATCGGGTCGGCGGCGCTGACCGCGCTAGCGCTCTTCGCCGCCTTCCGTGAGCAGTCGGGCCTGACGGAGCTGAATCTCCTGGCGCCCGTCGTCATGGCCGGCGTCTTCGTCGGAGGCATGGTGCCGTTCCTGTTCAGCGCGCTCGCGATGAAGGCCGTGGGCGATGCCGCCGGCGAGATGATCGAAGAGGTGCGCCGGCAGTTCCGCGAGATCCCGGGCCTGATGGAGGGGACCGCGCCGGCGGAGTACGCTCGGTGCGTCGACATCTCGACGAGTGCCGCGATTCGACGCATGGTGGCCCCGGGCCTGCTCGCGGTCAGCGTTCCGGTGGTCGCGGGCTTCATCGGCAAGGAGGCCCTCGGAGGCCTCCTCGTGGGCGTGACGGTCTCCGGCGTGCTCATGGCGCTCTTCATGGCGAATGCGGGCGGCGCCTGGGACAACGCCAAGAAGACGATCGAGGCGGGCGCCCACGGCGGGAAGGGCACCGACGCCCACCACGCCGCGGTCGTCGGGGACACGGTCGGCGATCCTTTCAAGGACACCGCAGGACCCTCGCTCAACATCCTGATCAAGCTGATGGCCGTCGTCGCGGTGGTGATCGCGCCACTTCTGGCCGGATAACGGCCGGCGGAGCCGGCCTGCCGGGCTTCGCTCGCCTGCGGCTCGCTGCGCGCGCCGCTACCGCGGCGCTTGCAGGTCTTGCCGGGTAACGGCGAGCAGAGCTCGCCTGCCGGGCTACGCTCGGCTGCGCCTCGCTGTGCGCGCCGCTACCGCGGCGCTTGCGGGGCTCGGGGGGGCTGCGCTCGCCGGTCCCCGGCCTCTACTGCCTAGGGGAGGACCACAGGACGCCCTGACGGACCGTGCAAGCGCCGCAGTAGCGGCGCGCGCAGCGAGCCAACGGCGAGCGAAGCCCGGAAGGCGGGCTCCGCCCGCCGTTACCCGGCCGGGAGGGAGGGCGGCTTGCGTGGGGGCCGGGCCGGGGTAGAGTGTGCGGGTCCGGGCCGCGAGAGCCCGTCTTTAGCGCACCCTCGGTCCCCGGGAAGCCTCGGGGGCCCATTTGACCGGGAGGAGCCACGTGCGCGAGTACGAATTCATCTACATCATCCAGCCCGATGCGACGCCCGAGCGCGAGAAGGAGATCCAGTCTCGCGTCGAGAAGGAGATCGTCGCGGGGGGCGGGCAGATCCTGCTCTGGGATGACTGGGGCAAGCGCAAGCTCGCCTATGAGATCCGCAAGTTCAACAAGGGCCACTACATGTTGGTGAGCTTCCTCGGCGGTGGCCGGTTCATCCCGGAGATCGAGCGCTTCCTGCGCCTCGACCCCGACGTGCTGCGCTTCCTCGCGGTCAAGGTGGATGACAACGTCCGCGACATCGAGGCGCGCGTGGTGCGCGCCAAGGAGGACGAGGCCGAGCGAGCCAGGAAGCGCGAGGAGCGGGAGCGGCGAGAGGCGGAGCGCGCGGCGCGGGTAGAGGCCGAGGGCCGAGTCGACAAGTCGGGCGAAGAGACGGCCGATGAGCCGGAGACCCGGGCGCCGCGGGCCGAGGCCGCCACCCCGGAGATCGACGCCAGTGATGCTCCGGCGGCCGACCCCGGTGATGCTCCGGCGGCCGACCCCGGTGATGTCCCGGCGGCCGACATCGGTGATGTCCCGGCGGCCGACACCGGTGACGTCCCGGAGGCCGGCGCCGGTGAAAAAAAGGACGAAGGGTAGGAGAGGATCATGGCGGAAGAGGAACCCAAGGAACTCATCGTCCGACGACCGATGCGCCGCAAGAAGCGCGGCAGTCGAAAGCTGTTCGTTCGGCGCAAGATCGATCGCTTCGACTCGGACTCGTCGCTGGCCATCGACTACAAGGACGCGAAGATGCTGCGCACCTTTCTCACGGAGCGCGGCAAGATCATTCCGCGGCGGATCACCGGGAACTCGGCGAAGCACCAACGCGAGCTGACTCTCGCGATCAAGCGTGCGCGCCATCTGGCGCTCCTGCCGTTCACCTCACAGCACCAGTAGGGACGAGAGAGAAGGCATGGAAGTCATTCTCACCGAGGACGTACCGAAATTGGGTCAGGCAGGTGACCTCGTGCGCGTCAAGGGGGGCTACGGGAGGAACTATCTCCTACCCCAGGGCAAGGCGATGCTCGCGACGCGGGGTCGGGTCGCCGACCTCGAGCACAAGCGACGCGTCATCGAGGAGAAGCAGCGCAAGGCGGTCAGCGGGTTCGAAGCGCAGGCCAACGCGCTAGGCAAGGTCGAGCTGGAGTTTGCCATGAACGCGAGCGACGAAGGCAAGCTCTTCGGCTCGGTCACGAACGCGAACATCGCCGAACAGCTCAAGGAGCGCGGATTCGAGGTGGATCGCCGCAAGATCCAGCTCGACGAGCACCTCAAGCAGGTGGGCGAGTACCCGGTTCCGATCCGCCTGCACCGCGAGGTGGTGGCTGAGGTGAAGGTTCGGGTCGTTTCGATCGGCGCTCCCGCCGTGGAGGCGGAGCCGGAGGAGGCGGCCATGGTCATCGAAGCAGTGGGGACGGGAGACAGCGAGGACTCGGACTCCGACTCCGAGTAGTGCGGGGGTAGCCGTCGATCGCGAATAGACTGAAGCCGACGAGACGCGCGCCTGGGCGCGCGGTGCGGGACGGCGGGCTCGATCCGCCGCTGGCCCGTCGAGATGTGGGGGGGGTTCCGTTGGCGAAACAGAAGAAGTCCGATGCCGGGGTGACGCGCGCGATTCCGGTGGACCCGGAAGCCGAAGGTGCCGTGCTCGGGGCGATCCTTCTCGATCCCGACTCGCTGTACAAGATCCAGGACCGACTCCGGCCCCATCTGCTGGACGACGAGCGACTCCGCATCGTCTTCGAGGCGTGCGAGGCGCTCGTCGAGAAGAGCCAGGGCATCTCGCTGATCACCCTGCGCCACTACCTCGAGGAGCACGGGCTGCTGGACCGGATCGGTGGCGTCGCCTTTCTCGCCGATCTGGCCGCCTTCACGCCGACGGCCGCGCACATCGAGCATCACGCGGCGGTCGTGCGCGAGAAGGCGCTCGCCCGGTCACTGATTCGCAGCTGCGAATCGATCGCATCGCGCGGCTACGACGGGACGACACCGATCGAGGACCTGCTCGAGGAGGCCGAGCGCGAGGTCATGCAGATCGCCATGGGGCACGTCGAAGCGGGCTTCGTGCCGATCAAGGACGAGCTGGAGTCGACGTTCGAGCACATCGAGCGGATTCAAGCCGGCACCGTCTCGGGGCTCCAGACGGGGTTCGAGGACGTCGACCGGCTCACGGGCGGGCTCTCGGGCGGCGATCTCGTGATTCTCGCGGCGCGACCGAGCGTGGGGAAGACGGCGCTCGCACTGAACATGGTTCGGAACTGCGCCGTCGACGGGGGTGGGTGTGCCGCGGTCTTCTCGCTCGAGATGACTTCCCGCCAGCTCGCGCTGCGGCTGCTCGCCGCCGACGCCGAGGGCGACCTCCAGAAGATCCGGGACGGCTATCTCGGTGACCACCACTGGCGCAAGCTGACCCAAGCAGCCAGCGTGCTGCAGGAAGCGCGCATCTTCATCGACGACGGGGGCGTGGTCACCGCGACCGACATCTCGGCCAAGGCGCGCCGGCTTCACCGCGAGCACACGCTCTCGCTGATTGTGGTCGACTACATCCAGCTGATGCAGACGCGCCTCCGGTCCGACCGACGGGAGCAGGAGATCGCCGAGACCACACGCGCCCTGAAGCTGCTCGCCAAGGACCTCGACGTTCCGGTGATCGCCCTGTCGCAGCTGAACCGTGGGCCGGAGCTGCGCACCAACAAGCGCCCGCTGCTCGCCGACCTGCGAGAGTCGGGCGCGATCGAGCAGGACGCCGACATCGTCCTGTTCATCTATCGCGACGAGGTCTACGAACGGGACACGATCGACCGCGGGATCGCCGAGCTCAACATCGCCAAGCAGCGCAACGGGCCGACGGGCATGGTCAAGCTGCAGTTCGACGCCCAGTACGCGCGCTTCAGCAACCTGGCCGGGATCGAGCCGGGTCCGACGACGGACGGGTTCGGTGACCCGGGCGGAGGCCCGGGGTCCGCGTTCGAATGAGTGGGTGCCTCCTGCGTCCGCGCAGCGTTCCGCGGGGCTCGACGATCGGCGTGTGCGCGCCCGCCGGTCCCGTCGAGGCGGATGTGGTGGAGGCCGGCATCGGCTGGCTCGAGGGCGAGGGCTACCAGGTGCGCTGTGCACCCGGCCTGAAGTCGCGCAACGGTTACCTAGCGGGCTCCGACGAGGAGCGTTGCGCCGACCTCATGGGGCTCTTGCGCGATCCGGAAGTCCGGGCCGTCTTTGCCGCTCGGGGGGGATACGGTGCCGGACGCTTCCTGCGCACGCTGGATCCCCGGGAGGTGCGCGCGGCGCGTACGGCGTTCGTGGGATACAGCGATGCGACCGCGCTGCAGCTGTTTCTGCGCGAGCAGGCGGGCCTCGCATCGATCCACGGACCGATGCTCGAGCGATCGGACGCGGCACCGGCGGCCCGGCGCCGGCTTCTGGCCCTGCTGCGCGGGGACCCGCAGGCATTGGATCCGATCGAGGGGGAAGGACTCGTCGGCGGGACGGCCACCGGGCCCCTCGTCGGTGGGAACCTCAAGGTGGTGGCCGCCAGCCTCGGTACCCCCTGGGAGATCGACACCCGCGGCGCGATTCTGTTTCTCGAGGACGTGAACGAGCCGCCCTACGCGATCGATCGCGCACTGGTTCAGCTTCGCGAGGCGGGAAAGCTCGCTCCGCTCGCGGGTGTGGCACTGGGACAGCTCGTCTGCTGCGAATCGGACCGTTACCCTGAGGTCAGTGCCCGGGACGTGTTTCGAGACGTTCTGTTGCCCGAGGTTTCCGGTCCCGTCGTGGTCGATCTCCCGTTCGGACACGTCGCAGACCACCGAGCGCTGGGTGTCGGCATCCGCGGGAGGATCGACGGCGACCGCGGCACGCTCGCACTCGCCGAGCCGGTCGTGGAGGACACGGCGCTGGAGGGAGTCGATTGAAGCTGGCAGCGGTGCGCAAGAAGCTCGAGCGCGTCGATCGTACGGTCGGGAAGGCGATCGAGAGGGGGGAGACCTCCGGGGCCGTCGTGCTCGCGCAGATGGGTGACGCACTCACCTATGAGGGCGCGTTCGGCCTGGCCGTCCAGACGCCTCAGCGCCACGAGACGCGACTCGACACGATCTACGACCTCGCTTCGCTCACGAAGGTCGTGGCGACGACCGCGGCGATCATGCTGCTCGTCGCCGACGGAAAGCTGCGCCTCGACCAGCGGGTTGCCGCCATCGTCCCGGGCTTCGGCGAGCACGGCAAGGATTCGATCACCCTGCGACATCTGCTGACGCACAGCTCCGGTCTGCGTCCATGGCGCGCGTACTTCGACGACCTGCGCGAACGGGAGATCCGACGGGGCGAGCGGCTGCTCGGAACCCCGGCGGGGCGCGACGTGATTCTGCAACGCATCGCCCGCAGTGCGCCCGTACACGTTGCGGGGGAGGCGTCGGTGTACGGAGACCTCGGCTTCATCGTGCTCGGCGACGTGGTCGAGCGGGCCGCGGGCGAGCCGCTCGACGCGTTCTGTACTCGCCGGATCTGGGAACCCCTGGAGCTCACCTCTCTCCAGTTCAACCCGATTCCATTCGACGGGGATCGCAGTCGCTACGCGGCAACCGAGCAGTGCGCCTGGCGCGACAAGGTGATCTGGGGCGAGGTGCACGACGGCAACGCCTGGGCGATGGGGGGTGTGGCGGGCCACGCGGGTCTGTTCGGGACCGCGTCGGACGTGCTGCGCTTCGGCGCGGAGATGCTGGCCGCGGATCGCGGCGAGAGCGCGATCTTCCCCCAGGAGATCGCGCGCGAGTTCTTCCGCCGCCAGGACCTGCCTCCATCCAGCGACTGGGCGCTCGGCTGGGACACTCCCACGCCCGGCCAGTCCACTGCCGGATCGCACTTCTCGTCTCGATCGATCGGACACGTCGGCTTCACTGGAACCAGCCTCTGGGTCGATCTCGACGCCGGAGCGATCGTGGCGCTGCTCTCGAATCGCGTGCACCTCGTCGCGAAGCGGAGTCGCTTCGGACTTCGACCCCAGGTTCACGACCTGGTCCGGGAGGCGTTCCTTGCCGCCTGAGTTGCCGCCGCTCGAGCAGGTCCACCACGTACACCTGATCGCCGTGTGCGGCACCGGGATGGGGTCGCTCGCCTGCATGCTGGCCGACCGCGGCTTCCACGTGACCGGGAGCGACATCGACGCCTATCCGCCCATGAGCGATCAGCTCAGGGAGGCCGGGATCTCCATCTACAAGGGCTTCTCGCCGGAGCACATCACGGGCGAGCGGCCGGACCTGGTCGTGATCGGGAACGCGATCCGGCGCGACAACCCGGAGGCGCGCGCCACCCTCGATTCGGGAATCCCGTATCTCTCGTTCCCCGACGCCGTCCACCGGCTGTTCCTGCGCGGGAAGCACTCCGTCGTGATCGCCGGTACCCACGGCAAGACGACGACCACGAGCCTCGTCGGACACGTCCTGGCCCGCACGGGACGCGATCCGAGCGTGCTCGTCGGGGGTGTGGTCAACAGCTTCGGCGGTAGCTTCCTGCTCGGCGAAGGGGAGCACTTCGTGATCGAGGGGGACGAGTACGACACCGCGTTCTTCGACAAGACGCCGAAGTTCCTGCACTACGCCGCGCAATCAGTGGTACTCACCTCGTGCGAGTTCGATCACGCGGACATCTACGAGTCGCTGGAGGAGATCCAGGAGGCGTTCCGGTCGCTCTGCGAGCGCGTTCCCGCCGACGGTCGGATCGTCGCCGCCACGGACGCCGCGTGCGTGTCGGAGGTGCTCGCCGGGGTGAGCGCGCCGGTCGAGGGCTACGGCTTCCAGGAGGACGCTCTCTGGCGCACGAGCGATGTCGCGTTCGACCGGGAAGGAACGCAGTTCACCTTGTGGCGTGGCCGTGAACGACTCGCGCGGGTGCGAGTCCCGATGTGGGGCCGGCACAACGTCGAGAACGTGCTCGGTACGCTGGCGCTGACGATCGGACTCGGCGTCGAGGCCGAGCAGGCGGCGGATGCGCTCGCGGACTTCGGCGGCGTGCGGCGACGCCAGGAGACGCGCGGCGAGGCCGGAGGCGTGCTCGTGGTGGATGACTTCGCTCACCACCCGACGGCGGTGCACGACACCCTGGCCTCGATCCGCGACCGCTTTCCCGATCGCAAGGTCTTCGCGATCTTCGAGCCTCGCACCAACACGAGCCGGCGGCGCATCTTCGAGGAGGCCTACGGCGAGGCGTTCGAGGACGCCCACGTCGCGATCCTCGCCGGCGTCTTCCGCGCCGATCTGATCCCGGACGAGGAGCGCATGCGTCCCGAGCGAGTCGTCGAGGCGCTTCGCCTGCGCGGGACCGAAGCCGTGTACCTGCCGGACGTCGACGACATCATCGAGTTCGTGGTCCGCAACCGGAGCGGGAACGACGTCGCGCTGATCATGTCGAACGGTGCCTTCGGCGGCATTCAGGATCGACTCCTGGCGAGGCTCCGCAGGGCCGAGGAGGGCTGATGGCGGACGCGCTCCAGGCGACCCAGATCCGGAAGGGCAACACGGTCGTGCACGACGGCGTGCTCTACAAGGTGCTGGACTTCGAGCATCGTACGCAGGGTCGGAAGTCGGGCTTCGTGCAGGTCAAGTTCAGGAACGTCCTCGACGGGACACAGCGCGAGGTCAAGTTCGCGGCGACCGACTACGTGGAACGCGCGAGGATCGACACGCGCGAGATGGAGCACCTGTACTCCGACGGGTCGGATCACGTATTCATGGACACCGAGAGCTACGAGCAGACGACGCTCGGGGCTTCGCTCCTCGACGAGGCGGTCGTCTGGCTCTCGGAGGGGATGCGCGTCCTCGTCGAGTGGCACGACGGCCGGCCGATCGGGGTCCAGCTTCCCAAGGTGGTCGAGATCGAGGTCGCCGACGCAGAGCCCGTCGTCCGCGGGCAGACCGCCGCGCGCTCGAGCAAGCCGGCGACCCTGGCCAACGGCGTCGCGATCCAGGTCCCGCAGTTCATCAGTGCGGGCGACCGTATCCGGGTCGACACCGGCGACGGTCACTACATCGAGCGAGTCAAGTAGCCGGGAACAGCCCGAGCAGTCGGGAGCCGCTTCCCGGCTGGTAGGAGCGCTCGATGGCCCGCGCCACGAACTGCTTCGCTCCGCGTACCGCCGCCTCGAGCTTCTCGCCCCGCGCGAGGCGCGCGGCGATCGCCGACGAGAGCGCGCAGCCCGTGCCGTGCACCGGGCCCACGTCGAGCCGCTCCCCGCGGATCCAGCTGCCCCCCTCGCGCGTGAGCAGGAAGTCGTCGGGGGAGCCGTCGGCGTGCCCTCCCTTTATCAGTGCCGCCTCGGCTCCGATCTCGAGCAGCACGCGCGCCGCCTCTTCGGGGTCTGCGGACCCGGTCAAGGCCTCGGCCTCGGGGAGGTTCGGCGTGACCAGCGCGGCGCCCGCGATCACCCGGTCGCAGAGGTTCGACCAGGCGCGTCGCTCGAGCAGGAAGGTGCCGTCGCTGGCCTGTAGAATCGGATCCACGACGCGGGGAATCGCGTGGCGCGCCAAAATGCCCGCGATCCGCAGGAGGACGTCGTCGGTCGCGAGCATGCCGAGCTTGATCGCGTCCGGTCGGAGGTCCTCGAGCAGGAGGGCGAGCTGTTGACCCACGACGTTCGGGAACGACGGGAACGTCCGATGTACACCGCGCGTCGTCTGCACGTTGAGCGCGGTGGGCACCGCCATGCCGTGCACGCCGTGCAGCGTGAAGACCCGCAGGTCCAGCTCGAGTCCGGCTCCGCCGGTCGGGTCTGTGCCCGCGATCGTGAGCGCGGCGGGTCTCTGCGTCGACTCGGAAATCACCCCGGGAGGTTAGCCCAGCGGGCCGCAGCCCTGCTCTTCGCCCTCTGGCTCCCGTTCGCTGCGGCGGCCGAAGCTCCGACGGTGATCGTGCTCTCCTGGGACGGTACGCGCTGGGACTATCCCGACCGCACCGAGCTTCCGGCGCTCGACCGCGTGGCCCGGGAGGGCGTCCGGGCGGAGCGGATGATCCCGGTCTTTCCCGCCAGCACGTTCCCGAATCACGTTAGCCTGGCGACCGGCACCTACGTCGACCGACACGGCATCGTCGCCAACCGCTTCCGCGACACCGAGCGGGGCAGGTACAGCTACTCCGACGACGCGAGCTGGATCGAGGCCGAGCCGGTCTGGGTGACCGCGGAACGCCAGGGTGTGCGCGCGGCGAGCTTCTTCTGGGTCGGCGCGCAGACCGACTGGAACGGGGTCGGTGCCACCCACCGCGTGACCCCGTTCTCGTCCGGCACACCCGAGTCGAAGAAGGTCGACCAGATCCTCGACTGGCTGGACCTCCCCGAGCCGGAGCGACCGCACCTCATCCTGTCCTGGTGGCACGGTGCCGACTCGGTCGGTCACCGCTACGGCCCGGACCACGCACGCGTCGCGCGGGCGCTGGCTGGCCAGGACGCCGAGCTCGCGCGGCTGCTGCGCGGCCTGGACCAGCGCGAAGCCTGGCCCCACACGACGCTGCTGATCGTGAGCGACCACGGCATGGCCGCCGTGAAGGGTGGCGTGTCGGTGCTGCCCCCGCTCGAGGCGCGCGACATCGGAGCGCGCGTGGTGCGCGGCGGCGGCTGCGGCTGGATCACGCTGGACGATCCGGCCCGGCTGTCCGAGGCGCTCCAGATCCTGAACGCCGTCGACGGTCTCTCGGCCTACCCGAGCGCCGAGCTTCCGGCCGGCCTGCGCGCCTACCACGCTCGGCGTACCGGACACATCACCGTGATCTCGGACCCGCCTCGCGCGGTCGCCAAGCCGCTCGGTCTCTCAGCCCGGGTCTACCTAGCCGCGAAGCGCCTGTTCGGCGGCGCCACCGGCATGCACGGCTACCCCCCGGACAATCCGGACATGCACGCGGTCTTCTTCGCGATGGGCCGCGGCATTCCGAGCGACCTGAGTCTCGGACCGGTCCGCACCATCGACGTCGCCCCGACCCTCACCCACCTCCTCGGCATCTCCCCCCCCCGCAATGCCGAGGGCACCCCGATCCCAGGCATCGGCGCAGATAAGCAAGCCCACCCCCGCATCGAACGAGAATGAAGCTTCGAATACTCGAATAGACCCGCAAGCGCCGCGGTAGCGGCGCGCGCAGCGAGGCGAAGCCGAGCGAAG
>CAZLBF010000260.1:0-6632 GCA_964557495.1 uncultured Myxococcales bacterium | reverse complement strand
GTCCATCTCGTCTCGGACCACGCGCCCGAGGGCGCCCACGGCCACCCGAACGAGATCGCGCTGCTGCGGGCCGTCGCGGCGCGGATCCGCGCCCTAGATCCCGACCTCCTCACCGGCTGGAACGTCGTCGACTTCGATCTGCGCGTGCTGGAGCGGCGTGCGCGCGCGCTCGGCGTCCCGTTCGAGATCGGCCGGGTCGGCGGCCGCATGAGCCTGCAGCGCGACCAGGGCTTCACGCGACAGTCGCGCGCCGACGTGCCGGGGCGCCAGGTGGTCGACGGGCCCGGCTTGGTGCGCGACGCGTTCATCACACTCGACGACTACCGGCTCGAGACCGCGGCGCGCGAGCTGCTCGGGCGCGGCAAGCGGATCGCACACGGTCCGGACCCCGCGCGCGAGATCGAGCGCATGTACCGCGAGGATCCGGCGGCCTTCGTCGCGTACAACCGGGAGGACGCGCAGCTCGTGCTCGACATCCTCGAGCGCGAGGGATTGATCGACCTGGCGGTCGAGCGGAGCCTCGTCGCCGGCATGCCGCTCGACCGCGTCGGCGCCAGCATCGCGACCTTCGACCGGCTGTACCTCCCCGAGCTCTGGCAGCGGGGCTTCGCTGCGCCCTCCGTCGACGCGGAACGCAAGAGCGGCCGCGTGACGGGAGGGGCCGTGCTCGACTCGCACCCCGGCCTGTATCGCAACGTGGCCGTGTACGACTTCAAGAGCCTGTATCCGAGCCTGATGCGAACCTTCAACCTGGACCCGCTGGCTCACGCACTGGCGGACGACGAGGCGATCGTCGCGCCGAACGGCGCGCGCTTCTCGCGCCAGGCTGCCATCCTGCCCGGGCTGCTCGAGGACTTCTTCGAGCGCCGCGCCGCGGCCAAGGCGCGCGGTGACCGACACGCCGACCTGGCGCTCAAGATCATGATGAACGCGCTCTACGGCGTGCTGGGCGCGGGATCCTGCCGCTTCTTCGATCCGGAGATCGCGAATGCGATCTCCGGCTTTGGTCAGGCGGTGCTCGGCTGGATGCGCGATGCGTTCGAGGCGGAAGGGCTGCGGGTGCTGTACGGAGACACCGACTCGGTGTTCGTGGCCCTGGACCCCGACGCCTCGGAGCGGGACGCACGCGAGCGCGGCCTCACGCTGCGCGCCCGGGTCGAGGCGAAGATCGCCGATCGCATCCGGGCCGACTACGCCGTGGAGCCGCGCCTCGACCTCGAGCTGGAGCGGATCTATACGCGCTTCTTCCAGCCGAGCGTTCGCGGCGGCAAGCAGGGAAGCAAGAAGCGCTACGCGGGCCTGGTGGCAGGCGAGCTGGAGGTCGTCGGCCTCGAGGCGGTCCGCCGCGACTGGCCCGCCGTGGCGGGTCGACTCCAGAAGGGGATGCTCGCGCTGCTCTTTGCCGACCGGCCGCCCGAGCCCTTCGCGCGGGAGATCGTGGAGCGGGTCCGCTCCGGTGGGCTCGACCGCGAGCTGGTGATCCGCAAGGGGCTGCGCAAGGGCTCCGTGGACCGCTACACCAAGACGACGCCCCCGCACATCCAGGCCGCCCGCAAGTCCGAGGGCCCGGTCGGACGGGTGGTGCGCTACGTGATCGCGCGCTCGGGCCCCGAGCCGGTGCTCGATGACGGGCCGCTACCGGCAGACCTCGACTACGAGTACTACGTGGAGCACGTGTTGAGGCCGATCGCCGATTCGCTGCTCGAGCCGATCGACTCGAGCTTCGATCGCGTCCTGGGTCGCCCGAGTCAGCTCACTCTTCTGTGAGCAGACGCGCGTCGATCAGCGATATGCCGGATCCCGTCTCGATCTTCGAGCGGATCGCGTGGTCTCCCTCGGAGAGCGAGAGCTCGAGGACGCCGTTCGTCGCCTCTCCGTTCCAGGCTACGTAGGTCTGCTTCTCGCCGTCGACGATGATCCAACCCTGGCGCAGCCCCTCCTGTGCGTCGGCGTGGATGCGCAGGCGGGACCGCCCCACGGATCGACCTAGCTCGATCCGCATGTCCGGCGGCGCGACGAGGACGCGTTCCTCGGGCAGCGGGATCTCGATTCGGCGCTGTGCCCGCGGTCCGAGAAAGCTGACCGCGACGTGCTCGACCGGGCCGGCCAGCGGAAGCTCGAAGGACTCTTCCTCCCCGGCGCCGAGCGTCTCGATGGTGCGCGTCGCACCGGGCAGGTCGATGCGCATCGAGCCCGAGCCCCGCACGCCTCGGTTGCGGAGTGTCACGTCGATGGTCTCGTCGCTCCCGCGGACGATCTCGATCTCGATGTCGGGAACGTGGTTCGCCACCTCGATGAGCAGGCGTTGGCTTGCGAGCGTGCGGTCGCCGGTCGCCACGTGGGCGAGCACGGGCACGCTGTCCGCGCCGATGCCGTCGGGCGGGGTCACGTCGACCTCGGCCAGGGTGTCTCCGTGCGCCCCGATCGTGCCGAGCAGAAGGATGTGGTCGGGGAGCGATTCGGTCAGGCTCTGCAGGGCGAGCCAGGCGTCGGGAATCGCGAAGTCGTTCGGGTTGTGCACGCGAATCGCGAGGCGCGCCGGCTCCCCCATCACCAGCTGCAGATCCTCTCCCGACAGGTCGAGGGGCTCGGGCAGCTCGTCCGGCAGCCCGGCTTCGGGATCCGCCCAGGAGATTCCGACCTCGGACAGGTGCTCTGCGATCGCCGCGTTCGCGTTCCTGCGCACCACGACTTCGGCCTCGGGCCGACCCCGACGCAGGACCTCGGTCCCCACCTCGATCGGGAAGCGATCGTCCTCTCCCGGGGCTCGCAGGTACGGGATCGAGTCGTCCGGCAGCTTGGCCAGGCGCGCCGGCCGATCGGCCGGAACGGGAAACAGCGTGATGTCCGGCTCGATGCCCTTCTCGTGGATCTCGCGGTCCTCCGAAAGCAGGTACTCCGCCACCGTGAGCTTCAGCAGGTTCTCGTCCGGGATCTGGACGACCCGCTGGATCAGTCCCTTGCCGAAGGTCGTCTGCCCGATCACGGTCACGTGGGGCAGGGGGGCCAGGGCGCCGGACAGGATCTCCGCGGCGGAGGCCGTGCTGCCATCGACCAGGATCGCGATCGGGAAGCGGAAGTCCACCACCTGGTTCGCGACGGTCCGGGCCTGGCCGCGGCGCGGCTGGCGATCTTCGCGCGCGACGACCCGCACGATCGTGCCCTTTGCGACGAACATGTCGGCGAGCGTGGCGGCGGCGAGCATGCTCCCGCCCGTGTTCCCGCGCAGGTCGAGAACCAGACCCCGGAGCTCGCCCAGGCCCTCCACCCGCTCGCGGAACTCCTCGGGCGTCGAGCGGCTGACCTGGAAGATGCGCGCGTAGCCGAAGCCGTCTTCGAGCTTCTCGACCTCGACGCTCGGAACGACGACCCGTCCGCGCGTGATCTCGATCGGGAGCGTCTCTTCGCCCCGGAGGATCGTGAGCAGGACCAGCGTGCCCTCGGGACCGCGAATGCGCCCGACCGCCTCGCTGACGCTGAGCGGGCGGGTCGGCTCCCCGTCGATCTCCAGGATCGCATCGCCGTCCTGGAGCCCGCCCTGCTCCGCCGGGCTGTCGGGGAACACGCGCACCGATACGAGCTTGCCGTCGCGCAGGCCGATGCGGGAGCCGATCCCGGAGAGCTTGCCCGAGAACCGGATCTGGAAGTCCTCGGTCCCCCGACCGGAGAAGATCGTGGTGTACTGATCGAGCGCGTGGAGCGCTCCCCGGAGCGCCAGCAGCTCCAGGTCCTCGTCGTCCTTGAGGTCCAGGTCATCGCCCAGCTCGACCTCGACAAAGGCGAGGGCCTGGCCGAGCACGCTGCGGAACTCGTGCGCGTCGAAGACCTCCGCGAGCGGAACTTCTGCGCGCTCCTTGCCTACGTAGAGCAGGCCGCTCGACTCGCCCGGCTCGAAACGCACCGGGTCGAAGCGGGCCTCGAGCGCTTCGAGCGCGCCCACCAGCATGCGGCGGTCGAGGCGGTCCGGGTACAGGTAGAGGTCCTGCGTGCGCCGCAGCGTCTGATCGGCGACCGCTCCGGCCGGCTCGGCAGGCGGCAGTCCCGGCGTCGCACACGCGCCGGCGGAGAGCAGCAGGAGCGCCAGCGCGAGGCCGAGGCGCGAGAATCGAGGGGGCAGGGGAGTGGCTCGGAAGTTCATATTGCTCCGCAGTCTAACCGGATCGGATACGACGCGCCGAGCGGCCGTGGCGCGGCGTCCCGAACTCGCTACTTTTCGCCCGGGCGCGTAGCTCAGTTGGCAGAGCAGCGGACTCTTAATCCGCCGGTCCCCGGTTCGAGCCCGGGCGCGCTCACCACCGAAGGTCGCAAAGGTACCGGTGTTCCTGCGCGCGACCTGCGACCGGCTGCAACAGGCGCACCGGGCCGCTGCCGTATAGTGCCGTCTGGGGCCGTCAAGGTGTCGGCGAAGCGGCACGGCCGGCCGGAACCGCCGCGGGCGCTCCGATCCGCAGGACACGCGGTGGATGC
The DNA here is from genome assembly GCA_964557495.1 of uncultured Myxococcales bacterium. Lineage (GTDB taxonomy): Bacteria > Myxococcota_A > UBA9160 > SZUA-336 > SZUA-336 > CAZLBF01. Next base: position 2,165 of record CAZLBF010000260.1, on the reverse strand, counting down.
AGGCGTCCCTGCGGCGCCTCCCGGCTAGCGCTTCGGCGGGCGTTCGATGGCGCCGGGGTCCTGGGGGTACGGGCCGAGCAGGTCTCCCCAGGTGCGCGAGATGAGGATGTCCATCAGCTCGGACGGCTCGCCCGACCGCGCCTTCTCGCGCTCCGCCTGGATCGTGGCCAGCGCCTGCTCGACCCCGGGCCCGAACAGCTCGCGCAGGAAGTCGAGCGGCAGGCGCGAGGCGTCGTCGTCGAACTCGCCCTTCTCGTCGAACGCCGTGGGCATGGTGGGGGGCACGTAGAAGACGTTGGGCTCGACCTCGAAGTCGGGCCGCAGCGGGAGCGCGACCTTCCACTCGTTCACGAGCTTGTGGATGTGGCTCTTGGGGTCGTCGAGGAAGCCGACGTGCCGCAGCCGGCCGGGACACTGGCGCACGCAGGCGGGCGCGACGCCCGCCTCGAGGCGCGGGTAGCAGGAGATGCACTTCTGGGCGATCGCCCGCTGCTCGTTGAAGTAGATGCGCTTGTAGGGACAGGCCTCGATGCAGAAGCGGTAGCCGTGGCAGCGCTCCTCGTCGATGAGCACGATTCCGTCCTCCTCGCGACGGTAGATGGAGTCGCGCGGGCAGGCCTCGAGGCACGCCGGCTTGCTGCAGTTCATGCAGACCAGCGGCAGATAGAAGTAGTACGAGTTCGGGTACTCGCCGCCGCCCACGTCTTCGTCCCAGTTCGGGCCCCACTTCGGCGGCCGTCCGTCGTGCTCTCGCGGCCTCAGGTACGCCTTGCCCTCCGGTCCGCCCGAGAAGACGTCGTCGTACTCGAAGTCCCAGGCCTCTCCCCACTCGCTCTTGGGAGGGAGCTTGCCGGGAACGGGCACGCCGTTCCGGTAGCCGCCCCCGAGCTCGAAGGCGTCGCGAGGCGTGCCACGGCCGGGCATGGTGCTGACGATGTTCCACCACATCGCCTCCATGCCACCGGCGCGAGTCCACTGGGTCTTGCAGCCGATGGTGCAGGTCTGGCAGCCGAGGCACTTGTTCAGGTCGAAGACCATGGCGAACTGATGCGTCGGGGACTTCGTCGCGGTCATGGCTTCCTCCCGTTCCCCTGCGCGATCCGCAGCTCGCACGGCTGCGGCGAGAACGACTTCAGCCCGGCGCGTTCGCGCGCTGCGCCCGACCACACGACGAAGGCCACGGGCAGGCTGGATCTCTCCTGGAGGGGAACGCCGTCGGCCGCGAGCGGGCGGGCCAGCACGACCTGCCAGCGCCCGTCGCTCCAGCGGGCTCTCCCGCGCACCGCGTGCTCGGCGACCCGTTCGACGGTGCCGATGCCGGTCGCGGTCACGACGAACGGCGCATCGGTGCCGGCCCTCCAGTGCCAGGCTCGCACCGGGCGCTCCGGGCTCCCCATCGTGCTGAACTCGGCCTCGTCACCGTCGGCCGGGAAGATCACTGCGCAGGCGTCGGGGTACACGCTCACGTCGCTGATCAGCCGCTGGGGTCGCGCCGCCGCCCAGTCGAGTCGCACGGCGAGGGCGCTCGCGCCCTGCGCGGCGCGCACTCGCACCTCGCCGACCCCGCCGTGGGGTCGATCCCGCCAGGCGGTCTGCACGTAGGCCGAGGGCTGACGCTCGAGCGGCGTTGGCTCGAGCGGAACCACGATCTCCGGGGCGCTCTCCCATTCCGCAGCGTCGGGCGCGAGCAGCGCATCGAGCCCGGCCTGGATCTCGGTCGCCTCGAGCTGAGCGAGTTCGACGGTCATGGTCACAGCTCCTCCCGCAGCTTCTCGATCTCGACGGCGATCTCCTTGCAGACGTTGTTCATGGAGAGGAACGCGCCGCGATACTGAAGGTGCCCGTAGTCGCCCACCATGTTCGTGGGCTTGAGCGGACTGGGGGCCACGTGGTTCTGGTTGGCGCCGCCGGGGAACTGGTAGCCCTCCCACGCGTGGTAGCAGATCACCTCGCCCGGCTGGACGGCCGGAGAGAGCTTGGCCCGCAGCACGAAGTCGCCCACGTCGTTGTAGACGCGGATCTGGTCGTGGTCGGAGATCCCCCGCTCGCGGGCGTCGGCCACGCTGATGTAGGCGACCGGGCCGCCCCGCTGGAGGCGCAGCAGCTGTTGGTTGGCGCGGAAGATGGCGTGCTGGCTCCAGCGCGTGTGCCCGCCCGTGAGACGC
>CAZLBF010000259.1:0-8991 GCA_964557495.1 uncultured Myxococcales bacterium | reverse complement strand
CGCGCGGCGAGGACGAGTGGTGCGCCCTGGCCGTCGACGGCGATCGCGAGTGGACCGCGCTCTGCCAGCGGCTCGGCAGACCGGAGCTGGCGTCGGACGCGCGCTTTGCCACGCACGCCGCGCGCAAGGCGAACGAGGACGCGGTCGACGAGATCGTGTCGGACTGGACGCGGCTCCACGACCGCTGGGAGCTCGCGGATCAGCTCCAGGCACAGGGCATCGCCGCCGCCGCGGTCGCCGACCTGCGCGACACGCTCGAGCGCGATCCGCAACTTCGGGATCACTACGCGCGCCTGCGTCAGCCGAGCCATCCCGAAGTCGACATCCTGTCCGTCGGCGAGGCGATCCGAGTGTGCGGCGTGGAGCGCACGCTCGAGCGCGCACCGGAGCGCGGCGAGCACAACGACTACGTGCTGCGCGAGCTACTCGGTCTCACGCAGCGCGAGATCGACGACCTGGCTGCCGCCGGCGCGCTCTCCGCGCCAAGCCGGTGAGCCCTCCGGGCTAGCAGGCCGCGAATCGGGAGGGGGCGAAGGCGTCGTCGAGCACCAGCTCGCGGCTGCGGAAGGCGGCGGCGGCCAGCCGGCCCACCTCCCAGCTGCTGCCCACGCCGTGTCCCCCGAGACCCGCCACCCACAAGAAGCGCTCGAGCTGCGCATCCCAGCCGATGACGAACTCCCCGTCGGGAGCTTTGGTCCGGAAGCAGGACCAGACCTGGCGCTCACGCGCCGAGCGCAGCGCGGGAAGCTCCTTCAGGATGAGCTCGGCTGCGGCCTGCGAGATCCCCGCGCTCACCGTCGGCTCGGGTGACACCGCTCGCTCCTCGTCACACAGCGAGAACAGCAGCCCGACCGAGTCCGGGCGGAAGTAGAACTCGGGATCCAAGTTCCAGACGAAGGGCCAGTGCGGCTCGATGCCGGCGACCCCGTCGAGGACGAACAGGTGGCGCTTCCACGGCACGAGCGGGAGCGGCGTCGCTCCCGCCATCGCGGCCACCTGCCCCGCCCAGGCCCCGGCCGCGTTGATCAGATACCCGGCCTCGATCGGACCGCGGCTCGTCTCGACCCGGAAGGGACCGGAGCCGGAGATGCTCTGGACCTCGCAGTCGAGCATGACCTTGGCACCGCGGGACCGGGCGCCGCTCAGGTAGTGCTGCAGCAGCGCCCAGATGTCCATCACGCCGTCGCCCGGCGTCTCGAGGGCCTGCTCGAACGGGAGACCTTCGAGGAACGGGACCCGCCGGCGCACCTCCTCGGGGGACCGCAACGACGATTCGATCCGCTCCGTCTCGCGAAGCGCCTCGAGCTGCGGGCGCGTCCCCAGCAGGAGCGACCCCGAGGGGCGAAAGCCGAGCTCGGAGGCGTGGGCGCGGTAGTAGCGCTGGCTGGCGGAGAGGGCGCTACGGATCGAGGCGTTGGCCACCGACTGCAGGATCAAGCCCGCGTTGCGACCGGAGGCGTGCGTGCCCGGCACCTCTTCGCGCTCGACCAGCAGGATCGAGCCCGGCAGCGCCTCGCTCAGGTGGAACGCGGTGGCAGCCCCGGCGAACCCGCCTCCGATGATCAGTACATCGGCTCTCGTTTCCAACATTCTGCTCCGCCTCGGCCCCCGCGCCCGCTCGTGCAGCGTAGCGGCCGCTGCCGCACGCCTCCATGACGCGGGTCATATCTCGGGGTGCCCTTCCTGTAGAAGGTCTTCTGCAGCAGAATACTGCGGTGTGTGTGGAACGGGGGGTGACTTGGAGTCGCGCAGCGGCGTGACGCCAGGACTCAGAGCAGGAACGCAGAGGAGGGACTTCCGTGGGTGAAGTGGCACAGCTCAAGGTCAAGGGAAAGACGTACAAGCTGCCGGTCGTGGTCGGGAGCGAGGGAGAGTGGGCGATCGACGTCAGCGGCCTGCGCGGGGAGGCCGGCGTGATCACGCTCGATCCGGCGTACAAGAACACCGGAAGCTGCGAGAGCGCGATCACCTTCATCGATGGAGAGAAGGGAATCCTCCGCTACCGCGGCTTTCCCATCGAGGAGATCGCCGAGAAGAGCACCTACCTCGAAGTGGCCTACCTGCTGATCCGGGGCGAGCTTCCCACAAAGGTCCAGCTCGACGACTGGAGCGACCAGATCCGCTACCACACGATGCTGCACGAGGACATGCGCAGGTTCTACGAGGCGTTTCCCAAGGACGCCCACGCGATGGCGGCGTGTGCGGCGGCGGTCTCGGCCATGGCCACCTTCTATCCCGATGACCTGGACCCGGTCGACCCGGACCAGGTCGACGCCTCGATCGTGCGGCTCATCGGAAAGTTCCCGACTATCACGGCCTATTCCTACAAGCACTCCATCGGGCAGCCCTTCCTGTATCCGGACAACAAGCTCGGCTACGTCGAGAACCTGTTGCAGCTGATGTTCGGCACCCCGTGCGAGGAGTACCTGGCCGACTCGGTCGTGGCCCACGCACTGGATCTCCTGCTGATCCTGCATGCGGACCACGAGCAGAACTGCTCGACCAGCACGGTACGCATCGTCGGCAGCTCGCGCGCCAACCTGTTCGCCTCGATCTCGGCCGGGATCAGTGCCCTCTGGGGGCCACGTCACGGCGGCGCGAACCAGGAGGTCATCTCGATGCTCGAGGCGATCGAGTCGGAGGGGCTCTCGGCGCAGCAGTTCGTGGACCGGGCCAAGGACAAGGACGACACGTCGCGGCTGATGGGCTTCGGGCACCGGGTCTACAAGAACCACGACCCGCGCGCCCGGATCATCCGTCAGGCCGCGTCCGACGTGCTCGACCGCCTCGGGGTCACGAGTCGACTGCTCGAGATCGGCGTCGACCTGGAGCGGATCGCGCTCGAGGACGACTACTTCGTCGAGCGCAAGCTCTACCCGAATGTCGACTTCTACTCGGGCGTCATCTTCAAGGCGCTCGGAATCCCGATCACGATGTTCACGGCGATGTTCGCGATGGGCCGGCTGGCCGGCTGGATCGCGCAGTGGCTCGAGTACCACGGCGAGCCGGGCAACGCGATCTCGCGGCCGCGCCAGATCTACGTCGGTCCCACCGAACGCCACTACGTCGCGATCGAGAAGCGCCAGTAGCCGCCGAGTCAGCCGCGGCGTCCGACGTCGCTCGGCCGGCCCTCACTCCCCCGCGGCGACGGGTGACGGCTCGAGGGCGACGGCCGTGAGCTCCGACAGCGTCACGACGCGGAGTCCGCGTTGCCGTAGCTCGGGCAACACGCGCGAGAGCGTCTCGACGGTGCGCGCGCCCCGCTCCGGCCCGTCGTGCAGGATGATCACGGCTCCGCGATCCGCTCTCCACAACGTGAGGCGGCGCGCGAGTCCGGTCCAGGGCAGCTGCGCATCGAGCGGGTAGGCCGAGCCCAGGGCGGTGCGATAGCCGTGACGCTGCGCCGTCTCGACCATCGCGGCGTCGTACCAGCCGGAGCCGGGCCGGAACCAGTGCGGCGCACCCCAGGCGGAGAGCGCGGCGTGAGCGCGCAGCAGGTCGCGCTCGAACTCCGGCGGGGCGAGGTCGATGCTCGGCAGATCGCGCGTGCCGTGGTTGCCGAGCTCGTGCCCCCCGGCCACGATCGCATCCACGACGGCCTCGTTGCCGGGGATCCGCTCACCGATCAGGAAGAAGGTCGCGCGCGCGTCGTGCTCGGCAAGCAGATCGAGGATGCGCGGAGTGGACGCGGCGTCGGGGCCGTCGTCGATCGTGAGTGCGACGACCCCGGCATCCGTCTCGACCGAGTAGAGCACATCGGGATGGGCGTCTCCGAGCAGCCCGAGCGTCCCGCGCGCGAAGGGCATGCGGCAGGCCAGCACGGCGAAGGCGAGGAGCACGGCGGCCAGCAGACGGCCGGACGGGGGACGCATTCGGAGAGACTAGCCGGCAGCGGGAGATCCTCCAGGAGAGCCGTATTCCGGGCCGCCCGAGGAAATCGCCGGCGCCACCCGTCATCCGGACAGCGACGGCTCCTCGACCCTCAGGCAGGTCCTCGCGCCATATGACCCCGGTCATATCCGGGTCTGGAGGCACCGGGTTAGGTTGGCGTGTTACACGGAGGAGAAGACGCTTGGCCGACGCAGTCTACGACGCGGTGATCATCGGGGCCGGCCACAACGGGATGGCCCTCGGAACCTACCTGGCGCGGTGCGGCTGGGAGGTCGCGATCTTCGAGCAGCGCGCAGAAGAAGGCGGTGGGCTCTGCACCGAAGAGCTCACCAAGCCCGGCTTCCTGCACAACGTGCACTGCAACTACCACACGCTGGTGGGTGTCTGTCCCGTCTACGACCACCTGGACCTCCACGAGCACGGCCTCCGCTACGTGCGGCCACCGGTGCAGATGGCGTCGGTCTTCCGGGACGGGACGGCCCTGACCGTCCACACCGACCTGGACAAGACCTGCGCGTCGATCGCCCGCTTCTCGGAGAAGGACGCGGACACGTTCCGCCGGCTCTACGACGAGACCACGGGCTACCTCGACATGATCCTGCGGACGCTCATGTACTCGCCCCCGATCTCGATGAACGACATCACCAAGGCGCTAGTCACCTTGGGCGTCGAGGAGCGGGCCGAGTTCCTGAGCGTGCACCTGCGTCGCATGAGCATCAATCAGTTCCTGGATCAGCACTTCGAGAACGAGAAGGTGAAGGCGCACCTCGCCTTCCACGCCTCCGTGGCCGGGTACTCCACCGACCGGAAGGGGCTGGCGATCTCGTTCCCGCTGCTGATCGGCAAGATCGACAACTGGCACCTGTGCGTGGGCGGCTCCCACGCCCTCGCCCACTCCCTGTGGGAGGCCTTCGGACAGGCGGGTGGCCGCGTCTTCCTCAAGCACGGCGTCGAGCAGATCCTGCTCGAGGACGGCAAGGCGGTGGGCGTGAAGCTCGAGGACGGCGGCGTGATCCGCGCGCGGCACGTCGTGGCGAGCTCGATCAACCTCGAGCAGACCTTCCTCAAGATGGTCGAGCCGAGCGCCCTCCCGAGCGGGTTCACGGACGCCGTCGAGAAGTTCCCGCACATGGACTGGTCGTTCTTCAGCGTGCACATGGCGATGAACCAGGCGCCGCAGTACACGGCCGCGGACTTCGATCCCGACGTGAACGGGGCGTGGGTCGTGAACGTGGGCTACGAGAGCCCCGAGGAGATCAACCAGCACTGGAAGGATGTGCGCGCCGGACGGCTCGCGGACCCGCGGCCGAACTGCGCCGTCAACTCCCTGTACGATCCGATCGACGCCCCCCCGGGCGGCTACACGGGGCTGATCCGCCAGTTCGCGCCGTACAGCCTGGCGGACGGGGGGGCCGAAGCCTGGGACCGCGTGGCGCGGGAGTACGGCCAGCGCTGCATCGACCGCTGGCGGGAGTTCGCGCCCAACCTGGACGACAGCGCAGTGATGCGCTGGGAGACCTACACGCCGCTCGACATCGCGCGCCGCATCCCCAACATGGTCCAGGGGGACTGGATGGGGGGCCTGATCGATCTCGATAACATGCTCGACAAGCGGCCGTTCGCGGACCTCGCCCAGTACAAGTCTCCGGTCGAAAAGCTCTACATGTGCGGCGCGACCCAGCACCCGCACGGGTTCGTCACCTTCGCCCCGGCGTTCAACGCGCTACAGGTGATCGCCGACGACTACCGCCTGGAGCGCTGGTGGAGGTAGGGCGTGGCGGCCGTGGAGGTGTGCCTGGCCGAGGGGAGCGGAAGCGGGCTGGCCCACATCGTGCTCCAGTTCCTCGAGCAGGACCTAGCGGAGTTCGAGAGCAAGCGGCGCCGGGCGGCCCGGCTGCGCGGCCGCGTCGCGATGACCGACTCCGAGCACGACGTGTCGGTGACGCTCGACTTCCGGGGAGACCGGATCGTGATCTGCGACGGTGCCGAAGAGCCCCTCGACGCCTCGATCGCCGGGCCCCACCGCGAGCTGTTGGGGCTGCTCCAGGGCCGGACGAGCGCGCTCGGGTCGCATCTGCGCGGACAGCTGCGCGTGCGCTCGAGCTGGCGCAGACCCTTCTTCCCGCTGCGCGTGCACCGCTTGATGCGGCTCGCCTCGGAGCCGGCGGCGGGACGCAGGACCTGGATCTACGCGGCTGCAGCGGCCCTGATCGCCGCGGCGGGCGTGGCCTATCTTCTCCTGAACCCATGACGGAGGGCAGACATGTCGGACTCTAAGTACGACGCCGTGATCATCGGAGGGGGCCACAACGGGCTGTGTGCGGCCGCCTACCTGGCGCGGGCCGGACAGAAGGTCGGGGTCTTCGAGAGCCGGCACGAGGAGGCGGGCGCCGTCCACACCTCCGAGGCTACCGTGCCCGGCTTCTGGCACAACCTCCATGCCCAGTACATGGAGTTCATCGACTACATGCCGGTGTACCACGACTTCGACCTCCTGAGCTACGGCGCGCGCATGATCAAGCCCGACGCACAGGTGGGGATCACCTTCGCGGACGGCCGACCGCCGATCGTGATCTGTCGGCCGGGCCTGGAAGACCAGACGCACGCCAGCATCGCGCGCTACTCGAAGCGCGATGCGGACCGGTTCAACGAGATCCGCCGCAAGGTAAGGGCGAGCGACCAGCACGTCGCCTCGCTCATCTACACGCCGCGGGATCCCGACGGGGCTAAGATGGCGCTCCTGCAGCTCTGGCTGGACCTCGGGTTCACGGTCCAGGACATGGGCAAGACGGTCAAGGAACTGATCGACGAGAACTTCGAGACGACCGAGATGCGGGCCGTCCTGTACCGACAGGCCCTGGAGTGGGGCGTCGACCCGCACCAGGGCAACGGGATGTCGTTCGTGATCTGCGTGATCTGGCTGTGCGGCATGCACTACATGGTGGTCGGGGGCACGCACATGCTGGGCCACGCGATGGCGAGCGCCTGCCTGAACGAGGGCGTGGACCTGCGCTACAACCACCGCGTCCGCAGCATCCTGACCCAGGGGGACCGGGCGACCGGGATCGAGCTTCAGGACGGCCGCCAGGTCGAGGCAAAAGTCGTCGTCTCGAACGTCGACATTCGCACCACGTTCATCGACATGCTCGGCCCCGACCGGATCTCGGCGGGCATGCAGGCGCGGCTCGACAACTGGCGCTTCGGTCCGGAGCACTGTCTCGGGACGCCATCGTTCGCGCTGCACGCGCCACCGGAGTACAAGTCGGCGCAGCACGACGCGGCGATCAACCGCTGCTTCTACACGATCGTGGGTTACGAGAATGCGGAGCAGGTCTCGGAGTACATCCTGCAGGCGTTCGGCGGCCGACCGCCGGAGCTTCCCGCTGCCGGAATCTGGGTGAACACGCTCTGGGATCCGAGCCAGGCGCCGCCGGGCAAGCACGCCATGAACGGGTGGTACTTCTTCCCGAAGGCCTCGGACATGACGCCGGCGGAGTGGGAAGAGGTCAAGGAGACCTACAACGCTCGCTTCCTGTCGCTCTGGGAGAAGTACGCCCCGAACATGACGCGCGACAACGTGATCGCGGACGCGCTCTACACCCCGTACGAGATCGAGCTCGAGATGGGCATGCCGGAGGGGGACTTCGGCCACGGGCGACCGATCGAAGCTGCGCTGGACTTCGAGGGGATGGGCGGAGGGCGCACGGGATACACCCAGACCGATCTCGAAGGACTCTACCTGTGCGCCGGAAACGGCGTCAGCGCGGGCCCCGGCTATGCCGCCTTCAAGACGATCGCAGAGGACTTCGACCTCCCGAAGATCTGGCAGCGCGACGACCGCATCTACTAGGAAGGACCCCGATGCCCGACATCTACACGAAGGACTGGTACGACGAGATCCGGGACCTGCTGAATCGCAACCCCGAGGTCGAGAAGAACGCGCCCCGCGGCCAGTACAAGATGCTCGCCGAGCTGCGCGGCGACGGAGACTCCCCGTATGTCGCAGCGGGGAAGGAGCTGCGCTTCGGCGTCCTCTTCGACGATGGCAAGTGCACGGAGTACTACGAGGTGAACGAGCCGCCGACGCGGAACGACTACGACTTCATCTTCGAGTTCCCGGCGGCCATCTTCGAAGGCGTCGCCGCGGGAACCGTCGATCCCATCGACGCGGGCCTGAAGGGCACCATCAAGATCACGGGTGACATGCGCGTGCTGATCCAGCACGCCGAGCTCGTGAACATCCTGCACGCGGTCTACGCGCGCGAGGTCGAGACCAGCTGGCCGAAGGGGCAGCCGCCTTACTGAGACGGCTCAGCGCGGACCGGAAGCTTCACTTCCGAGCTCGCTCAGGAACTCCAGGATCGCCCGGTTCACCGCGTCCGGCTGCTCCGCGAACACCATGTGCGTCCCGCTCGGGATGATCGTGACGCGGGCGTCGGGCATGGCGTCGGCCAGGTACAGCGAGTACTTGGGCGGGGTCATGATGTCGTCGCTGCCGCACACGGCCAGCATCGGGATACGGATCTCTCCCACCCGGTCCATGACGTCGAACCGGTCGCAGGCCCGTAGATCCGCGAGCGTGACCGCGGCCCCGTTCTCGGCTCGCCTGCGCTGCAACACCTCGGCCAGCTTCGGGTCGACGAGCTCGTAGCCCACGTTCAGCGCCTCGTCGACGTCGGAGCCCGCCTCGAGCGCCGCCTCGAGCTGCTCGAGGTACTGCGGGTGGACCCTCAGGCGGGCGCCGGAGCCGATCAGGATGATCGCAGCGAGCTCGTCCGGGTAGCTCAGGGCGTACTGGAGCGCGACCGCCCCTCCGAGCGAGTGGCCGGCCAGCGCGAGGTCCTTCCGCTCCCCCTCGGCGAGCTGATCGCGCAGCCACTCGACGCACTCGGCGATGCTGGTGCAGGGCTCTCCCTCGGGGTGGCCCGGGAGGTTAACCGCGCGCGCATCGGGAAAGGCGCGAAGCTGATAGTGCCACGACTCCCTGGAGCCGCCGGAGCCGTGGATGAACAGGAGATTCATGAGAGCGAGCCCTCCTCCGGAGGTATGGGTTCGCGAGGCGCCGCGGCGCGGGCCTCGAGTCGCGCCTGGATCTGCGCG
>CAZLBF010000258.1:0-6176 GCA_964557495.1 uncultured Myxococcales bacterium | reverse complement strand
GAGTCGGGCCCGGGGACTGCTGGATCTCCCGGAGCTGCACGGAATCTGCGCCGACGGCGAGGTCCGCGAGCAGCGTTCCCGCGATCGTTCCCCGCGCGACACCCGAGCCGTTGTAGCAGAGCGAGGCGTGCACGCCCGGCGCAACCGGGCCGAAGAACGTCCCCGCATTGAGCGACATGCAGATGACACCGCCCCAGGTGTACTCGAACTCGGGATCACCGAGACGCGGAAAGCGAGCTCGAAAGGAGTCGGCGTGGACCGCGCACATGCGACGCTTCAGCCGGTCACGAACCCGCGCTGACCACGCATAGCGCACGCTGTTCCGGATCAGAATGCGGTTGTCCAGCGTGCGTCGCAGCGTCGTACCGATCCGCTCGGCCGGCAGCAGGCCCCAGGCCAGCTCCCCGCCCAGCGTACGCTGCTCGTCGGGGGTCAGAGGCCGCGTCAAGCTCGAGAACGTGAGCAAGGGGAAGACGCTTCTCTCGACGAAGCCCAGCGCGGGCGTGAAGGCGTTGCACGCCAGGAGCAGGTTGCGCGTGGTGAGCGAGCCTCCGGGGCAGTCCAGGCGGATCGTGTCTCCGAGCTTCAGCCCGATGACGGGCGATTCCTCGAACAGCTCGACGGCCGTGGGGAGCGCTCCGGCGAGCCCGCGAACCAGTGCGGCGGGCTGCATCAGGACGGTCCCGGACACCTGCGCCCCGGCGGTGTAACGCTCGCTGCCGGTCAGCTTGGCGATCTCCGATGCATCCAGCCGCTCGTAGGTAGCTTCGACCTCGTCGAGCACGCGGCAGTAGTCATCGAGCGCGGCCCGCCCCCGCTCGCCCACGGCGACCTGCACGTGCCCCAGCTCCCGCCAGTCGCACTGGATGTCGTGCTCGACCACCTGCTCGCGCAGTAGCTCCAGACCCGCGCGATTCAGGCGCGCCACGCGCCGGTTCTCCTCGGCTTCGGCCGTCGCGTGGAAGTGCGGCGAGGCGAGGATGAAGCCCGAGTTTCGTCCTGCGGCGCCCAGCCCGACGCGCTGAGCGTCCAGCACGACGACGCGCGCCTCGGGCTGCCGCCGAGCGACCTGCCGCGCGGCGGCCAAGCCCGTGAAGCCGGCACCGAGCACCACCCAGTCCGCCGACTGCTCCCCGGTCAACGGCCGCGCCGGTCCCGGCTCGGGCAGCATCGCGTACCACCCGCACCCGTGATCGTCTTCGGGTAGCGTCTTCACCCTCACGATGAGAGCATCATAGAGCGTTTCCACTGCGCGTCCCCCGCTCGGGACCCGAAGACAGATTGGAGAAGTCCGATGGTTGAAGAGCTCGATCACGTGGCGATCGCGGTGCGCGATCTCGAGGAGTGGACCCGGCGCTTCGAGGTGCTGCTCGGTCGTCCCGTGAGCTTTCGCGGGAGCATCCCGGAGGACCACGTCCTCACCGCGCAGTTCCACCTCGGCGAGACGATGCTCGAGCTGATCGCGCCCTCCGCCGACCAGGGTGCGGTGGCCCGGCGCCTGCGCGACGCGGGCGAGGGCGTCTACCTGATCGCGGTGCGCGTAGACGATCTGGAGGCCACGCTCGCGCGGCTGCGGGAACAGGACGTGCGATTGGTCGGCGATCCGGGACCGGGCCGCCCCATCATCGGCCATGTCTTCGTGCATCCCAAGGAGGCCGGTGGCGTGATGATCCAGCTCACCCCGCGCGCACGACAGGAGCCTGCCTGAGCGACTCCGACTAGGGACCGAGGTCCTGTGTGCCGACGGTCTGCTAGCGGCCGCGGAAGGTGGGCGTCCGCTTCTCGACGAAGGCCTTCACCGCCTCGCGGTGGTCCTCGGTCAGACCGGAGCGGATCATGCGATCCGCCTCCATGTCGAGACAGGCGAAGAGGTCCTGCTCGAGCGCCCGGTTCAGGTTCTCCTTCATGTAGCCCTGCGCGACGCGCGGCCCGGAGGCGATGCGCCGGGCGAGCGAGAGGGTCTCGGACTCGAGGGCGGCGTCGGGAACCACGCGGTTCGCGATCCCGAGGCGCTCGCACTCCTTGGCGTCGATGCGCTCGCCCAGGTAGTAGAGCTCGCGCGCCTTCGCCGTGCCGACGAGCCGCGTGAGGAACCAGCTTCCGCCGTAGTCCCCGCTGAAACCGACGGTGCGGAAGGCGGTGGTGATGAAGGCGCTCTCGGCCATGAGCCGGAGGTCGCACGCCAGGGCCAGCGACAGTCCCGCCCCCGCCGCGGGCCCGGGGATCGACGCGATGACCGGCTTCGCGAGCTTGTAGATTCCGCCCGAGATCGCAGCCTGGTCGCGGCTGAGCTGGGCGATGCGCTCCTCGACGCCGAGGCTCGGCCCCCCGCCGACGCCACCGCCGCGCGACGCCATCCCCTTCACGTCGCCGCCGGCGCAGAACGCGCCCCCGGCTCCGGTCAGGACCAGGCAACCGACCTCCGGGTCCAACCCGAGCTCGGGAATCAGCTGGCGCAGCGGGACCATCCACTCCGCGGTCATGGCGTTGCGCGCCTCGGGTCGGTTGATGGTCAGAAGCGCGACGCCATCCTCGATCCGCCCCAGCAGCTGCGGCGTTCCCGTCTCGATCTCTCGGCTCATTGCAGGTCCTCCGTCGACATCGGCCCAGGGTACCGCGTCGCCCGGGCGAGCGGGTAGCTATTCGGGGCTTCGCTCTCCCCGGGGAGGCCTCGCGCGACCGACGCCTACTCGACGCGGATGCGGGCCTGCGTGATCTCGAGGTGCTCGCTGGTGCGGCCGCTCTCGGAGCCGCAGCGCTCGAGCGCCTGCAATGTGTCCATGCCCTCGACGACCTCGCCAAAGATGGTGTGCTTGCCGTCGAGCCAGGCCGTGGGCACGAAGGTGAGGAAGAACTGGCTGCCGTCGGTGCCGGGCCCGGCGTTCGCCATGCTGAGCAGACCGGGCCGGTCGTGCCGGACGTCGGAGCTGAACTCGCCGTCGTACTCGTACCCGGGTCCCCCGGTTCCCACGCCGCGCGGACAGCCCCCCTGGGCCATGAACTGCGTGATCACCCGGTGGAAGGCGAGTCCGTCGTAGAAGCCCAGGCGCGTCAGGTAGATCGTGCTGGACACGTGCATGGGTGCCGAGTCGGGGAGCAGGCGCACCTGGATCGCGCCGACGTTCGTCTCGAGGTCCCAGAAGTAGGTCGCCCCGGCCGTGAACTCCGCCCGCGGCGGCGCGGACAGGCGCGTGCGCCAGTCTCCGCTCGAGCGATCGACGGCCTGCTTGGAGATGAACTGATCGATGGTTTCGATGGCGGGGTCGGCGCTCACGGCTCCTCCTGGGATGGATGCTGGACGGGGGAATCTACACACTCGCGCCCCCGCGCGCAGGCGCGATTCGCCGCGGCCGGGCTCAGAAGGCGCGCTGCCAGCCGGCGATGACGTACCAGTCGGTCTCCAGCTGGGGGCCGTCGAGCCACTGGTAGACGGGGAATCCGTACTCCACCGCCAGCCGGTGCCCTCGGAAGATGCCGCGCGGGAGCAGCAGGTTCAGGCCCAGGGCCAGGTCCACGCGCCGCCCCTTCCGCCGGTCGGGGTCGGCCGCCGGCGTGACGATCATCAGGCTCTCGTCCTCGCCGTGGATGTTGCCCCAGACTTCTCCCTTGGCTCGCAGCGAGGTGCTGAGCCACGTGGTCAGCGGGCGCGCGATCCACGTCGTGAGCATCAGGCGATTCCCCAGCGTGTAGTCGTGTCGGTTCTCGCCGAGTCGCAGCGTTGCCAGCGTCTGGGCGCCCCACGACCAGTCCTCCGCGAACCCCGTGTAGGTGAGGCCCGGCAGCAGGTCCCAGGTTCCGGAGCCGATCTGCATCGGATACGCCAGGCGCGTTCGCCCCATCGGGGTGTCGTCCTTGTGGGAGATCGACCCCGTGGGAACGCTGAGGCCCGCATTGAGGTGCAGGCGGTGGTGCTCGCTGCGGTAGAGCGAGTACAGCCCCGAGACCGTGGAGTCGCCGATTCCGTCCGAGCGCGTCGTGAAGGTGTCGCCGGCCATCGTGACGCTGTCCATGTCGAGCACGACGTAGGGAAGCATCGCCGAGAGCGTGAGGGTGTCGGTGGGTGCGTACATCAGGCCGAGCATGTGCATCGCCATCCACATCTTCTTGGGCGACACCATGAACTCCGGCATCGCGAGCACGTCCTTGGTCCTCACGTTCGAGGTGTGATCGCGATTGCCTCGCATGTACATGTACATGAAGCGGTAGGACGCCATCCATTCACCCTTCAGGTGGAGGTGGTCGCCCATCACGCCGATCGGCGCGTGGCTGTCGGGGCGCGCGGGTCCGTGGGCAAACACCCGCTCCGGGCTGAAGACCCCCATCGTCAGACAGACCAGCAGCAGGAAGGCTGGCCGCAGCCTGCATGGATTCCCGTCAGCCCGTAGAATCCGCACTTTCGGGCACCCTTCCCTCTGAGTCTCAGTAGACCGCTCGATCGTGGGGAGGAGGCATCTCACGTCGGCACCGCAGGTGAGGGCAGGACTATGACACAGCTGACCAACAAAGTGGCCGCGATCACGGGCGCAGCGTCGGGGATCGGCCGGGCGCTGGCCGTGAACCTGGCGAAGCGAGGCTGCTCGGTGGCGCTTGCCGACGTCGACCAGGAAGGTCTGGCCGAGACGGCGAGAGGGCTCGAGGCGGAGCCGGTCCAGGTCACGACGCACGTGGTCGACGTGGCGCAACGCGACCAGGTCTACCAGTTCGCCGACGACGTCGCATCCCGACACGGCAAGGTGAACCTCATCGTCAACAACGCCGGTGTGGGCATCTCCGACAGCCTCGAAGATGTCAGCGACGACGACCTGGGTTGGATTCTCGGTATCAATCTGTGGGGTGTGATCTGGGGGAGCAAGGCGTTCCTGCCGCACCTGAAGCGGCAGGACGAGGGCCACATCGTGAACGTCTCCAGCGTGCACGGACTGTTCACCAATCCTGGCGTCGGTCCGTACTGCACCACGAAGTTCGCAGTCAAGGGATTCACGCTGGCCCTGTGCCAGGAGCTCAAGGAGACGGGCGTCCGGGTCTCGTGCGTGCACCCCGGCGGAATCAAGACGAACATCGCCAGGAACTCCAGGTTCCGGAAGAGCTTCGATCCCGAGGTGAGCCAGGAGGAGGCGATCCAGAACTTCGAGCAGCGGATCGCCCGGACCAGCCCGGACAAGGCCGCGCGCATCATCCTCATGGGCGTCGAGCGGAACAAGAAGCGGATTCTGGTCGGGCCGGACGCCTACCTGCTGGACTGGTACACGCGGCTCGCGCCGGGCACGTGGCAGAAGCTCATGTCCGGAGACTGGCCCGTCCTGACGGTCCTCTTGCTCTCGCCGCTGCTCTGCATCTCGCTTGCGAGCTCGCTGTTCGGTCGGGGCGAGTCGTGACGACGCCTCGAGATCGAGGCGGCCACCGGGAGCTCGGCCCCTCCTTGGAGGACCGGCTCGACCGCGGTGTCGATCGCAGGACCTTGCTTCGCGCGCTCCTCGCGGCGCCCGTGCTCGCGGGCTGTGGCTCGGGGGGTTCCTACCCCGAGGCAGACCGCGCGCTTCTGGATGAGCAGAGGAGCGCCGAGCGGGAGCGCGCGGGTCGGGGACCCTACGGTGCCCAGCGCTACAGCGGATACCGGGGCCTGGCCGACCTGCCCTGGTTCGAGCTCGACGAGCGCGGTCGGCTCGTCTGCACGGTCGCCGACCTTCCCCCGGTGATCGACATCCACGCCCACCTCGGGATCTCGCTGGGCCTCGCGCCCGACGTGGACCTCTTCCAGCGCACCCCGCGGGTCCGCTACATGCTGGACTGCGATGACCGCGAGCCCCCGTGCGACGTCGACCTCGACGTCTACATCAACGGCAACTTCACCCGGCGCGATCTGTGGGAGCTCCGCTGGGAGGCGGTCTCGGGCCTTCTCTGGGGGGGGGCCGCGGCCGCGACACACACCATCCCCAACCTGCTCGACGAGATGGACGCGGTCGGGGTCGAGCGTACGCTCATCCTGCCGATCGCCTTCGGGCTTCCGTTCGGCGACGACCTGACGGAGCGATGGCTGGAGGCGCTCCAATCGCCCGAGGCCCGGGAGCGCCTGATTCCCGGCGCCTCGGTCCACCCGCAGGACCCGGACCGGATCGCCAAGCTGCGGGACTATGCGGGGCGAGGCGCCCGGGCCGTCAAGATCCACCCGACCATGC
>CAZLBF010000257.1:0-6786 GCA_964557495.1 uncultured Myxococcales bacterium | reverse complement strand
CAGGCTTCCGACGCAGTGTGCCTCGGGAAAGCCGTCGAGCTCGGGTGCCGAGATCGGTCGGAGACGCTGCCTCCCCAGCAGACCGGGAACGTCGAGCCGGATGCGGCGGCCCCGCGCGGCGGTGAGCCATTCGCCGTCGCGATACTGTCGAGCCCGGCCGAGCGCCTCGCGCTCCGCCTCGACGCTGGACCTCGAGGCCCGCGTTCGAGTCCAGGGTCCCGTGGAGGCGATGCGCAGGGCCTCGATCTCGGAGAGCGCGCGAACCAGCTGCTCGGCGGCGACCCCGGCGAGGCCGGGCACCGCTCCCGCCTCGAGAACGATGGGAACCTGCGCCGACCAGGCGCGCTCGGAGAGAATGCGGCGAGAGGTCCGCTCGAGCCCGATCGGCCCGACTGCGATGCAGGCCACCCGCGCCTCCAGTGCGATCTCGAGCGCCGGGAGGCAGTCCGGCCCCGAGCAGAGGACGAGGCAATCCGCTCCGGGTATCACGGGGTGGAGCGTGCGTGCGTCGGACGCGTCCGCGTAGGCGCTCCGCACGCGATCGCCGTACCCGAGAGCCAGGCGTTCGGCCAGCTGTGCGCTCCTGCCCGCCACCACGACCTCGGCCAGGGTCGTCTCGACGAGCTCGTTCACGCAGCGGGACCCGAGGTGTCCGTAGCCCCCCACCACGATCACCTGGCTCATGCTATGAGTGCGCCTCCGGCAGCGGTTCCTCGGTGATCGGGTAGCCCGCCTCCTCCGGAATTGCGAGCAGCCGCTTGCCGTCCCGCTCGATCAGCTTCGGCTGCACCGGAACGACCGGGCGGGCTCTCGAGCTCTCGAGCGCGGCGCGGGTGTCGTCGAACCCGCAGAGGGTCCGGAGGTTCGAAGCCGTCGGGAAGATGATCCGCCGCTTGGCTGCCTGCATCTGGTCGAGCGCCTCCTCCGGCCGGATCCAGAGATGGTCCGTCGCCTCGACTCCGTCGTGTGCCGCGAGCTGTCCGGGTGGCGCGACCGCGGCGAAGAACACGGTATCGAAGCGCCGCGCTACCCCCTCGGGCGTGATCCAGTGCGCGTGAACCGAGAGGCAGTCGGCCGCGAGCTCGAGCTTCTCCCGCTCCACGAGCGCTCGAAAGGAGAGCTCGCCCGACTGGACGTCGAGGCGATGGCGCGAGAGGGCATCGGCCGCAGCGGCGTCGATGAACCGGGCTTCGCCGGCGCGCCGCGCGAGCAGGATGCCCGCCTCTTCGAACGTCTCGCGAATCGCCGCCACGAAGAAGGCCGGAGCTCGATCCGGCTCGAACTGGGGTAGCAGCGCGGCCGCGTCGATTCCCGTGATGCGATCCGCGAGCGCGTGGTCCTCCTCGTCCACGCGGCCCCCGGGGAACACGTACATGTCGGGCAGGAACTCGCTCCGCGAGTGACGCTCGATCATCAAGACCTCGGGAGACGGCGACGCGTCCCGAAGCAGGATCACGGTTGCGGCGGGCTGGGGCTGAGTGGACATCGGCAGGCTCCGGCGCCCATCGGGTCGGGCACCTCAGCCTGCATCGTACCCTCGAATCAACGCCCGGTGCTACCATCGCCCGATGTCGGGTCCCGGCTCCCTGCGCGAGGTCCACTCCGCAGAAGAGGTGCGCGAGCGCATCGAGCAGCTCGCCGACGAGCTGGCCAGCGACTTCGGCGGCTCGTTCCCGGTCTTCGTGGCGATCGCCGAGGGCGCCCGCTACTTCACGGAACGGTTGGTCGAGGCGCTCGCGAAGCGGGGCATTCGGCCCGAGGTCCAGGTCGTCCGGGCGCGGCGGACGCATGGGACCGAGCTCCGGCCGGTCCGGGTCGACCCGATCGACGAAGCCGCGCTCCGCGGGCGCGACGTCCTGGTGCTCGACGACATTGCAGACGAGGGGCGCACGCTCGAGGCGCTGCTTCCCATGGTCCGTGCGGCAAAGCCCAGCTCGCTGCGCGTGGCTGTGCTGGTCGACAAGCGGGTGCGTCGCCGCGTGAGGCTGTCACTCGACTACGTGGGGTTCGAGATTCCCGACGGCTGGGTCGTCGGCGTCGGGATGGATTTCGACGGGAAGTACCGCGAGCTCGACTCGCTCTCGATTCTGGAGCCGGGAAGGGAGGAGTAGATGAAGATCCGCAGCATGGGCCGAACCGGGCTCAAGGTGTCGAACCTGTGCCTCGGCGCCATGACGTTCGGGAACGCGGAGTGGGGCTGTGACGAGGCGACGTCGCGCAGGATCGTCGATCGCTTCCTCGACGCGGGCGGAAACTTCATCGACACCGCCGATGTCTACTCGAACGGGATTTCCGAGGAGATCACGGGACGGGCGATCCGAGCGAAGCGGGCGCAGGTCGTGGTCGCGACAAAGGTCGCGGGTCCGATGGGACCCACGGCCAACGACCTCGGTCTGTCCCGCCGCCACATTCTCGACGCGGTGGAAGCGAGCCTGCGACGGCTCGGGGTCGACTACATCGACCTCTACCAGGTGCACGCGTTCGATCCGACCACGCCGCTCGACGAGACGCTACGCGCGCTCGACGACTGCGTCCGCAGCGGCAAAGTGCGCTACGTCGGCTGCTCGAACTACTCGGCCTGGCAGCTCGCCACGGCGAACGCGCTGGCGCGCGAGCTCGGCACCGCGCGCTACGATTGCCTTCAGCCGCAGTACTCGCTCGTGTGCCGCTACATCGAACGCGAGCACCTCCCGCTCTGCATCGAAGCCGGAATCGGCGTGATCCCGTGGAGCCCGCTCGGCGGCGGCATGCTCACGGGCAAGGTCCGAAAGGGCCGGAAGCCCCCGGCAGGATCCCGAGTCGCCCTCGACGCTGCGAACATCGAGCGCTTCCAGTCGGAGCGAAACGTGGATGTCGCCGAAGCGGTCGCCGCAGTGGCCGAGTCGATCGGACGCACGTCGAGTCAGGTCGCGCTCGCCTGGGTGGCGCAGCAGCCAGGTGTGACCTCGGCGATCTTCGGCGCACGGACCCTCGAACAGCTCGACGACAACCTTGCAGCCGCCGACCTGGGCCTGGACGACGGCTCGCTCGAACGCCTCGACGAGGCGTCGAAGCTGCCCCTGGTCTATCCGTACGACTTCCACGCGCGCGTCGCACAGATGGTCACCGGGATGGTCGGCTGACGGCTCCGCCGACCGGGCGAGAGCTGCGGCTCAGGAGGCGTCGACCAGGACCACCGTGATGTTGTCCGGTCCGCCGTGGGCGTTCGCGCAATCGATGAGGGACTGTGCGGCTTCGTCGAGGTCCGGCTTCTGCGCCAGATCGAGGATCTTGTCCTGGGGAACGACGTCGTGGAGGCCGTCGGAGGAGAGCAGAAAGCGCGACCCCTTCGAGACCCGGTACTGTGACACGTCGGGGTGAACCGCCACCTGGGTCCCGATCGCCTGGGTGAGGACGTGGCGTTCGGGGTGCATCGGCCCGTCGTCGGCCGGGATCGAGCCGCTCTCGATCAGCAGTGCGACCAGGGTGTGGTCCCGTGTGAGCTGACGGAGCGTTCCCTTGCGAACCAGATACACGCGGGAGTCTCCGATGTGGGCGATCGTCGCCGTGCTGCCCCGAATCAGCAGCGCCGTCAGTGTCGTTCCCATTCCGACCAGCTCGAGCCGTTCCGCCTCGCGACGAACCGCGTTGTTCGCCGCAATCACCGCCTCTCCGAGCCGTGAGGCTTCGTCTCGGATCAGCCGGGGCGTTTCGCCCGAGGAGAAGACGTGGACGATCGCGTCGGAAGCGACCCGACTCGCGACCTCTCCGGCGATGTGCCCGCCCATGCCGTCGGCAACGACGAAGAGGCCGGACTCCGGGAGTGCGCGTGCCGTGTCTTCGTTGTTCTCCCGCACCTGACCGGAGTCGCTGACGATGGCGCATTGCAGATTCACGACAGCTCTCCTTCGCAATCGAGAACCTCCGGTGCGAGGAGGCTGTACTGGACGTGGTCGAGGAAGCGACCGCCGATCAGCTCGTTCTCGCGGGCGACTCCCTCGCGGTGGAATCCTGCCTTCTCGGCGACGCGCTGGCTCGCCGGGTTGTCGAGTGCGACGTGGGCCTCGATCCTGTGCAGACCGAGTGTGTGGAAGCCGTAGCTCGTGAGTGTGCGGGCCGCTTCGCTCGCGTGATCCTTGCCCCACGAGGACCGCCGGATCCAGTAGCCGAGGCCCGCGGAGTGGCGGATCCAGTCGATGCGGTGAAGGCTCGCGATACCGAGCAGCGTGGCGCTCGAGGGCTCCTCGACGACGAACTCCAGCGCGCTGCGCTGGTTCCGCGCCAGTCGCGCGCTGCGCAGGTAGCGCCGGGTGTCGGCTCGGGAGTGCTCCGGGTGGGCCCAGGGGAGCCAGCGCACGAGCTCGTGAAGCGTCTCCAGGATCGCGTCGTTCAGCGGATCGAGATCCGAACGCCTGGGCTCACGCAGCCGGAGGTGAGGCGTCGCGATCTCCGAGCCGGCCGGTTCGTGCAGCAAGGTTCCTCCCCACGCCGTCATGGAATCAGTCGAAGCTGCGCGTACCGTAGAACGATCGTCTTCCGCCCGGCGCGATCGAAGCGTATCCGGACCTTCGCCATCTTTCCAGCTCCGACCGTCTCCTCGATCGTGCCCATTCCGAATATCGGGTGCTCGACCCGTGTTCCGGAGCGAAGCGGTGGAGTTTCGTCGCCGTCCCACTGCCCCTCGTTGTAGTCCACAATCGGGCCGGAATCGACCGGTGCGGCGAGTCGGCGATCGGCGAGGACGTGCCGAACCTTCCCGACGTGTCCCTCGATGAGGGCCGCGGGGATTTCGTCGAGGAAGCGGCTGGGTGGGTTGAAGCGCGACTGACCGTGCATTCGGCGCATCGTCGCGTTGGTCAGGTAGAGTCGGTCCCGAGCCCGGGTCATCGCCACGTAGCAGAGGCGCCGCTCCTCCTCGAGCGCCGCCGGGTCGCTGAGCGAAGCGAAGTGGGGGAAGAGCCCCTCCTCGAGTCCCACGACGAACACCATCGGAAACTCGAGCCCCTTGGCGGTGTGCGCCGTCATCATCGCCAGCCGCTCGGCCGACTCCTCGACGCGGTCCGCCTCGGAGAGGAGAGTCACCTGCTCGAGAAAGAGATCGAGCAGGGTGCGTGGGTC
This sequence comes from uncultured Myxococcales bacterium, assembly GCA_964557495.1. Lineage (GTDB taxonomy): Bacteria > Myxococcota_A > UBA9160 > SZUA-336 > SZUA-336 > CAZLBF01. The sequence goes on along the minus strand of CAZLBF010000257.1, from coordinate 1,689 downwards.
GTCCTCGTCCTCGGCCAGCACCTCGCGGTTCAGCTGTTCGAACTCCTCGGCGGCGACCAGCAGCTCTCGCAGGTTCTCGAGCCGCGCCTCTGCCTCGATCGAGCCGTCGTCTTCGAGCATTCGGAGGTAGCCGGTCCGGTCGAGGACTCGAACCAGGAGGTCGGACACCGAGTCGCCGGTCGCGATCTCTCGAAGCTCTTCGAGGAGGTCGAGAGCGGCTCCGACCCGACGTGCAGCGGCGGCGGGAAGTCGCGATTGCTCGCGCGCCAGCCGGCAGGCGCCATACAGGCTCGTGTTCGCCTCGTCGGCCAGCCCGAGCAGTCGGTCCAGCGTGGTGCGTCCGATCCCGCGCGCAGGCTTGTTGAGGATCCGGAGCAGACCCTCGGTGTCGTGGGGCGAGCGGAGCACGCGCAGGTAGCCGAGCGCGTCCTTGACCTCGGCCCGGTCGTAGAACCGCGTTCCACCCACCACGACGTAGGGAACGTCGTACTTGAGAAGCTCCTCCTCGAAGGGCCTGGACTGGGCGTGGGTGCGGTAGAAGATCGCTACGTCGCGGAGCGAGCACCCCGCCTCGCGGAGCGACAGGACCTCGCCGACCACCCACGCCGCCTCTGCGCGGTCGTCAGCCCCGGCGTAGAAACGGATCGGGTCCCCGCCCGCGCGGTCGGTGAAGAGACGCTTCCCCTTTCGTTCGACGTTGTTCTCGACCACGGCCGTGGCGGCGTCGAGAATCGCCTGGGTCGAGCGGTAGTTCTGCTCGAGTCGCACGACCATCGCGCCCGGGAAGTCCTTCTCGAAGTCCAGGATGTTCCGGATATCGGCCTCGCGGAAGCGGTAGATCGACTGATCCTCGTCGCCGACGACGCACAGGTTGCGATGGGCTTCCGAGAGCTGCCGGAGGAGTCGGTACTGAATCGGGTTCGTGTCCTGATACTCGTCGACGAGAAGAAACTGCCAGCGTTGCTGATAGTGCTCGAGGACTCGGGGATGGTGTTCGAAGAGGCGCACCGTGAGCAGGATCAGGTCGCCGAAATCGAGCGCGTTGGCGCGCCGCAGCTCGGTCTGGTAGCGCTGGTAGATCTGGGCGATGCGCTCGGAGTCGCTGGTGCCGAGCTCGGCGAGATCGGCGGGGAGCATGCCCCGGTTCTTGAGCCGGTCTATCTGCGCGCGGATGGCGCGAGGCGGGAAGACCCGCTCCGAGAGCTCGAGGGCACGCAGCACGCGTTTGATGGCGGCGCGGCTGTCGGCGTCGTCGTAGATTGTGAAGCCCGGCTCGTATCCGAGGTGACCGATCTCGCGCCGCAGGATCCGGACGCAGGCCGAGTGGAACGTGGAGACCCAGATCCCGGCAGCGCGTTCCCCGACGAGTGCATCGATCCGCTCGCGCATCTCGCGCGCCGCCTTGTTGGTGAAGGTCACCGCAAGGATCTCGTGAGGGCGCGCCTCGCCGCTCGCAATCAGGTACGCGATGCGGTGCGTGAGCATCCGGGTCTTGCCGCTGCCCGCCCCGGCCAGGACTAGCTGCGCCCCCCGCACGTGCTTCACCGCCTCGCGCTGCTCGGGGTTCAACCCCGCGATGATGGACTCCAACCTCGACAAGAGTCGGAGACTATCAGTCTTGCCGGGTATCGGCGACAACGTCTAGCCGGGTATCGGCCGGCGAAGCCGGCCTGCCGGGCTTCGCTCGCC
>CAZLBF010000256.1:0-2619 GCA_964557495.1 uncultured Myxococcales bacterium | reverse complement strand
TGCCTCTGCGCTGCCAGAGAGCCGCCCCCACACTGCCTCAGCCGGCGCGTGCAGCTCGCTCGCGACTCGCGCGGCGAGCCGCGAGTCCCGCGCGTTTGCGCTGTGCCGCCGACGCTGCCCCGCGTCCCGCAATCGGGACTTCCCGAATTCGGGATCGCGCGTCGCGGGGCTAAGCCGGTCCCGAGAAGAGTGCGACCGCCACGTTGTCGCCCGCTCCGCCGCGCATGGCCGCGCGAGCCACCGCCCGCGCGCACTCCACGTCGTCGAGCTCGCTCGCGAGCAGGGCGGACAGACCGTTGGGCTCCTGGAGGAAGTTCACGACCCCGTCCGTGACGAGCGCGACCCTCTCCGCGTGCGTCCGTTCGAAGCCCCCGAGTACCGCGCTGCGAGTCGCGCCGTCGAGGACCAGGCCCGGCCCGAGGAAGGCGCCCGTCGCCGCGCTGACCGGCCCCGGCTGGCTCGCGCGGTACAGGGCCGAGTCGCCGAAGCAGGCGTAGAGGCAGCGGTCCCCCACCAGCGAGGCGACCAGCAGGCAGGTGCGCGAGGGGCCCACCCTGCCGAGCTCCGGGGATAGCTCGGCCAGGACCCGCTCGAGCTCTGCGGCAAACCGGGAGGGATCCTCGCTGAGCAGCTCCCGCGCGGCCGAGCGCACCGCCTCGATCGCCAGCTCGGAGGCGGCGACACCGTTGTACCCGTCCGCCACTGCGAGGAGCACTCCCGCCTCGTCGCGCACGATCAGGGCCGCATCCTCGTTCGGGTCGACGTAGCGGTACGGCTTGGGCTCCTGGCCGCGGCTGAGCGCGAGCGCACCGCCGGAGGGGAGGGCGACGGCGCCGAGGGGGCCGAGCCGGGTGTAGTCCCGGCCGAGGAGGGCGATCGCTTGCGTCATCGTCGCCAGAATAGCGGCCGGGTCGGCTAGCATCAGGGCGTGCGAGTGATCGAGGTCGAAGGAAAGGGCGGGGAGGCGCGCCTGTGTATCGGCGAGGCTCCCGATCCGCTGCCCGGCCCGGGCGAGGTCGGCATCGAGGTCGCGGCGACGGCGGTCAACCGCGCCGACCTGCTGCAGCGGCGCGGCCTGTATCCGCCGCCTCCCGGCGCATCGCAGGTTCTAGGCCTCGAGTGCGCGGGCACGGTCTCGGGGCTCGGCCCGGGTGTGCAAGGGCTCGAGCCGGGCGAGCGGGTGATGGCGCTGCTCCCGGGGGGCGGCTACGCCGAGCGTGTCACGGTTCACGCCGGATCCGTCATGCGGATCCCCGCCGGCATGAGCTTCGACGTTGCAGCGGGGATTCCCGAGACGTTTCTCACCTGTCACCTGAACCTGCTGGAGCTCGCCGGGCTGAGCTCGGGGGACGCCGCCCTGATCCACGGCGGGGGCAGTGGCATCGGCACGAGCGCGATCCAGCTGCTCGAGCGTTCGGGGGTGAGGTCGATCGTGACCTGCGGGAGCGACGAGAAGTGCGCGCGCACGCTCGACCTCGGCGCCGACGTCGCGATCAACTACCGAAGCGGACCCTTTGCACCCGAGGTCCTGAAGGCGACCGACGGGCGCGGCGTGGATGTGGTGCTCGACTCGATCGGCGCCCCCTACCTGGAGCAGCACCTCGCCTGCCTGGCACCCGGGGGGAGGCTGGTCTTCATCGGCCTCATGGGGGGGGCCAAGGCGGAGCTCAACCTGGGTCCGCTGCTGCTCAAGCGGCTTCAGCTGATCGGCTCGACGCTCCGCGCGCGCCCGGTCGAGGAGAAGGCGGACATCGTTCGCAGCTTTCTCGCCCGCTTCGGTGACGACTTGGAGCGCGGTGCCATCGCCCCGGTCATCGACACGGTGCTGCCGCTCGAGCGGGCGCAGGAGGCGCACGATCGCGTCGAGGCCAGCGAGCACTTTGGCAAGGTGGTGCTCGCGGTCTAGAAGCCCGTGTTCGGTGCGTCGCTCGGCTCGATCAGCTCGGGCTGGTCGTTGCGGGTGGAGTTGACCCGACGCGACACCGGCCGCGCGCGCAGGCAGCCCTGTGGCATGGGCGTGAGCACCTCGAGCAGTGCCTCGACGTCGTCGTCGAGCCCCGGGTCGAGCCAGGCGGCCTCGCGTTCGGGGGGCAGGATGATCGGCATGCGCTCGTGGATCGCCGAGACGTCGGCGTTTGCCGCGGTGGTGAGCAGCACGCAGCTCAGCAGCGGCGGCGCGTCCTCGGCCGCACCCTCGGGGCGCCAGACCTCCCAGAGCCCGGCGAACGCGAACGGCTCACCGTCCGCGAGCGAGATCCAGTGGGGAAGCTTCGGGCCGCGCTCGAGGGCGGACTGCTGCCACTCGTAGAAGCCGTCGGCGAGCACCAGGCAGCGACGCCTTCGAAAGGCCCGCCGGTAGGCGGGACGCTGGGCGACGGTCTCGACCCGCGCGTTGATCATCGAGCGGAGCTGCTTGGGATCCTTCGCCCAGCTCGGCACCAGGCCCCAGCGCATGCGCGCGGCCTCCCGCTCGCGCTCGCGCAGCCGCACCGTCAGCACCTCGCTCGTTGGCGCGATGTTGTAGCGCGGTGCGAGATCTCCGAGCGCGTCCGGATCGATCTCGAAGCGCCGCGCCAGAAGCTCCTTCTCGGTGTGGAGCGTGTAGCGTCCGCACATGCT
>CAZLBF010000255.1:0-11730 GCA_964557495.1 uncultured Myxococcales bacterium | reverse complement strand
TCTACAACGACATGAGCATCGGCCTCGAGGACTACAGCGACCACTGGTTCGTCATCGCCGCCGGGACCGTGCCCGGCATCGCGTTTCTCGGCTTCATGCAGGTGGGCGGAGCCCTGTTCCGGGTAGTCGCTGGCACGGTCGAGTTCGTCCCGGGCCTGATAACGCTGTTCCGCGAGGACTCGCCGAAGCCGCTCTACACGTCCCTGGAAGACGCCTGGGCCAACTACTCCAACGACTTCGGTCCCTGCCCGGTCCGCGCCGGCGTGCACTGGAACTCGCTGAACTTCTGAGCGGGGATCAGCTCCCGAGCCAGCGCAGCGCGTCCTCGAGGATCGCCTCGGGTCGCGAGGCGTCCCTCCACTCGAGACCCTCTTGCGCGCGGAACCAGGTCCGCTGTCGCTTGGCATAGCGGCGGGTCGAGACGAGGATCGCCTCCCGCGCCTCCGCCTCGGTCAGCCGACCCGCGATCAACTCCCCGACCTCCCGGTAGCCGATCGACCGCAGGGGGTGTAGCTCGGGGCCGTAGCCCGCGCGGTGGAGCCCGCGAACCTCCTCGACGAGGCCCTCCCCGAACATCCAGTCGACGCGCGCCCGGAGCCGCTGCCAGAGCGCGTCCCGCTCCAGGGTCAGCCCGAGCCAGCGCAGCTCGAACGGGACGTCGGCGAAGCGGTGTTCCGCGTGCTGCTCCGAGAGCGGCCGGCCCCCGAGGCGCGTCACCTCGAGCGCGCGCTCGATGCGCACTCGATCGTTCGGGTGGATGCGCGCCGCCGCCGCGGGATCGACGCGCTCGAGCTCGGCTCGAAGCTCGCCGGTGGAGCGCTCTCGAAGCTCGCCGCGCAGCTCGGCGTCCGCCCCGACCCCCTCGACCAGGCCACCCGCGAAGGCGCGCGCGTAGAGCCCGGTCCCGCCACACAGGAGAACCGGGTTGCCTCGCTCCTGTGTCTCGCGCGCCGCCGCGCGCGCGAGCGCGGCCCAGCGCCCCGCCGACATGGCGTCGTCAGGATCGACGATGTCGATCCCGTGGTGGGGAATCTCGCGGCGGACGGCCGCAGAGGGCTTGGCGGTTCCGATGTCCATCCCGCGGTAGACCTGCATCGAGTCGGCGCCGATGATCTCGGCGCCCGTGCGCCGAGCCACCTCGCACGCGAGCTGGCTCTTTCCGGTCCCGGTGAGGCCGACCAGGGCGAGCACCCGGGGACGGGACGAGCTAGCTGGCATGTCCCACCCGGCGGGCTAGCGCCGCAGGAAGCGGCGCTCGATCTCGGCCTCGTCGAGCGTGCAGGCGATCGGCCGACCGTGGGGGCAGTTCGGAAACCAGACCGTCTCGTCGAGCGAGGCGAGCAGAGCCTGGACCTCGCGCGGATCGAGGCGGTCCCCCTTGCGCACGGCGGCGTGACACGCGGCGGTCGCGAGCGCGTGGTGCAGAGCCGCCTCGATTCCCTCGCGCGAGTCGGCCGGCTCGGGATCGTCGAGGGCCCGCGCGGTCTCCTCGAGCATTGCAAGCCACGAGAGCGGCGCAGCGCCGTGTCGTCCCACCAGCCGCCCTCCGCCCTTCGGCGCGGGCGAGCGTCGCGAGCTGAGCACCGAGGGGACGCTCCGGAGCGTCACGGCGACGCCGCCGCGCGGAGTCGCCTCGCCCACCTCGAGCTCGAAGCCCCCGCGCTCGAGGCTCGCGCTGGCCGCCTCGAGGGCGTCGGCCGAGCTGCGCGGAAGCTCGACGCGGATCGGGACCAGGAGCGTCTGCCGCTCGAGCTTGTCCGCCAGCAGGGCCGCGCGCATGCGCTCGAAGAGGGCCCGCTCGTGGGCCGCGTGGAGGTCGATCAGCACCATGTTGCCGGCGCCCTCGCACACCAGGTAGGTCCCGAGCAGCTGTCCGACGAAGCGCAGGCTCGCGAACCGGAAGCCCGGTCCCGCCGCGGGGAGCGGCTCTGCGAGCTCGCGCGGCGGGCTCGGCGGCTCGACCCCGAGCAGCCCGAAGTCGGCCGGGGGCCGGGGCTCGCCGATCGCGCTCGGACGGACGGGCTCGCCTGGAGTGAATGCGCGGCGCTCCGGGTGCGGGCCGAAGCGCAGGGCCTCGGCCAGTGCACCGCGCACCAGCGCTCGGATCTCGCCGAAGTTCCGGAAGCGCACCTCCCATTTGGCGGGGTGCACGTTCACGTCGACCTCCGCGGGGTCGACGTTCAGGTAGAGCACCGCCACCGGGTGGCGACCGGGGGGAAGCGCATCCCGGTACGCCTCGCGGACCGCGTGCAGGAGCAGGCGGTCGCGCACCGGGCGAGCGTTGACGTACAGGTGGATGTCCGAGGTGCTTCCGCGCGTGACGTCGGTCGGAGACGCGTACCCCTCGAGCCGCGCCGGGCCCCGCTCGCCGCGAACGGGCACGAGCCGCTCGCCGATGCCCGGCGGGACCACCGCGATGACCCGCTCTCTCGGGTCCCGGGTCGGAGGCAGCGCCAGCGAGGCGCGCCCATCCCGCTCCAGCGTGAAGTGGATGTCGGGCCGGGCCAGCGCCATCCGCTCCAGCCAGACGACCACGTGGCGCGACTCCGTGACGGGGCTCTTCAGGAACTTGCGCCGCGCGGGGGTCCGGCCAAACAGCTCGGCCACCTCGATCCGGGTCCCCTCCGCACAGACGACCTCGCGAGGGCTCGGAAGGTCGGCGCCCTCCCCTTCCAGCTCCGCGCCGGTCGGCGCCCCCCGGACCCGCGTGCGCATGCGTACCCGACCCACCGCGGCGATGCTCGGGAGCGCCTCGCCGCGGAACCCGAGGCTCTCGACCCGGGCCAGGTCGGCGGCCGAGGCGAGCTTGCTCGTGGCGTGACGCCGGAAGGCCAGGGCCGCCTCGGCCGGAGCCATTCCCACGCCGTCGTCCGTCACCGAGATCCACTGGGTCCCGCCCTCGGAGATCGCCACGTCGACCCGGGTCGCCTCCGCGTCCAGGGCGTTCTCCACCAGCTCCTTCACGACCGAGGCGGGTCGCTCGATGACCTCTCCGGCCGCGATCTGGTTGATCAGATCGTCGGGCAGCACGCGGATTCGGGGCATGGATCTTCTCGGGAGGCTCGCTGCGCGGGGGCGCGCGCGGGTGCAGCCTATCACGCGCGAACGGCGTAGCGAGCGCCGGACGTGGCCCGAAGCGCCCAGTGTGGGTTTTTCCTTGACACCACGTGCCCCTGAGTCATGTTCTGCTTGCGGGCGGAATCTGGGATTCCGCTCGCTCCAGGGGTGAGCACGGGAGGTTTGGCATCTTCAAGGGGGAGAAATGTCCAAAGACAGTGAAACTCCGATGCCTGCCAGACGGCGGGCTGGGCCGGATCGCCTGGTTGGGGCCAGCCGAGCGATCCAGACGGTCCGGGAGCAGATCGCGGTTGCCGCTCGCGGTCGATTTCCGGTCTGGATTCAGGGGGAGGACGGGATCGATCGGGAGCTCGTCGCCCGCCTGATTCACGATGGGAGTGAATGGACCCGGGGCGGATTCTTCGCGCTCGATGCCTCGGTAGTCCCTGCGGCGCTGGTCGGGCGCGAGCTGCTGGGATGCGCTGCGAACGCGATCCCCGCATTGCCAGGAAGCTACGTGGGCGCATTCCAGCGCTGTGCGGGCGGAACGGTACTCGTCGAAGAGCTGCAGTCGGTCCCGAAGGACGTGCAGCAGTCGATCGCCTCGGCGATCGAAGAGGGCGTCTTCAGGCGCACCGGCGAGAGCGAGGAGCGGGCATTCGAGTGCCGGCTGATCGGAGCCGGCCGGGGAAGGTTGGACTCCCTCGCCTCGGACGGGGGTCTGATCTCGGGCCTCCTGGAGCGCATGAAGCTCCTGGAGCTCTTCCTGCCGCCGTTGCGGGAGAGGCCCGAGGACATCGTGCCGCTCGCAGCACAGGCACTCGCCTCGGCGCGAGGCGAGCTGCAAGAGGAGACCGGGCTGGCCTCTGAGGTCCGCGGCTTCTCGCCGTCCGCGATCGAGCAGCTGGTGAGCTACTCGTGGCCGGGCAACGATCGCGAGCTGCGCGAGCACATCCGTGCTGCGCTTCGGCTCGCAAAGGGGGACGAGATCGGGTCCGAGGACATCGTGCTCGGCTGGGACTCCGAGGCAAGTGTGCCGCCCTTCCGCGAGGCCAAGCGCGCCTTCGAGCGCGAGTACGTCACGCGGGTGCTGCGGCTGTGTCGGGGAAACATCAGTCGGGCCGCGCGCATCGCGAGGAAGGACCGGAAGGACTTCTACGACGTGATGCGCCGCAACTCGATCGACCCCCAGCAGTTCCGCTCGTAGCCGACTCGCGGCAAGACAGGATCCACATCGCACTCTATTTCCGGCGCCGACGTCGGCCGCCGAGGTCGCGCGGGAAGTCGGTGCGGAGAGTTCGACGCGGAGAGTGGTAGTCTCTCGCGGATGCGGGCCGCAGTCGTCCAGCTGAGCTCGACCGACGACGCGGAGCGGAACCTGAGCCGCTCCGCGCACTGGATCGGCCACGCCGCCTCGGCGGGGGCCGAGCTGGTGGCTCTGCCCGAGAACTTCCCCTACCTGCGCCGGGAGGACGCCGAGCGCAACCCGCTCGCCCAGGACCTCGACGGCCCGATCGTGGCGTTCCTGCGCGAGCAGGCCAAGCTCCACGGCATCGTCCTGGCCGGCGGCACGCTTCCCGAGGCGATCCCGAACGACGCGCGCGTCTACAACACCTCGGTCGTGGTGGATCGCGACGGCTCCGTTCGGGGCGTCTATCGCAAGATCCACCTGTTCGACGTCTCGCTCTCGGACGTGGGACTCCAGGAGTCCAAGACCGTCGCGGCGGGGGACGAGATCGTGGTCGCCGAGACCGGAGCGGGCGTGCTCGGGCTCTCGATCTGCTACGACCTGCGCTTTCCGGAGCTCTATCGAGCCCTGATCTCGCGGGGGGCGCGGGTCCTGCTCGTGCCGTCCGCGTTCACCGTGCCCACCGGCCGCGATCACTGGGAGGTGCTGCTGCGCGCACGGGCGATCGAGAACCAGGCGTACGTCCTGGCCGCGGCCCAGTACGGCATTCACAGCGAGACGCGCCGCTCGTACGGCCGCTCCATGATCATCGATCCCTGGGGGACGGTGCTCGCGACCGTGCCGGATGGCGAGGGCTTCGCGGTCGCCGAGCTGGACTTCGAGCGACTCGAACGCCTCCGCCTCGAGCTTCCCGCCCTGCGCAACCGCCGACTCGAGGTCTAGCCGACGCCAGGACTGAAACGGTCAAGCGCGACTCGCGCCATGCCGAACTCCACAGGGCGAGTGGACGGGGACCCGATGCAGAAGGCGAGTCTGATCATCAAGAGCGGAAGCTTCTCGGGAACCCGCTTCGAGATCGCGACCCCCGACGTCATCATCGGACGTACGCCGACTTCGGATCTCACGCTGGTCGACGAGGGGATCAGCCGCGAGCACGCCGTAATCAGCTGGGACGAAGATCGCTTCTCGATCGAGGACCTCCAGAGCACGAACGGGACCCGGGTGAACGGCAAGCGCATTCGCTCGGTCGAGCTCCAGGACGGCGACCAGATCCAGATCGGCCGCACGCTCTTCACGTTCAGGCTCGGGTAGCAGCTCACACGCAACTCGAGCCGGATGGCTTCCCGCCGGGGGAAGCGCGCTTCCACTCGACCCTGCCCGCGGGCGCGCTGAGCGGCTCCTGGCCGGCATGTCGCTTGCTTTCTCTCCCGGCGTGGAGCTCTCTGACCATTCGAAGCGGCGGCGCTTCAGCCCCTCCGAGGCGCTTCCCGATGCCGACGCCGAGGTCGATCGGCTGCTCGTTGCCGGCGTTACGGTCGAGCGGGACGGAGACCACTACCGGATCGTGGACGCCGTGGAGAGCTCCGGCGAGCTCGAGGCGCTGGCGCGCCGAAGCGCCGGCCTCTGCATCTGCGGAACGACGCTCTCAGAGGTCGACGGCAAGGCGTACTGCCGCCGCTGCGACGTTCGCTAGCGAAGCCGCGCGAAGGAGCCGTCGAGGGGACCGGAGACGTTCTGCTCGCACTCCATGCGACGCAGCCCAGCTTCCACCAGGTCCGCGACCTCCGAGACCGAGTCGGTCACGTGGAACAGGTCCAGATCCCGCTCCGAGATCAGGCCCCGGCCCGCCACCTCTCGGCGGATCCAGTCGAAGAGCCCGGCCCAGTAGTCGGTCCCGACCAGGATCACCGGAAAGCTCCGCATCTTGCCGGTCTGCTTGAGCGTCAGGCACTCGAACATCTCGTCGAGGGTCCCGAAACCGCCCGGCAGCCCGACGAAGGCACACGCGTACTTCACGAACATGACCTTGCGCGCAAAGAAGTAGTCGAAGTGGAGCACGGTATCGACGTGCGGGTTCGTGCCCTGCTCGAAGGGCAGCTTGATGTTGAGCCCGATCGAGGCCGCGCCGGCTCGCTGGGCACCCCGGTTCGCCGCCTCCATCGCGCCCGGCCCGCCGCCCGTGATCACCGCGAAGCCGCGCGAGCCCAGCTCGTGGCCGATCGCCTCGGCCTGCTGGTAGGTCTCGTGCGTCGCAGGTACCCGGCTTCCGCCAAACACCGACACCGCCGGCCAGATCGGACCGAGGGTCTCGAAGCCCTCCACGAACTCCGCCATGATGCGAAAGACGATCCAGGTGTCCTTGCTGCGGTGTGGGGTCACTGCACAGTCGTATCGGGCTCCTCCGCATGCGGGTTGACCGGGACGCTCGAGTCCTCGGGCTCGCCGCAGTCGCGACACGCGAGCTCGAAGCGATGCAGCGACGAGATCAGGCTCCCGTCGGACCCCTCGAAGCGCATGCGAAGCTCGACGCGCGAGCCGAGCACACGCCCGTCGAGGTCGAGGCGCGCCTCGGCGGTCTGATCGAGCTGGATCGCACCCTCCAGGCCGGGTGCGATGCGCAGGCTGGAGCGTTGAGCGACACCGCTAGACCGGACGCGAACCGTGTCGCCGTCCTCGTCGATGCGCGACTCATAGCGCAGCGGAAGCTCGATCCCGAGCACGTACTTTCCGATGCCGGGCAGCTCTCGGCTGCCGTCCCAGCTGGCCGGCGCGGCGCCACCGACGCTGGGAAGGCTGAACAGCACCCAGTCGATCAGCCGGATTCCGGACAGGATGGGGTCGTAGCTCTGCCACACCGAGCCCTGCATCTCTCCGCCCGCGTTCACGAACACGCCGCCGACCGGCTTGTCGAGAAGCTGGCCGATGGTTCCGCCACCGGGCGCCGCCTCCTCCGGCGACAGCACCAATTCGCCGCTCGGTCCGCCCCGGGTGACCAGGCCCGCGTCGGAGATCGAGAGCTCGGTGTCGCCGCCGGGAGCCCCCCGGACGCTCAAGTAGTAGCGGTCGAGGTAGAGCACCAGCTCGGAGCGGCCGCCCTCGTGCGTCTCGATCACGAGGCGCGCATCGGCGATGCGTTGGATCTGCACGTCGTCGCCGTCGACCTGCATGCGCTCGTCGGTCGTGATGCGGAAGCGCTGCTCGGGAAGGCTTCCGAAGGCGAACGGAGGCGGGCTCGCGGCATCGGGGCACGCCACGGCGAACGCCGCCAGAGCGGCGAGGAGAGTTCGGGTCCGCATGAACCGGCGAGTCTCGCTCAGCGGGACCAGGAGAGCCAGGTCTCGAAGAGACGCTTCACGAGCGGCGTGAGACGCGTTCGCATGTAGGCGTTGGCGGCGGCCTTGATGCCCTCGGCCTGGGTCGGGTACGGGTGGATGACCCGCGCGAGCGTCCCCAGACCGATCTTGCCGACGATCGCCAGGGTCAGCTCGCTGATCAGGTCGCCGGCGTGCGCCGCGACGATCGTCGCCCCCACCGGCCGATCGCTGCCTCGCTTCACGTGGACCTTGATGAAGCCCTCGTCCTGGCCGTCGAGGAAGGCCCGGTTCACCTTGGCGAGCGGCACCTGGAAGGTGTCGACCTCGATGCCCCTCTCCCTCGCCTGCTCCGCGTAGAGACCCACGTGGGCGATCTCGGGATCGGTGTAGGTGCACCAGGGCATGACGAGGTTCGAGAGCTTGTCGCGCCCGAAGAAGAGGGCGTTGCGCACCACGAGCTTCGCCGCGGCATCGGCGGCGTGCGTGAACTTCCAGTGCATGCAGCAGTCGCCGGCGGCGAAGATCCGCCGGTTCGTGGTCCGCAGGCGATCGTCCACGCGCACGCCCGCCTTCGCGTCGTACTCCACACCGGCGGCCTCGAGACCCAGGTCCTCGACGTTCGGAGCGCGTCCGGCGCCGACCAGGATCTGGTCGACCTCCAGCGAGCGCATCTGCCCGTCGACCTGGTAGTGGAGCCGCCTTCCGGTCGGCGTGGCTTCGACGCGCTGGAGCCGGGCGCCGACCACGAGCTCGATCCCGTCGCGCACGAGGGCCTGCTCGACGATCCGGGCGGCATCGGCGTCCTCGCGGCTGAGCACGTGGGGCCCCATCTCCAGCAGGCTGACCTGCGAGCCGAGCCGCTGGAAGGCCTGGGCCAGCTCGCAGCCGATCGGCCCGGCTCCGATCACGGCGAGCCGCGGCGGACACGCCCCCAGGGAGAACACGGTCTCGTTGGTGAGGTAGCCCGCCTCCTCGAGTCCCTCGATCGGGGGCGCGACGGCCCGGGCGCCTGTCGCGATCACCGCCTTCTTGAAGCGGAGTGTCGTACCGCCCACCTCGACCGCATCGCCGCCCGTGAACTTCGCCTCGCCGAGAAACACGTCGACGCCGAGCTCGCGCGTGTAGCGCTCGGCGGAGTCCTCGTCGCTGATCGCGGCGCGCGCGCGCCGCAGTCGCTCCATGACCGCCGCAAAGTCCGGCTCGACCGTTCCCGTGAGCTTGACCCCGTAGTCGCCGCTGCGGCGCGCCTCGGCGGCGACCCGCGAGGCGCGGATCAGGGCCTTGGACGGGACGCAGCCCACGTTCAGGCAATCGCCGCCCATCAGGTGTCGCTCGACGAGGGCCACGCGCGCGCCGAGGCCGGCCGCGACCGCGGCCGTGATCAGCCCGGCCGTCCCGGCGCCGATCACGACGAGGTTGTAGCGCCCGCCGGGCTCCGGGTTGCTCCAGTCGCCGGGGTGCACGTTGGAGACGAGCCGCCGGTTGTGCTCGTCCATCGGGGGAATCTCCACGAGTGCCATCACCTCACCCTTCTAGCCTTCCGCGACCTCGACCTGCTCCGCGAGGGCGCGGCGCGCGACGCTCGTGACGTAGAACGTGACTCCCGCGGTCGCGACGAGACCGAAGATCCAGAACGCGATCGAGAGCGCACTCCCCTCGTCCGCCGCCCCCCCGGCCAGCGCCGCCGCGTCCGCCGCCACCTTGCCCAGGTAGACGTACAGGATGGTTCCCGGGAGCATGCCGACGCAGCCGATCAGGTAGTCGACGAAGCGCACGCGCGTAAGGCCGAGCGCGTAGTTGAGATACACGAACGGAAAGACCGGAGAAAGCCGCAGCAGGAAGACGATGCGACGGCCCTCGTCCCCGACCGCCCGATCCACCGCGGCGAAGCGCCGGTTCTGCACCATGCGGCTCTCGACCGCGCCGCGCGCGAGGTAGCGGCCGATCAGGAACGCCGCGGTCGCACCCACGGAGGCCGCCACGAAGACGTAGATCGTGCCGTCGACGAGGCCGAAGATCGCACCCGCTCCGAGGGTGAGAATCGAGCCCGGGACCAGGGCGACGGTCGCCCCCGCGTATCCGAGCATGAACACGGCCGGACCCCAGACGCCGAGGTCTCCGACCCAGTCGCGGAAAGCCGGGAGGTACGACCCGGCCAGTGCTCCCCCGAGCCACAGGAGCCCGACCGCTGCGAGCACGAGCGCGCCGTACCGGAGCCACCTCATGCAAGCGCCCCCGTGCAGCTCGATCCCGCCCCGGCCGTGCAGCCGAAGCAGTGTGTCGCGGTCTCGATGCGCTCGCCCTCGAGCGCGTCGAGTGAGTCGATCTCCCCGAGGGTGCGCGCCGCGCCGCCCAGGGGAAGCTCCAGCATCTGGTTGAAGTCGCAGTCGAAGAGGTCGCCTCGATATCCGACGGAGACCAGCGAGCGGCACATGAGCGCTCCGACCGTCTCCCGGCTGAAGTGATTCACGAGGAGCGAGAGGTACGCGCTCTCCTGCCCGTCTCTCGCGAGTGCGTGGGCAAAGCGCTTGATCGGCATGTTGGTGAGCGCAAAGAGCCGGCCGAAGCGGATGCCGAAGTGCCGATCCAACTCGTCTCGGTAGCTCGCCTCCAGCGTGGCCTGGTCGGGCGGCAGGGACGCGCCGAGCGGGTTGTACACGAGGTCGAGCTCGAGTCCCGAGTCCCGTTCCGCGTAGCCCAGGCGATTCAGCCGCCTCAGACCCTCGATGCTCCGGTCGAAGACCTGCCGCCCGCGCTGCCGCTCCACGTTCTCGCGCGTGTAGCAGGGCAGCGAAGCGACGACCGCGGCACCCTGGTCGGCCAGAAACTCCGCCGTGTCCTCCTGACCCGGCTCGAACAGGACGGTCAGGTTGCAGCGGTCTATCACGCGGCAGCCCAGGGCGCGCGCTCCGCTGACGAGTCTCCGGAAGTGGGGGTTCAGCTCGGGAGCGCCGCCGGTCACGTCCAGCGTGTCGACCGAGGGGCTCCGCTCCAGCAGCGCGAGCACCGCCTCCGCAGTCGCGAGGTCCATGGACTCGCTGCGTTCGGGCCCCGCCTCAACGTGGCAGTGGTGGCAGGCCTGGTTGCACCTCCGGCCCAGGTTCACCTGTAGCGTGGTCACCCGGCCGCGTCGCAGCGGCTCGAGGCCCCGGCTCGCGAGCGCCTGCGCAAAGCTCGGCCTCGATCGATTGACTTCCTGCTCCAGCACTGCGCCCCCGTTCCGACTGGGTTCGGATAGGTTACGGCCTCCTATGCCCGATGGTTACCCCGGAGCGCTGGCGCCCCCGAGCCGGGCGCCGCGGGCCCATCGCAGGGTAGAATGGAAGCCGCAATGACGCGCCCCGGTCCTCCGACCGCCACCGCCAGCTACCGAGCCGCGCTCGCGCTGGCGCTCCTGCTCGCAGGCGGATCCTCGCCCGCGGCCCGGGCCCAGCAGAACACCGAGCTCCCGGTCAACATCATCGCGACCAAGTTCCTGGAGGGGCGCTTCCAGATGCCGGTCACCTGCACCCAGACCGACGGGACCCAGATCGAGGTCCACGAAGGCGTGGTGTTCCGCCCCGCCAAGAACCGGGATGGAACGCAGATGCTGAAGATGACTTTCTTCGGAATCGCCGGCTCGGACCTCGCGCGCTGCTACAACATCGTCCACAGCAGCGTCCCCGACCGGCGAGGCGTGCTCTACCTCTCGTACTCATCGTTCGACAAGCGTTCCGACACCGGAATCAAGAACTTCGTGCGCTCGCTCGAGCGGGGACCGCTCGAGTACGTCATTACCGGCGGGCGTCTTCAGATTCAGAGCATCGGCGACCCCGAGGCGGAGGCGCAGGTCATCCGCTTCGACGGGAAGAGCACGCCCCTCTACGTCAGCGCCGTGGCCTACGGATCCGACGCCGACAAGCTGCTCGGCCGGCCGCCTCTGGTGAACGGCCGGAGGCCGAGGAGGCTCAGCTTCCGGATCGAGGGTCCAGGCGACTTCCGGTTCGAGACGGCCTATCTCGAGGACAGCAGCCGCATGCAGTGACCGGCTGCGCCGTCAAGCAGGCTGCGCGGCCCGCCGATACAGCCCGCGTGGGAGCCGAAGGTAGAGAGCGCCGCAAGCTGAAGCGCGTGATGAGGCGCATCCCGGTGCGCTTCTCCACGGCCAGCGCGAGGGCCGGGGGGCACATC
>CAZLBF010000254.1:0-10883 GCA_964557495.1 uncultured Myxococcales bacterium | reverse complement strand
CGAGGCGCGCGCTCTCGGCCGCGATCCGGATGTCGAAGGGGAGCGTCATGGTCACGCCCACGCCCACGGCCGGTCCGTTGTAGGCGACGATCACCGGCTTCTTGAGCGAGAAGTAGAACTCCACGATGCTCCGGGGACGTTCGGCCTGCTGCTCGGCCGACGGCTGCGGCCGCGTGGAAGGGTCGAACGTGCGGTCGCCGCCCCCCAGGTCCGCACCGGCGCAGAAGCCGCGCCCGGCTCCGGTCATGATGGTGACTCTCAGGTCCGGATCGTTGTCGGCCTCGAGCAGGGCCTCGCGGACCTCGTTGCCCATGGTCCAGGTGAAGGCGTTGAGACGGTCCGGTCGGTTGAGGGTGATGATGCCGATCTGGCCCGACTTCTCGAAGAGGATGTCCGAGTAGCTCACGCGCGTCTCCTTCTCTCCGGGCGCGATTGTACCCCCGGGACCCACTCGGGCAGAAGTGCGCGCGCCAGTCCTAGTAGCTGTGCTCGTCGAGGGTCACCTTTCCACGGAACGTCCAGTAGACCAGCCCCGTGTAGGCCAGCACGGCGGGAATCCCGATGAGCGCGATCAGCAGCATGATTCCGTGGGTTCTCGGGCTCGAGGCCGCGTTGTAGATGGTGAGACCGTGCTCGGGGTTCGGGCTCGAGGGAACCAGATACGGATACAGGGCGGCCCCCAGCAGGAAGACGAGGGCGACGATGCTGCAGACGGAGCTGATGAACGCGTGACCCGGATTGCCGTTGAAGATCGCCCGCGGGATGTTGGCGATGGCCAGGACGTTGAGCACCGGAATGATCCACAGCAGCGGAAGGCGCTCGAAGTGGGCGACGGCCTCCGGCACGGCGACCAGCGTGTACATGGTCGCGAGCATGAAGACGACGAGGAAGAGGCCGAAGTTGCGCCACATCCAGCGCTGGGCGCGGAGCTGCAGCTCCCCCTCGGTCTTCAGGTAGAGGAAGATCGTGCCGTGCATGGCGAACAGGGTGACCGTGAGCGCGCCGACCAGCAGGGCGTAGGGGTTGAGCTGAGCGATCAGCGTGCCGTCGTACTCGCCCGCCGCCGTGATGGGAACGCCCCGGATCACGTTCCCGACGGCCACGCCGAAGAGCAGCGTCGCCGCGAATGAGCTGAGCGCGAATCCCGCGTCCCATGCGCCGCGCCAGAAGGGGCTGGCTCGCTTGCTGCGGAACTCGATCGAGACGGCCCGGAAGATGAGCGCGAAGAGCAGGAGCATGAAGGCCGAGTAGAAGCCCGAGAAGATCGTGGCGTAGGCCTCGGGGAACGCCGCGAACATGGCGCCCCCGAAGGTCACGAGCCACACCTCGTTGCCGTCCCAGAGCGGCCCGATGGAGTTCAGCGTCAAGCGTCGATCGCGGTCATCGCGCGCGATGAACAGATGCATGATGCCGACGCCCAGATCGAAGCCGTCGAGAATCGCGTAGCCCATCAGCAGCGCACCGAGCAGGCCGAACCAGACGAGGGCGAGTGTGTCGGCCTCCATCGTCAGCCCTCCCCTCTCTCGGTGGCCGACTCGCCTCGCGCCTCGGTCAAGGACTCGGCGTGCCCGGTCCTGCGCGCGGCGGCGGCCAGGAAGCCCTCCTCCCCGGAAGCCAGCGGCTCGACCTCTACGGGCTCGGGCCCCTTCTGGATCTTGTCGTTCAGCACGTAGATCCACACGGCAAACAGCAGGGCGTAGATGAACCCGAACATCGCGATCGAGCCCAGCACCTGATCGGCCTCCACGACCGGACTCACCGCCTCCGCCGTGCGCAGGCCCGCCCGCTCGTCGTAGTGCACGACGCCGTCGTCGCCCAACGCGAGAGCGCCGCTCTCGTCTCGAGGCACGGGCGGGTGCACGATCCAGGGCTGGCGACCGACTTCGGCCGCGACCCAGCCGGCCTGGTTGGCTGCCGCCGCACCCAGGACCGCAAAGACGAAGATCCAGAGCAGCCAGCGCTGCCGGAACAGCGTCCCGCGCCAGCGGAAGAAGCAGGCGACCAGCGTGACCGCGATGAAGAACGTCCCGAGCCCCACCATCAGCCGCCACGTTGCGAAGGGGATCAGCAGCGGCGGGCGGTCCTCGGGCCGGAAGCGATCGAGCCCCACGACCGGCGTGTGGAAGTCGTCGAAGAGCAGGAAGCTGAGCCCCCCGGGGATCGCCACCCCATAGCGGATCGAGCCCGCCTCCTCGTCGGGTATGCCGACGAGCGTCAGATCACCCCGGCCCGTCTCGAAGTGGCCCTCGAAGGCCGCGAGCTTGGCCGGTTGGTGCCGGTACACGTTGCGCGCCTGCATGTGGCCCGACACCAGAGCCGCGAGGGAGGCGAGCGTGGCCAGCACCAGGGCACCGTTGAAGGAGCGCTCCGCAAACTGCCGGTGCCGGCCCCGGAGCAAGTACCACGCCGAGATGCTCATCACGAAGAAGCCGCCCATGATGAAGCAGCCGATCCAGACGTGGACGAGGCGCTGCAGCGACGACGGGTTCAGGACCATGGCCCAGAAGTCGACGATCTCGGCGCGCATGATGGGCACGCCGTCGACCACCCAGGGCACGCCGTCGCGTAGCACGGGCACGATGTGGGAGCCGGCCGGAGTCTGCTGCCAGGAGTTCGCCACCACGATCCAGACCGAGGAAAAGATCGACCCCAGCGCCACCATGCAGGTGGCAAAGAAGTGCATGCGCGGCCCCACGCGGTTCCAGCCGAAGACCAGCACGGCCAGGAAGCCTGACTCGAGGAAGAAGGCGAAGATGCCTTCTGCCGCGAGCGCCGATCCGAACACGTCACCGACGAAGCGGGAGTAGGTGGCCCAGTTCGTGCCGAACTGGAACTCCATCACGATGCCGGTGGCCACCCCCACCGCGAAGTTGAGCGCGAAGATGCGGGTCCAGAACTGTGCCGCCGACGCGTAGACGGGATCTCGGGTCTGCAGAGACCTGCCGTCGAGGTAGACGAGCACCACCGCCAGGCCGATCGTGAGCGGCGGGAAGATGTAGTGGAACATGATGGTAAAGGCGAACTGGATGCGCGAGAGCAGCAGCACGTCGTCCACGGAGGGTCCTCCCACACCTGCTGGCGCCGACAGACTACCCGATCCCCGGGTACCCCGCGTGACGCATCGACGCGCGCTGTTCCTCCGGCGATCGGGTCGCCTACAATGGACGGAACCACGAGTCGAGAGGTGACTTCATGCCTCATCCGGTCCGCTTCGGCGTGCACTACGATTTCCGCAACCCGCCCGGAAGCGGCGTCTCCAGCGCGGACCTGTACGCCCGCACGCTCGAGCAGATCCGGCACGTCGACGCGCTCGGGTTCGACAGCGTCTGGATGTCGGAGCACCACTTCGTGGAGGACGGCTACATGCCGTCGCTCATCGCCATGTCGGGCGCCATCGCGGCGGCGACCCAGCGAGTCGAGATCGGTCAGGCGGTGCTGCTCCTACCCTTCCAGCACCCGTTGCGTCTCGCCGAGGACCTCGCCGTGCTCGACAACCTGTCGGGAGGTCGCATGCTGCTCGGCGCGGGCCTGGGCTACGTGCGCGAGGAGTTCCAGGCGCTCGGCGTTCCGCGCGCGAACCGCGTCTCGCTCACCGAGGAGTGCCTGGAGATCCTCCGCCTCGCCTGGAGCGGGGAGGAGTTCTCGTACGAGGGCAAGCGCTACCGGGTCGAGAAGATCCGGATCCGCCCGCGGCCGGTCCGGACCGGCGGACCCCCGATCTTCGTCGCCGCCATGAGCGAAGGGGGCGCGCGCCGAGCCGCGCGCTTTGGCGCACACCTCCTACCTCAGGGAGACCGAGCCGCGGTGCTCGACCCGTGGATCGAGGCGGTCGCGGAGCGAGGTGGCGCGCCCGACGACTACCGCGTGGGCGTGATCCGGGGCTTTCAGGTGGCGGACGACCCCGAGGCATACCGCGCGATCTGGCGGAAGTCGGCCGCGGCGGACGGCGAGCGGTACGGCCAGCGCATCTACGGCAAGTGGATCTCCGAGTCGGCGGATCGCATGACCGAGCAGCTCGCCGAGGGTCAGGCCTCCGGCCGGGCGATTCCGCAGAACGTCTTCTTCGGGACGCCCGAGCAGTGCATCGCCGAGGTCGAGCGCTTCCGGCGCGAGTTCCACGTCACGGACCTGATCATCCGCGGCGTCTCTCCCGGCGAAGCTCCCGAGGACGAGATACCGAACCTGGAGCGCTTCGCCCGCGAGGTGATTCCGCACTTCCGCGCGGCGACGTGACCCGACTCGTCGCGCGGCGAGGCGCTCGACGAGCTACGAGCCAAGCCGCGGCCAGAGAGACCGATCGGCGCGCTCAATACAGGGGCTCGGCGATTCCGTCTCGGGAGACGCTCCAGGGCGTCCAGAGCAGCGCGACCTGGTCCACCTGGATGTCCGCCTTGCGCGGACGCACCCGGTGCTCCTCCAGCTCGAGCGCACCTGGATCGATGCGCTCCGCGACCTCGGCCGCCTGATCCTGGAACTCCGCCTCGAGAGTCTCGAGCTGCTCCCGGAGCTCTTCGAGCCGGTCGAGCGCGCGGTCGACGTCCTCCTTCTTGCGCGCGGCCCGGCTGGCCCCGCGGACGGTCGTCGTCGCGCGTCCGACGGTACCGGCGCTGACCGCTCGGCGCCCGAACAGGGCGCCGAGCACGGTCGCCCCCAGCGAGACTACGGTCTGGAGCTTCTCGTGCTTGTGCTGCGACCGATGACGTTCGACGCGCTCCTCTGCGGTTCGGATCCGCTGCTGGAGACGAGCCAACTTGGGCGTGTAGCGCTTTCGCAGCCGCTCCACGCCCTGGTCGCGCTTCTCTCGGGCGAGCTGCGCGAGACCGGCGCGGAAGGCCGCCTCGTCCATCCCGAGCGCGGAGTACTGACGGAACTCGCGCGAACGAAGCAGCTGCAGGGCCTCGGTGCGGTAGAGAGACGAGGCCAGCCGCTTTCTCCAAGGGGCATAGCTACGGACGCGACCCGCGACCGCGGGAAGTGCGGTGAACTTGATGTCGAGCTCGGGCTCGCCGTCGAGCTCGAGCGTGTCCAGCGGGATCTCAGCGTGGTCCCACAGATCGACGGGTGGATCGTCGCGCAATGCGGCGAGTCTCCGCACCTCCGCCCAGTGATCCACTCCCGCTTTCCGGTCGACGTAGTGTACTCGACCCGCACCGAGCAGCGCGGGGCGATAGACGACCGTCGAGCCCGAGGGAATCGCGGAGCGTCGGACGGCGAAGGCCTCCGCAACGTCGGGGGGCAGGAGCGGGCGATCCAGCGTGTTCGTCTCGCGAGCGGCGACGTTCTCGGTACGCCGGGGCTCGGGCGCCGGCTCGATCGGAGCTTCGAGTGGAACGCTGAGTGCGCGGATCTGCTCGCGAGTCAGGGGACCCCGGAGGTACGAAAGCGCCCAGCGCGTGTGGAACAGCTCGGGGCGATCGTCGTGCACGTTGTTCAGCAGGAAGACGCGGCTCCGTAAGCCCGACACGGTGCGTTCGAGCTCGCGCCGATCGAAGCTGGCACCCGACGTGGTCGACGCACCCTCGAGCCCATCCAGGAGCCTCGCCTTGTCGCGCTCGGTCTGGAGCCGGCCGACGAACCAGGTCCCGGCGTTGCTGAGCCCCTTGTAGTCGAGGTCGACCGGGTTCTGAGTGGCCAGCACGACGCCCAGACCATACGCCCGAGCCTGCTTGAGCAGCGTGAGCATCGGCGTCTTGGAGGGCGGATTCGCCGTCGGAGGGAAGTAGCCGAAGACCTCGTCCATGTACAGCAGAGCACGCAGGCTCGAGGTGCCCGGCTGTGCACGCATCCAGGAGATCACCTCGTTCAGGAGGATGGTGACGAAGAACATGCGCTCGGCGTCCGAGAGGTGCGCGATCGACAGGATCGAGAGTCGCGGTCGACCGAGTGGGGTGTACAGCAGGCTTTGCACGTCGAGCGGCTCGCCCTTCAGCCACGCCTCGAAGCCCGGCGAAGCGAGCAATGCATTCAAGCGCATCGCGAACTCGAAGCGCTCACTTCCGGGAAAGAACGCTTCCAGATCCATCACCCCGAGCCGCTCGAAGGGGGGCGACTGGATCTCCGCGATCAGAGCCGCGAGGTCGAGATCGCGCCCCTTCGTCCAGGCCCGATGGATCAGGCTCGAGAGCAGGATGTGCTCGCGGCTGCGAACGGGATCCGGCTCGATCCCGAGCAGGGTCAGCAGGCCGGAGACCGCGTTCTCGACGCGTTCGCGGAGCGCATCGCCGTCCACCGGCGCCTCGGCCGCGGGCGCGGCGAGAGAGTGGAGCACTCGGAGCGGTCTTCCCGCCGAGCTCCCCGGTGTGTAGATCGCCACGTCGACCGACTCCCGAAAGCGCGCGATCCGCTCACCGTCCTGGCCCCACTCGGCCAGGCCCTTCTTCCAGCGCGCGGCGGCCTGGGCCGCGTACTGCTTCGGCGTCATGCCCGACCGGACCGACTCGGCCGGGTCGATCCAGGGCTCGAAGCTGGCGGGAGCGAGATCCGGGAACGTCAGGAGCAGGTTCCCGAGGTCCCCCTTCGGGTCGATCGCGAGGGCCGGGATCCCGTCGATCGCCGCCTCCTCGAGCAGCGAGAGGCACAGTCCGGTCTTCCCGCTTCCGGTCATGCCCACGCAGACGGCGTGCGTGGTCAGATCCTTGGCGTCGTACAGCACCAGCTCGTCGGTGACGCGTGCGGCAGCGGAATCGTACGTGCGACCCAGGTAGAAAGCGCCCAGCTTCTCGTACTCACTCACGTCGGCTCTCCTCCACCGGTGACTCCGACTCCCGACGGGATAAGCCAAGAAACACGTGATGTTCCAGGTGCTTACCCCTACTGCCCCGACGCTGCGGGAGTCGCGGGGCGTGCGTACGATACCAGATCGACCGGCCCGGGCCGGCCGGGATCCCCCTCTCGGTCCCGGCGCGAGCTTCGGCATGTGACGGTTTGCCGGGTCCCGCCATTGTGCAGTTCAGAACGGAAGGGGCGCCGGGCCGGCTACGGGATCGGCTTTCACATGTCCATCCTCGGGAGGGAATCGATGGATCTGATTGCATCACTTCTCAGGGAGAACGCTCCAGAGCTGACCTCGGGTCTGGAATCCGCGGGTCTCAGCACGGACGAGGCGGAACGCCTCCTACCCGAGGCGGCCGACGCCACGCTCACACGCGTGAGGAGCTCCGGAAGCTTCGATGTTCGGTCGCTCCTCGACGGGAGCGGGGGCATCTCCTCCTTCATGGCGGGACTGGACGTCGGAGGACTGGCTGCGCGTCTGGGTATTGAGGAGTCGAAAGTCGCATCGGCGCTACAGGTGTTCGTACCGCAGCTCTTGGGACTGCTGCAGTCCAAGGGCGGAGACGATGTGTTGTCCCTGCTCGGCGGCCCGCCTGCCGGCGGCTTGGTTTCGGGCGTGCGAAAGCTCGCCAGTAAGCTTTTCCAGAACTGATTGATCAAGGAGAACAAGAAATGCCCAGCTCGGTTGAGAGCATTGAAGGTATCGGCCCCGCATACGCGAAGGCGCTGGAGTCGGTCGGCATTCAGACCACCGATCAGCTGCTGGCCGCGGGCCGCACGAAGCTCGGACGGGGACAGCTCGCGGAGACGACGGGGCTGAGCGAGTCGTTGATCCTCGGGTGGGTCAACATGGCGGACCTCTTCCGCATCAAGGGCGTCGCCGGACAGTACGCCGAGCTGCTCGAGGCCAGTGGCGTGGACACGGTGAGGGAGCTGCGCAATCGCAATCCCGAGAACCTGGCCGCAAAGATGGCCGAGATCAACCGGCAGAAGGAGGTCTGCAAGAACCTCCCGAGCACCAGTACGGTCGCCGTTTGGATCGAGGAGGCGAAGACACTCCCTCCGGCGGTCGAGCACTAGACAGCGACGAGACGAGGAGACATCCACGATGCGCATGAGATTCCGAACGACGACACTGATCCAGCTCCTGGCTGCAGCAGCCATCGCGGCAGGCTGTGCAACGCAAGGGCCATCGGAGCTCGAGGCCCAGCTCGACGAGCGCCAGAAGGAGATCCAATCCCTCCAGGCATCCGTGAGCGAGCAGCAGCAGCAGATCGAGGAGCGCGATTCTCGGATCCAGGAGCTCTCCAGCACGCTCCAAGCGGCCGAGAGCACGCCGGACGTGGCAGCGCGCGGCCCGTCCGAGGCGAGTCCCGCGCTGCTCCCTCCGAACGCCCAAGCGGGTCAGTGCTACGCGCGTGTGTTCGTGCCGGCGGAATACGAGACCCAGCAGATCCGCGTGCTGAAGCGCGAGGCCTCGGCGCGCATCGAGCCCGTGGCCGCGCAGTACGAGTGGGTCGAGGAGCAGGTTCTGGTAAAGGAGGCATCGGAGCGCCTCGAGGTGGTTCCGGCGACCTACGAGTGGGTCGAGGAGCAGATGCTCGTCCGCGTCGCCTCGACCAAGATCGTGGAGGTTCCGGCGGAGTACGAGTGGGTCGAGGAGCAGGTGCAGGATCGGCCGGCTCACACGGTCTGGAAGAAGGGCCGCGGCCTCATCGAGCGGGTCGATCACGCCACGGGCGAGATCATGTGCCTGGTCGAGGTGCCCGCGACCTACAAGACCGTGCGCAAGCGAATTCTCAAGTCGCCGGCCACGACCCAGGAGGTGGAGATCCCGGCCGAGTACGAGACGGTGAGGAAGAGGGTGCTCAAGACGCCCGCTACGACTCGCCCGATCGAGATCCCGGCGGAATACAAGACCGTGCGCGTTCGCAAGCTCGTCGCTCCGGCGACCAGCCAACGCATCGAGATCCCGGCCGAGTACCAGAACGTGACGCAGCGCAGCCTGCTCCGCGACGGACGGATGGATTGGCGCCCGGTCCTGTGCGAGACCAACGCGTCTCAGCAGCTCATTGCCGAGATCCAGCGCGCGCTGGAGAATGTGGGTCACGATCCGGGTCCGATCGACGGCATCATCGGCAAGCAAACGCTCGCTGCAGTGACTGCCTTCCAGAAGGAGAAGGGCCTGCCGAGCGGCCGGCTGACCGTCTCCACGCTCGACGCACTCGGCGTCCGGATCGGTCGCTGAGCCGTAATTCCGGGGGGGAGAGCAGGGACCGCGCCGGCGGCAAGCCGACGCGGTCCCGTAGTGCGAAGGGTCGCACAGAAGGAGAATCACGATGGACTTCAAGCCTCTGATCGAGAGCCTGCAGGCCCGACTGGGCGAGTTCCTGCCCAGTCTGGCGGGTGCACTGGCCATTCTGGTCGTGGGTTGGTTCGTAGCTCTGATCATTCGCGCAGGCGTGCGCAAGCTGGCCGGAGCACTCCAGCTCAACGAGCGCATCTCCTCCGAACAGGCCGAAGCGGGAGGGTTCGACGTCGAGAAGGCCATCTCGGCCGGGGCCTACTACCTGATCCTGCTGTTCGTGCTGCTCGCATTCTTCGACGCCTTGAACCTCGACCTGGTCTCCGCGCCACTGCAGTCGCTCGTCGATCAGTTCTTCAGCTTCGCTCCGAACCTGATCGCGGGTGGCGTGCTGATCTTGATCGCCGTGGTTCTGGCGACCGTGCTCCGCGCCGGCGCGCGCAGGGTGCTGGGAGCGACGAGCATGGACGAGGCGCTGGCGAGACAGGCCGGCATGGAGCCCATGAGCGAGAATCTGGCCCGCGTGCTCTACTGGGTGGTGCTGCTGCTCTTCCTGCCGGCGATCCTCGGAGCGTTCGAGATCACGGGCCTGCTGGCTCCCGTCGAGAACATGGTCGGAAAGGCCCTCGCGATGCTGCCGAACATCTTCGCAGCGGCCGCGATCGGGCTGGCGGGCTGGCTGGTGGCGCGCATCGTTCGGGACCTGGCGGCGAATCTCCTGTCGGCAAGCGGGGCGGACCGGATCGGCGAGAGCGCCGGACTCCGGGGCACCCTGAGCCTCTCCAGGCTGATCGCGCTCGTGCTCTACGTGCTCATATTGATCCCGGTGATCACCGCTGCGCTCAACGCGCTGCAGATCGAATCCGTCACGGCTCCCGCGACGAGCATGCTCACGGCACTCACGGCGGCGCTCCCGAACATCTTCGCGGCGGCAGTCATCCTGACCGTGACGTACTTCGTGGCGCGCTTCGCCGCCGGGCTCGTCGGCGAGCTGCTCGCAGGAGCCGGCTTCGACCAGCTGCCCGCGCGGATCGGGCTGGATCAGGCCTTCTCCGCCGAGAGAACTCCGTCCAGGCTGGTCGGCACGCTGATCCTCTTCTTTGCGATGCTGTTCGCGGGCGTGGAGGCGGCCAACCGCATGGGGTTCGCCCAGGTCTCCGAGCTGGTCGCCACCTTCATCGAGTTCGGCGGACAGGTGCTCTTGGGAACCGCGATCATCGCGATCGGCTTCTGGCTCTCCAATCTGGCCCTCGAGGCCATCCGGAGCGTGTATGGAGACGGCGCGAGCGGGGTCGCCAACATCGCCCGCTTCGGAATCCTGGGCCTCGTCCTGGCCATGGGGCTTCGCGCGATGGGGCTCGCGGACGACATCGTGAATCTCGCATTCGGGCTGACGCTCGGCGCTGCCGCCGTGGCGGTCGCACTGTCGTTCGGCCTGGGCGGCCGCGAGGCCGCCGGTCGCCAGATGGAGCACTGGCTGGGCCGCCTGCGCAGGGAGTAGCGTGAGCGGTGCCGCGCGGGCGGGATCGGCCGGCCGAATCCCGCCGCGCGCGGCGCGCAGCCGAGTGACCCAGGCCGCCTGTGGAAGGTGAGACCGCGCTGATGCCGCCCCCCTGAGACGGCCGAGGGGTGGGGGTCCCATGCGGCAGACTCGGATTCGTGCCTCGGCACGCAGCGAGCGGCTTGCGCTCCTGCTCTCCAGCGTATATCACGCGCTGGAAAGGGCGGAGCGAGACACACGGGTGGCGGAGACCGAGCCGGATCGAGAGCTCGTGGAGCGGGCGCAGCGCGAGCTGCCGAATCGGAC
>CAZLBF010000253.1:0-5202 GCA_964557495.1 uncultured Myxococcales bacterium | reverse complement strand
ATCGCCGACAGCCACCTGGTGCTGTGGGTCCTTGCGGCTGTTGCCGTGGCTCGCGTCGACCATGATGACCTCGGGAAGACCGACGGCATGGAGCCGGTCGCGGACTCTAGCGATGTGATCCGCCGTGTAGTTCGGGCCCGTCGCGCCGCCGCGCAACACGATGTGGCAAGCCTCGTTGCCGCACGTCTCCAGGATCGCCGGGGCGCCGTCCTTAGTCAGGGAAGGGAAGAGATGGCGATGGCGTGCTGCCCGAATCGCGTCGATGGCGACGGCGATGTCGCCATCGGTGCGGTTCTTGATCCCCACCGGCATGGAGAGGCCGGAGGCGAGCTCCCGGTGCACCTGGCTCTCGGCCGTGCGCGCGCCGATCGCTCCCCAGCTCACCGTGTCGGCGTAGAACTGACCCAAGGTGGTGTCGAGGAACTCGGTGCCGGCGGGGACCCCGAGGGAGAGAAGGTCCAGGAGCAGCCCGCGTGCCTTCCGGAGTCCGTCGTTGATGCGGTAGCTCTCGTCGAGCCCGGGGTCGTTGATGAGTCCCTTCCAGCCGACGACTGTGCGGGGCTTCTCGAAGTAGACGCGCATGACGACCAGCAGCGCATCCGCGAGGTCGTCGGCCACGGCGCGGAGCTTCCGGCCGTACTCGAGCGCAGCGGCCGGGTCGTGGATCGAGCACGGCCCGACCACCACGAGCAGACGGGGGTCATCCCCGAAGAGGACCTCCTCGATGGCTCTCCGGCTCTCGGCGAGGAACAGCGCGTCCCGCGAAGGCAGGGGGCGCTCCTCCATCAGCACCACCGGGGACACCAGCGGCAGGATGCGCGCGATCCTCAGATCGTCCGTGTCGGTCCGTGTCGACCGTCCGCTCATGACATGAGACCCTAGCCCATCGGCCCGTCTCGACACCGGAACCCAGGGGGCCTCGGCGAACCTGCGCTTCTACGCGCGGGTCCTCAACCAGGAACAACGCGGAGTCTGACATACTCGGTCTCCACGAGAGGAGGAGCCATGCGCGACGACGCGATTAGAACACCGGAGGAGCGATTCGCGAACCTGCCGGACTTCCCGTTTCAACCCCAGTACCGGGAGATCCAGGGCTATCGCGTCCACTACCTGGACGAAGGACCCCGGGACGGCCCCCCGGTCTTCATGCTCCACGGCGAGCCGACCTGGGCCTTCCTGTACCGCAAGATGATCCCCGTGATGAGCGCCGCGGGCTTCCGCTCCATCGTGCCGGACCTCATCGGCTTCGGTCGTTCCGACAAGCCCAGGAGCCGCAAGACCCACAGCTACCCCTTGCACGTGGAGATCATGACCGAGCTCTTCCGGGGCCTGGACCTCGAGAACGCCACCTTCTTTGGCCAGGACTGGGGCGGGCTCGTCGGACTGCGCGTCGTCGCCAATGATCCGGATCGCTTCGCCCGCATCGTGGTGTCGAATACGGGGCTTCCGGACGCTCCACCCGAGATCGCCGAACAAGCCTATGCCGACTTCAAGCTGGCAATCGAACAGATCGGCAAGATCACGCCCGAGGAACTGGTGGCCGAAATGACCTTCCCACGCTGGGTGGCACTGTCGCAGACCATCGAAGTGTTTCCGGTCGGCGCCTTCATCATGGGCGGCGGCCCTCCGGAGCTGGTCGCCGCATACGATGCCCCCTTCCCCGACGAGTCCTACAAGGAGGGTCCGCGTGCCATGCCGCCGCTGGTCCCATCCCAGCTTGCGGAGAACCATCGCGCCTGGAAGAACGTCTTCGAGAAATGGGACAAGCCCTTGCTCACCGCCTTCAGCGACAGTGATCCGATCACTTCAGGAGGAGAACTCGCCTTTCAGGAGCGGGTGCCCGGGGCAAAGGGACGCGAGCACGTGACCATCCAGGGCGCCGGCCACTTCGTCCAGGAACAGAAGGGCGAAGAGCTCGCACGCGTCATCGTGGAGTTCGCGCAGAGCACCTGAACGAGAGAGCCAGGGATGAAGCGAGCCGCATAGAAGCCCCTTGAACGGCTCATCCTGAGGCCGGCGGGGCGCTCCGAGCCACCTCGAGCCAGTCGAGGCCCGCCAGCTCCGTCGCCGGTCACGAGCCGCGACGATGTCTGGCGAAGGAAGCCGTATCATGCGGCCATGTCCGGGTCGAAGCGACGGGGAATTACCGCGCTACTCCTGCTCCTGGCGATCGCCCACGCGGGCATCGCGGCCGAATCCGACTACGAGGACGCGCCGCCGGACGTCCCGATCGACGAGCGCAAAAGCCCCATCGAGAAGCACCTCGAGGAGGAGCTTCCCGATGAGGCGGGCCCGCACACGGACCCGATCCGGCGGGCCGTGAGGGGCTGGGCTCCTGTGCTCGCGGACAGCACGCTGAGCGCACGCTTCCGCAGCTACTACCTGTACGGAAAGCTCGTGGACAACTCGCGCCGCGAGGCCTGGACCTACGGCGGCTGGCTGCGCTGGAAGTCGGGCCTCCTGCTCGACCGCATCCGCTTCGGCATTGGCTTCTACACCTCGCAGCCGATCCACGCGCCGAGCGACCGCGACGGCACGCAGCTCCTCCGACCGCGGCAGCGGCCGTTCTCCGTGTTCGGAGAGACGTATGCCGCTGTCGAGCTCGCCGAGGGCCACGAGCTGCGCCTCTACCGCCAGCTCTACGACATCCCCTACCTGAACAAGCACGACAACCGCATGGCCCCGAACAGCTTCGAAGGCTACTCGGTCCAGGGCGCGCTGCCCGCTTCGGGCTGGCGCCCCGGCGTCAGGTACATCACGGGCTGGGTCAGTCGCATCAAGGAGCGCAACAGCGACCGCTTCATCTCCATGGCCGAGCAGGCCGGCGCGGGGGACGCGAAGCGCGGCCTCGCGATGGCCGGCATCGAGCTCACCTTGACTCCCGACGTACGCGTCGGCGTGCTGAACCACCACGTGCCCGACGTCCTGAACATCTTCTACACGAAGGCCGACTGGACGCGACGGCTCTCGGACGACCTGGCCCTCAGCGCGGAGGTCCACTACACGCAGCAGCGGAGCACGGGCGACGACCTGCTCACCGGATCGAGCTTCGACACCTACTTCCTCGCCGGCTTCGTCGGTGCGAGCTATCGCGGCGCGACCCTCTCCTTCGCGATGTCGACCACCTCGGACGAGCAGAGGATCCGCAGCCCCTACGGGAGCCGCCCCAGCCCCGTGGACCGCATGCTCCGGAGCTTCGACCGGGCCGACGAGGAGGCCTGGGACGCGGCCCTGATCTACAACTTCAAGGCGCACGGACTGCCCCAGCTGACCGTGTTCGGGAGCTACACGCGGGGCACCGGCGCGCGGATCGCGGAGCCGCGCGAGAGCCTTCCGGACCAGTCCGAGCTCGACCTGACGGCCGACTACCGCGTCAAGCGAACGCGCCTGCGCGGTCTGTGGGTCCGGGTGCGCGGCGCATTCCTGAACCAGAGGGGCGGCGACTCGCAGAACGAGCTCCGGATCATCCTGAACTACGACTGGCCGGTGCTGGGTCCGACGAAGCGGCTTCGCGCCCGCCGTGAGCAGGCTCCGCAGTAGCCGGCGGACCGGTCGAGATCGCCGAGCGAGCGGGGTTCGCGTCGCCGGACTCGAGCGCCGTCGCGCAGCCCGCATGGAGCCCTCCGGCCGAGGGATCCTGCAGAGGGACCGTTGCCGCCAGAGGAAGAACCCGCGTATGCTTACCGTGCATCGACGAGCCCGTGACCGACTGGGGCCCGGGTTCACTTCTTTGACGGGGGAGCGACCGATGGACGTCCGACAACTCAGGACGCTGTACCGGACGCTTCGGCACGGGCTCGCGCTCATGCGGGTGAAGCCAAGCTCGAGCTGGACGTTCGTCGACACGATCGAGAAGCAGGTCGCCGCGCGCGGGGATCACCCACTGGTGCTGTTCGAGGATCGCCGCGTCAGCTACAACGAGTACAACGCCCTGGCCAACCGCATCGCGCACTGGGCGCTCGAGTCGGGAATCCGCTCGGGTGACGTGGTCGCCCTGCTAATGCAAAACCGGCCCGAGTACCTGGCGGCCTGGGCCGGGCTCGCCAAGGCCGGCGTCACCACGGCTCTGCTGAACACGAACCTCACCGGCCGGACGCTCGGACACGCGATCGAAGCAGCCGGCACCCGCCGGCTGATCGTGGGCTCCGAGTGCCTGCCGAACTACGAGTCGCTCGGGGCCGACGCTCCCGAGGATCTCGAGGTCCATGTGGCAGCCGATCCGGCCACGACCTCGGCAATCCCGCTTCCGCCGGACGCGCTCGACTTCGAGAGCGAGCTCGCGAGCCGCTCGACGCAGAATCCCGACCCGAGCGTGCGGGCCGAGGTACACAGCGGCGATCCGCTCGTCCTGATCTACACCTCCGGGACCACGGGCCTGCCGAAGGCGGCGAAGATGAGCCATCTGCGCTTCAGCATGACCGGCATCGGCTCGCAAATCGCAGGCTTCGGGCGGAGCGACGTCATGTACTGTGCTCTGCCGCTGTACCACAGCGCCGGCGGCGGCATGGCGGTCTCGGCGGTGCTGCGCAGCGGAGGCACGATCGCGCTGAGGCGCAAGTTCAGCGCCAGCGCATTCTGGAAGGACGTGCGCCAGTTCGAAGCGACGGCCTTCCAGTACATCGGAGAGTTCTGCCGCTACCTGGTCATCCAGCCCCAGTCCGACGACGACGGCGCTCACGCCGTCGAGTTCGCGATCGGCAACGGCCTGCGCCCCGACATCTGGAAGGAGTTCCAGAACCGCTTCCGCATTCCGCAGGTCGTCGAGTTCTACGGCGCGACCGAGGGAAACGTGGCGATGCTGAACTTCGACAACAAGCACGGGTCGTGCGGGAAGCGCCCGCCCGCCGTGGTGCCGCAGCCCCGCCTGATCCGGTACGACGTCGAATCGGACACGCACGTGCGCGATGCGGGAGGTCTCTGCATCGAGTGCGCACCGGACGAAGTGGGGGAGCTGGTCGGGGAGATCCCGCAGAAGGCCGACACGCTCCAGGGACGCTTCGAGGGCTACACCTCGAAGGCCGAGACCGAGAGAAAGATCCTGCGCGACGTGCGCAGCAAGGGAGACACCTGGTTCCGCACCGGCGACCTGCTCCGGTGCGACAAGCAGGGCTACTTCTACTTCGTCGACCGCATCGGCGACACGTTCCGCTGGAAGGGCGAGAACGTCTCGACGCAGGAGGTGGCCGAGGCGGTCGGCGCGTA
>CAZLBF010000252.1:0-7536 GCA_964557495.1 uncultured Myxococcales bacterium | reverse complement strand
TGCGGGTTCCGCTCCAGGTACTCGAGGCGCCGCTCCAGCCCGGCGAGCTCGGACTGCAGCATCTGGTACCCCTGTCGCCACTCGGGCTCGGTCTTGCCGCCGATCCGCTCCTCGTCACTTCCGGGAGCCGCTGTGCGGTCGATCGCGGCGGGCTTCGGCGCGGGCTCCCGGGCGGCGGGGGCCTGGATCTGCGGAACGATCGTGATGCGCTCCGTGCCCGAGTCGCGCCGCTCGCGGTGCTCCGGCGGGACCTGGCTCGGGTCGGAGGTGGACTGGACGTTGCCGCTCTCGTCGACCCACCAGTAGATCTCTGCGATGGCGGGTCCGGCCAGCAGGGCCACCCCGAGAGCGAACCACCAGCCTTTCGTCGCAGCGAGCCTCACGCGACGCTGGATCGGACCCGGGACCGGACGGCTTGAGTAGCGACGTTCCCGCCAGCGCCGCCGAGCGCTCACTCCTCGAGTCGCCGCTTCCGATACCTCCGATACGGATCTCCGGATTCGAGGCTCGGAGGAGGAAAGCGATGGCTCGGATGCACACTGTGCGCTGGATGCTGCCCGCCGTATTGGTGCTGGTGGCCTGCACGAACCCCTACACGCCGGCGGGCCACGAGGGCTACGTATTCGAGCGTCCGCGCGTGCTCGGAAAGGGCGGCTTCCGCGGTACCGTGCAGGGCCCGGGGAACTACGGCCTGTCGCTCTTCCGGAACGAGATCGTCAACATCGACATTCGCCCGAAGACCTACACCGAGCAGTTCAAGATCCTGACGAGCGACGACCTGAACATCGCGTTCGACTTCCACGCCGTTATCTCGGTCGAGCCCGGGTCGATCGAGAAGGTCGTCCTCGACTTCGGCGGCCCGGAGTGGTACCCGCGCTTCGCGCAGGAGCCGTTCCGGACGTTCGTTCGCGACACGGTCCAGAAGTCGAATAGCCGAGAGGTGAAGACCCAACGGGATGAGATCGCCGGGGAGGTCCAGGCGCGACTCGAGGCCCACCTAGAGGGGACCCCCTTCCAGCTCGTGAGCCTGGTGGTGGGGAACATCGACTACCCGGAGATCGTCGCGAAGGCGGTCGAGGCGAAGCTGGCCGCGCAGCAGCTACTCGAGGAGAAGGCGACGCAGAAGCAGATCGCCCAGCGAGACGCCGAGA
Source organism: uncultured Myxococcales bacterium (assembly GCA_964557495.1). GTDB lineage: Bacteria > Myxococcota_A > UBA9160 > SZUA-336 > SZUA-336 > CAZLBF01. The sequence continues at coordinate 6,385 of CAZLBF010000252.1, read as the reverse complement.
TCCGGATCGAAGAGGCCAAGGGAATTGCCGAGGCACAGCGGATCATCAACACGACGCTGACGGCGAACTATCTCCAGCACGAGGCGATCCAGGCGCAGCAGAAGATGTCGGACTCGCCCAACCACACCACCGTCTACATCCCGGTCGGCATGAACGGCATGCCGCTCGTCTACACGCCGAAGTAGCGGCGAGCCGGATCGGGCTCGGCGCAGTCGCGGAGCGCCTCAGCCGCTCCCGAACACCGTGCGCAGGAGGTCGGTCGTCCGGGCCGCGGGATCGGTCCGGATCTTCGCCTCCTCCTGCTCGAGCACGGTGAACAGCCCCGCCAGCGCCCGGTCGGTCACGTACTCCTCCAGATCGAGGTCCGGCTGGGGCACGAGCGGGAGCCGGGCGAGCTTCGCCAGCAGGTCGTCGTAGAGCCGGGCCAGCCCGACCTGCTGCATGCTCTCGTCCACGATCGGCCCGAAGCGGACGCGCAGGTCGTCGCTGGTCTTGTCTCGGAAGTACACGGTGGCGGCGTCGTCCGGACCCTGCCAGATGGATCGCACGTCGGAGAAGCTCATCTGGCGGATCGCATCGATGAAGACCGCGGCGGCCTCTCCGGCCGCCCGCTCTGCGGCGCGGTTCATCGACACCTCGAGCTCGTCGACCTGGCTTCCGAAGCCGACCGCGCGCAGCCCCTTCGCGGTGGCCTCCAGCTGCTCGGGCAGGGCGATCCGGATGAGGCTGTTGCCCAGGAATCCGTTCTCGCGCGAGGTCGACTGGACCGTGCGGTCGGTCCCGACCTGCAGGGCCTCCTTGAGACCCGCGGCGATGGTCCCGTCGTCGAGGGCCGCCTGTTGTTGAATCCCTGCGGTGTCCAGCAGCTCGCCCAGGGGGAGAGAGTCGATACCCGCGCAGGACGCGACCACGGCCCCGATCAGGAGTACCCTCAGACGCCGGCCACCGAGAAGAGTCGTCTTCGCCATTCCTAGTTTCTAGCACACGGCAGGTGGGTGACGGATTCGCCTGCGCAAGCATTAGAATTCAGGCAGCGCGGCGTCCAACCGCGCGCATGCTGGGTCCGGATCTCGAGGTCTGTGCGTGGCAGTCCCCGCCGCCTCGAAGGGAGAATCGAAATGCAACGAACTGCGATCGCGATCCTGCTGCTGGCCACCCTGGCCTGCGGCGGCCAGGACTCGGGCTCCGCGCCCGCCACAGGGGGCGCGGGCACCAGCGAGTCCGGTAGCGGCGCCATGCCGACCTCGGGCGACGTCGAGAAGGCGCTCGAAGCTGCCGTCGACCCCGCCGTCCAGAGCTGCCTCGACCTCGTGCGCGAGCAGAAGTACACGGAGGCAGTCCCGGCCTGCACCCGCGCAGCCAAGGTCGATCCGGACAACGCCGAGGTGACGTCAGCGCTCCAGTCGGCGCGCGAGCAGGCAGCTGCGGCTCAGATGCCGCCGGATACTGACGACGCGGGCGAGGCCGGCGAGGCCGCGCTCGAGGACGCCAAGAAGGGACTCCCCGGTGGCCTGCCGGAGTAGTCGCAGACACGTGGCACGAGGTCTGGCCTGGGGTGCGGCACTGACTCTGCTGAGCGGCCTGTGCGCGTGTGGAGAGCCGTCGATCGAGGAGAAGCTGTCGAACGCGGAGGCTTTGCTCATCGACGCCCGCGCGGCCGTGCAAGAGGCCCAGGAGCAGGTCAACGAGACGCAGGAGTCGCTCGAGCAGGCGCAAACCGACGTGGAGGCCGCGCGCCAGGAGCTCCGCGACGCGGAGAGCCGCTTGGCCGAGGTCGAGTCCAAGGTGGACTTCCGCGTGACCGACGCGCTCCTGTTCCGGGCGATCCAGCAGCGTCTTCTCGAGGCGGACGAGCTGGCCGACCTGGCGATCCGAGCCGAGGTGGTGCGCGGCAAAGTCACGCTCCAGGGGAGCGTCAGCCGGCCGGAAGCTCGAGACACCGCGATCGAGATCGCCAAGGGGGTGCCGGGCGTCGCCACCGTCGATAGCCGCATCGAGGTCCTCGAAGAGAGCGGCGCCGCGCCGTAGGGCGACCGAAGCGAACGCGGTCGACCTGAGCGGCTCGCGACAATCTGGATATGACCGCGGTCATATCGTCGGGCTCGTGCATCCCCGCGCTCACCCCTGAGACAATGCGTCTCATCGGTTGTCTACAGTTACCGACGGTGTAGTCACACACGAGGCGAAGCGCCGCACCGCTTGAAGTCGTCGCAGCCGCTTCGGTTGCGGCGCGTGTCCAAGTCCGATCGGACGTTCACGCCGTCGGTAACCCACCGTAGGACTGTAAGATTTTCGCCGAATTTGCTATGAGTGTTAACGACAGGGTGCTTTCCCGGTTAGTCGTCTTAGCGAGACGGCGTCGAGCACTCCGGTCTCTCTTCTCCTGATCGACGACTTCCGGCTGCGAGCCCCCTGACCGCTTCCGGGAGCCTCTTCCGCTTGGAGGTGAAGAGCATTCAACCTTCTCCTCGGGTTTCGATGTTCGATTCGCACCTGCGGTCCAGGTCAACCGTCCGTGCCGAGGACTCGTGTCTCGTTACTCGGACGAATCGAGCTATCGCATCCGGCCCGAGCCGAGCACCTCCAGTCAGACGGGAGTGAGCTGGATCAGGTGCCTCTTTTCAATTTTCCGACTTGGACTTCATCAGCGCAGAGAGAGAGGAACTAGCCATGTCGCTTAAGGACATCTTGAGAGAGAAGATCGAGGCGCACCGCCCCCGTACCACGAAGCTGGTCCGGGAGCACGGTGACACCAAGCTGGGCGAGGTGACCATCGCGCAGGCAATCGGTGGCGCGAGAGGCGTGCGTTGCCTCGTCACGGACATCTCGTACCTGGATCCGATGGAGGGCATCCGCTTCCGCGGCAAGACCATTCCCGAGGTGATGGCCGAGCTGCCCAAGCCCAAGGGCAAGGACTACCCCTACGTCGAGGGCTTCTGGCACTTCCTGCTCACCGGAGAGATTCCGTCCGAGAAGGAAGCCCAGGAGGTCGTGGCGGACTTCAAGAAGAGGAGCGCGGTACCCCAGTACGTGATCGACGTCCTCCGGGCCATGCCGCGGGACAGCCATCCGATGGTGATGTTCTCGACCGCCATCCTCACCATGCAGCGCGAGTCCAAGTTCAACAAGGCCTACAATGCGGGCTACGACCGCATGACCGCGTGGGAGCCCATGTTCGAGGACTCCACCGATCTGCTCGCTCGCCTGCCAACCATCGCGGCGTACATCTACCGGATGAAGTACCGGAGCGACACGCCGATCGCCCCCGATCCGAGCCTCGACCTGGGCGGCAACTTCGCGCACATGATGGGCATCGACCCGCCGTACGACGATGTCGCGCGGATGTACTTCATCCTGCACTCCGACCACGAGTCCGGGAACGCCTCGGCCCACACAACGCACCTGACAGCCTCCACGCTCTCCGATGCGTACTACGCACTCTCGGCGGGCATCAACGCCCTGGCGGGACCGCTGCACGGGCTGGCGAACCAGGAGGTGCTGAGCTGGATCCAGGACGTCTTCGACAAGCTGGGCGGCAAGGTCCCGACCAAGGAGGATCTCACCAAGTTCCTCTGGGACACGCTGAACAGCGGACAGGTCATTCCCGGGTACGGACACGCCGTGCTCCGGAAGACCGACCCGCGCTATGCCTCGCAGCGCGAGTACTGCCTGAAGCACCTGCCGGACGACGAGCTGTTCGGCGTCGTGTCCAGCATCTACGAGGTCGCGCCCGACATCCTCAAGGAGCAGGGCAAGGCCAAGAACCCGTGGCCGAACGTGGACGCCCAGTCCGGTGTCATCCAGTGGTACTACGGTCTGACGGAGTACGACTTCTACACGGTGCTCTTCGGTGTGGGGCGCGCGATCGGCGTGCTCGCCAACATCACCTGGGACCGAGCGCTCGGGTACGCGATCGAGCGACCGAAGTCGGTCACGACCGACATGCTGGAAGAGGTCGCCGGGATCAAGTAGACGGGCGAAGCCGTTTCGGTACTGAAAAGGGGCCCGGCCGCCGGGCCCCTGCTTCGCCTTCTGCCGGTCCCCTCCCGAGGCGTCCGACGCTCTGGTCCCCCGGCCGCGCCCCCCCTTGGTTGCGCACCGGGGCGGGCGGTATAATCGCCCGTACTTTGGTGGAAAATGCCTCTCCGAGTCCCTCGGTCTCCGGGCCTCCAGGGACTCGGTGCGCCGTGAAGCGAGCTGACCGAAACCATGGCTGACTACAAGGAAGGCAGCAAGAAGGAAGTCGCGGAGATCAAGTTCCTGATCCACGATCTGCGCGTCGAGCGCTTCATCAACGAGGTCATCCACTTCCACGTGACGCTCAACACGGATCTGGAGATCTACAGCATCGACCAGGCGCGGATCCTGCACAGCGAGGACCTGGAGGTGCTGAAGACGAAGGCGGTCAGCCTCCGTAAGGCCTTCCAGAACTACTCCAATGCGGTGAAGAGCTTCTCGCCCGACCGGACCATCATCCTGGTCGGCAAGAAGTACATCGACACGATCTACAGCACCTGCGAGCTGATCCTGAACCCGCTCTGGGGTCGGATCGACAAGGTGCTGGCGTTTCTTCCGGAGGATTCCCGCTCGGCGCGATCCCGCACCCACTACCTCAACTGCCTCCACTGGATCGGTGGGGTGGCGCGCCGCATCGAGCACTTCCTCGAAGAGGAAGACGACCACGACATGTACTCGGAGTTCGACATCGGCTCCGAGATGGAAGAGTTCACCCGCAACGTGATCTCGGGCTACGTCGCCGAGAAGAGCGGCGCCACGGTCGAGCTTCGCCTCGACCAGCTGGACTCGGCGGTCATCGGCGGCAACCGGTTCCGGTTCCGGCGGATGTTCTTCAACCTGGTCATGAACTCCGTGGACGCGATGGCCGATCGCAAGGACGGCGTCCTCGGCATCAGCGCGGTTATCGAAGGAGACCGCGTCGCCTTGCGGGTGCGCGACAACGGAGCGGGCATGGGCCCGGAGAAGATCGGTCAGCTGCTGACCGACAAGGAGAGCCTGGACGGAGAGCTCCACTCGCTCGGGTTCGTGTTCGTTCGGCAGACCATCACCGAGTTCAAGGGCGAGCTGTCCATCGAGAGCGAGGTGGACAAGGGGACCACGATGACGGTCAGCCTGCCTCGCGTGCCGGGCACGAAGGCGGCGACCCACCCCTCCTCCAGGCCCGAAGCCGCCGCGGCGCTGGACGAGACGAACGGCGCCGTGAGCGAGAAGCGGGCGAGCGAGGCGGCGAGCGCACCCACGGAGGTGGCCGTCGCCCAGACGAAGCGCGAAGCCGAGCCGGAGCGCACGGAGGCAGAGCCCGAGGCCGCGGGAGGCGACAGGCACAGCACCTGCGGGCGGCTGGTCTACGAGGACTTTCAGACCTCGGAGGCTCAGTTCCCGGGCAGCCTCTTCGCGATCTCGGTCAGCGAGGACGACCGGATCGACTTCTTCACGCATCGGCCCTACGACCGCTACTGGAACATGAGCCACGAAGACCTGTCGCCGATGTACTTCGAGTCGACGGTGCGCGGGCGACTGGAAGAGGACGACGCAAAGCACCCGCTGCTGATCCTGAAGGAGCCGCAGAGCGTCAAGGAGTACTTCGAGTTCAAGAACGTGCTCGAGCAGGATCGGAGCTCCGACAAGCACCTCCAGATGGTGCACGACGAGTACATCCGGATCGCGCGGCGCCTCATCGACACCGGTCTGCCCCCGCAGATCAACGTGGAGCTGACCGGCCTGCACAAGTTCTTCCCGGACCGGGACGACCTCGCCGAGGCGGAGCCGTTCTCGCTCAACCTGCTGGCGAAGCAGCGTCTGACGAGCGAGCCGGAGCGGTAGCGCAGCCGGTGCGCGCCGGGATCGCCCGACTCGGTCGCGCGATCCCTCGCTAGACGGACTCCCTCGGGTCCGACCCCGCGGCGATGGCGGACTTCGCGTAGGCGTCGACGGCGCCGGAGACGATCGCCTGCTCGATCAGTCCTCCGACGCCGAGGATCCGAACTTCCACCTCTCCGTCGAGGATCCGAATACAGCTGGACGCGTCGACCGGCTCGATCCGGATCAGACCCTCGACGCACACCCGGTCGGCCAGCAGAAAGGGCGTCATCTGCCAGCGCACGACCATCCGGCGCTTGCTTCGCCACTGCTCCTCGACGTAGCCGACCTCTCCCCGCCCGCCGACGCGCTGCAACGCCAGCCGGAACGCCGCCGGAATGCTCGGCACCACGCGGATCCTGCGATAGATGGCCGCCTCGTCCTCCGCACGCTCCAGCTCGTGGTACTCGGCGAGCCCGATGGCCTTCCCGAGATGCGCCTCGAAGGCGGGCGTGTGGAGCACGGCCCAGAGACCTTCGGCGCTGCGCGCGATCCGGTGTTCGCAGTA
>CAZLBF010000251.1:0-25659 GCA_964557495.1 uncultured Myxococcales bacterium | reverse complement strand
CGCCAGTCGAAGATCCGGCGCGCCGCCAGCCAGATGCCGCAGATCACGATCAGCAGGCCGGCGGTCTCGCCCAGCGAGCCGGCCCGGTTGCCCAGCAACAGCGGCAGCAACTCGGTGAACTGCTGCTCGAACTTGGCCAGGCCCAGGGGCGTGGCCGCCGACACGGCATCCACCTTTCCCTGCATCAGCGGCATCGCGAGCAGGCTGGGCGGCACCGCGAAGAAGCCCGCGGACGGGGCCGGGGCCGCCCAGGTCGTGATCGCCGTCGGAAAGGCCGCCTGCAGGAAGGCCCGACCGATGAGTGCTGGGTTGAACAGGTTCTGACCCAGGCCGCCCCAGATCAGCTTGCCGAGACCGATGCCGGCCACGCCGCCGAGAAACGCCATCCAGAGCGGAAAGATGGGGGGCAGCGTGAGTCCGAGCAGCACTCCCGTGAGGGCCGCGCTGTAGTCGCTGAGCGTGGAGTGCTCGCGCGACCCGGCGAAGAACCGCTCCGTGCCCATCGCTCCCGCCGTGGACGCGGCCACGACCAGCAGTGAGCTGACGCCGAAGTTCCAGCACGCGAAGACCAGCACCAGCAGCGCGGCGGCGAGCACCTCGAGCATGATGCGCGGGGTCGTCTCCGCCTCGCGCGCAAAGGGTGCGGTCGAGATGACCAGCTCGGTCGGCCGCGCGCTCACCGCGGAGACACTCCACCCGGCGCCGCGAGACGGGGTCCGGGTGCGCCTGGCTTCACGCCGATTCCTTGTGACTCTTCACCATGGCCTTCCCCATGCGCATCCACTGGACCAGCGGAATTCGCGAGGGACAGGCGAAGGAGCAGGCGGCGCACTCGAAGCAGCTCATCAGGTAGTGGCTCTCCAGCTCCTCGACCCGCTCGACTCGCGCCAGCTGCGCGAGCCGCTGGGGATTGAGGAAGAGCGGGCAGGCGTCGATGCAGCGGCCGCAGCGGATACAGGGAAACTCGCGGTACGGAACGGCCGCGGCACGGTCCAGGCAGAGAATGCCCGACGTGCCCTTCAGGATCGGGACCTCGAGGCTCTTTTGCGCCATGCCCATCATCGGCCCGCCGAACACGACCTCGCGAGCGCTGGGGAGCAGGCCACCGCAGTGCTCGACCACCGCCGAGACCGGGGTCCCGAGCGGTACGCGGAGGTTGCTCGGCCGTGCGAGCCCCGGTCCGGTCACGGTCACGATCCGCTCGATCAGGGGCACGCCCCGGTCGAAGAGATCCGCGAGCGCCACCGTCGTGCCCGCGTTGTTGACGAGGATCTCGATGTCCAGGGGAAGTCCGCCCGCGGGAACCTGCTCGCCCAGGATCGAGTCGATGAGCATCTTCTCGGCCCCTTGCGGGTACTTGACCTTGAGCGCGATCACCTCGATGTCGGAGGTCGCCGCGCGCAGGACCGCGACGGCGTCCGGCTTGTTCTCCTCGATGCCGATGTACGCGCGCTCCGCGCGCACCTGATCCCGGATCATCTCGGTACCGCGAATCAGCGCCTCCGGCCGTTCGGCCATGAGCCGGTGGTCGCAGGTGAGATACGGCTCGCACTCGCAGCCGTTGATGATCACCATCCGGATGCGCTTGCCCTCGGGCAGGTTGAACTTGACGTGGCTCGGGAAGGCGGCGCCTCCCAGACCCACCAGCCCGCCGCGCTGCACGCGCTCGACCATCTCCGCCGGTCCGAGGTCCGCGGGGTCGACCGGCGGGAGCTCGGGAATCCGCTGGCTCGAGTAGGGATCGGCCTCGATCACGATCGACGGCATCATCTTGCCGTTGGGGGCGAGCCGGAGCTCGATGGCCGCGACCTTGCCCGTCACCGGAGCGTGTAGGGCCGTGGAGACGAAGCCGGCGGGCTCGGCGATGAGCTGGCCGCGCTGCACGCGGTCGCCCGCCTCTACGACGGGCGTCGAGGGAGCCCCGATGTGCTGGGAAAGCGGGAGCACGTACTCCCCGACGAAGTGCATCTGCTCGATGGGAAGCTGCTCGGTCGCATCCTTGTGCTCGGTCGGATGAACGCCGTGTCGGAAGCTCGGAGCGCCGAAGGAGAGCAGTCCCATCATGGACCCTCGCCCTTCTGTCCGGGCTTCGGTGCGTAGCCGGCCAGGTTCATGAGCCTCTCGGTGAGACGGCTGATCGCCTCCTGCTCCCGGCCCGAGCGAAGCTCGGAGAGCTTCGCGTCGTGGTCGGCCTTGAGTGCGTCGAGCTGAGCCTGCTGCTCCGCCTCGACCTCCTCCTTGACCTGTGTGCGGATCTGTTCCGTGAACGGGCTGGCCGTTCCCGTCAGCTCGCGCAGGACGTTCCAGATGGCCAGCCGATCTGCCGCCGCCCGCCGCATCCGCGCTCCGACGACGAGGACACGCCCGTCCACCTCGACGCTGGGTAGCTTGCTGCGCCGATCCGCTTCGGAGAGGGTCAGCCATTCCGCGAGCGGCACTCCGGCCCGCTCCCCGAGCGGCTCGAAGTCGTCGGCGAAGCGAGCCTCGCCCGCCGCCCAGTCCGCGAGCGTGAGGCCGCCCCAGTCCGCGTCGCCGGCGGGATTTCCGTCGAGGCTGGCGCGCAGACCGAACAGCCCTTTGGCGGTGGGGTCGTAGCGGAACAGCACGTGGGCGCGACTCTCCACCGCGAGCGCCGCTCGCTCGAGTGCCGCGTCGACCGGGAAGCCGTGGCGGTGCGGACTGGGCGCGTGGATCTGCACGAGTGCGGGCCCGGGCCAGGTCAGTGCGTCGGCCATACCCCGCGCGAGATGCTCGGGGTATGCCAGCGATCCGCTCAGGACGAAGGCTCCCCGGTGCGCCATGGCCGCCAGCGCGGGCTCCGGTCCCCGCCCGAGTCGGCCCAGTCCGTCGAGGAGCACCACCTTGACGGGCAGGTCCGAAGCCAGCAGCCGCGTCAGCGCCTCGAAGCCGTGCTCGAGCAGCGCCGTGTCGTCGCCGAGCAGGACCAGGGGAGGACAGGCGGCGCGATCCTCGGCGTCGAGGTCGCCCCAGGTGAGCCGCTCGATCGCCTCGACCTGCACCGGGCGATCCGTCGGTGCCTTCGCTTCGAGCGCGGCGCGTCGCAGCATGCGGACCAGCTCGACGTGCTCGGCGGCCAGACCGCGCGCGACGCCGCGCGCCAGCTCGACACCCTGCGCCGTGGGAGCCATGGTGAGCGGCGCAAAGAAGGGATGGCGGGGGAAGCGAGCGGCCCACTCGGCGACCGTCCCGCGCGTCACGACGACGCCGAAGCGCGCGCGTCCGAGTCCGTCCTCGCCCTCGGCCAGGCGCTGTCGGTCCTTCTCGAGCTCGCCCGCGAGCTGGGCCATGCGCAGGATCGACTGACGGTCGAAGGTGGCCGGCGCTCCCAGCGCGCCGAGGTGCTCGCCGAGATCGGACAGGGCCCCGCGTCCCGGCGTCAGGCGGCCCAGCGCCTCGGTGAGCGTGTCCAGATCGGCGGAGGAGAGCCCCTCGGCGAGTCGTTCGCGGAGCGTCTGCTCCAGCTTGGCTCGCTCCTCCTCGAGCGCATTCACGAGGCCCGCCATCCGGCGCTGTCCGTGGTACTCGAGCAGGCCCGCCACCAGTCGGCCGGCGAGCCGTTCGCCCGAGCCCGGCTCGCTCGCCCCTCCCCCGACCTGGGCGTGCGCGCAGTGACGCGACAGCAGGGCCGCGGCCAGGGGACCCACGTCCGGGTCGCTCTCGACGCGGGCGATGGTCGCCCCGGCCGTGTCAGGAAGCTCCTCCCAGATGCGCCACAGCGCTTCCGCCTCCGAGACCCGCTCCGGGACTCGCTCCTCGGAGTGCAGGGCATCCTCGGGGCAGACGGCCACGCAGAGCCCGCATCCGAGGCAGGCGCGCGGATCCACGGCCAGAACGAGCAGCTCGCCCGAGCTCTTGGCGGCCTCCTCGGCCTTGTGGAAGAACGGTCCAGTCACCATCGGACGGAGCCGCGCGGTCGCCTGGAGAGTGGCCTCGAACGCCGCCTCGTAGTCGGGGCGCTCGTCCTCGGAGAAACCCAGACGGCCCGAGAGCCAGGTCCAGCCGTCCCGCAGGTCAGACTCACTCAGCGCGCCCCCGTCACCCTTGGCCAGCTCGCCGTTCAGGCGTCCGGCCAGGTGCCGGTGTCCCCGGCGCAGGGCATCGGCCGCCTTGCCCTGCGTTCCGGCCACCCGACTGGCGGCCGTGAGCAGCGCCTCGGTTCCCAGCACCGTGACTCCGATCGCACCGTCCGGGCAGGCGCTCCAGCAGCGCCCGCAGCCCGTACAGGCATCGGGGTCCAGGGCCGGAAGCGTGGAGACCTCGGGGTTGGGCTCGAGGGCCGAGGCTCCGGCCGGGACGACACCGCTCGCTTGCAGCGGGTCGGGCACCCCGTCGTCGATCCCGTCCTGGCGAGGCTGAGCCACCTCTCCCCAGAAGCGGGGCAGGCTGTCGTGCGACGCGCGCGTGTGCTCGATGCGGCGAACCAGGCGGGGCAGGTCCCGCTCGCCCTCGTCGGGTGCCGGCAGCTGGTGCCAGGGCACGTCTCGGAGCGTGCCGGCATCGCGGAGGGCGTCCTCGTCGCCGCGCAGGCAGCTCCGGAGACCCTCGAGTCCCGCCTCGAGATCCTCGTCGACCGCGAAGAGTCGCAGCTTTGAATCCTGTATGGTCCGGCGCCAGGCGGGGGGCAAGGTCGCCCAGAGCCGCTCCGGCGTCTCGCGCGTCGCCACGAGAACACCGCCCCCCGGGTGGAGCGCCCCGAGCGGCTGTCCCAGGTCGCGGGGCCTGCCACTTGCGACGAGCAGCGCCGAGATCGGGCTGCGGGGTCCCGGATCGGGGAAGTCCGCCGGTGCCGCGCGCACGCGCGCCTCGACGACCCCCGGCTCGAGCCGGCTCACGGCTCCGCGAAGGCAGGGTCCGCCCTCGCTGGAGACGGCTTCCGCGAGCTGCTGAACGGCGTCGGCGGGGAGCGTCGCCTCGAGGCCGACCAGGCCGGCCGAGCGACCCTCGTCGGGCTCGAGTGCGGGGGACTCGACCTCCGGCAACGCGGCGTCGCGCAACGCGGGGTACTCCGTTTTAAGGGCCTGAAGCAGCGCGTCTCGCCGTGGAAAACCGGTGGCCGGCGGAGCGACGCGACTCTCCAGGTCGACCCTGCGCGGACGCTCGGACTGTCGCAGTAGCCCGCACAGAGCGGAAAGCCGCTCCGGGTCGGGAGCACAGCCCGCGTAGGTGCCGGACATCCAGCCGCCCGTCGCGCCGACTGCGCCCTCGATCTCGCGAATCAGCGGCGGCTCCGAGGCGAGCGGCTCGTCGAAGGCCTCGATCACGGCGACCGCGTGGCGGCCCTTGAGCAGCCCGGCCAGCTCCGCCGCGGGCAGCGGGCGCAGCCAGGTGAGTCCCAGCACGCCGAGCTTCCAGCGGCGCGTGCGGCGCAGGTGCTCGGCGACCGCCCGCGCTACCTGGACCGCGGAGCCCTGAGCCACCAGCACCGCCTCGGCGTCGTCGAGGCGGTAGGCGTCGACGAAGGAGAGCGGCCGGCCGGTGAGGCCGCTCAGCTCCTCCATGCCCTGCCGGGCCAGCTCTCTCACGTGATCCAGGAAGAACAGCCGAGTCCCGAGCCTGGCTCGCGCCGCTTCGCGCGCGCCGACGACGCCGCCCGTCGCGACGGGACGGTCCGGGTCGAACCAACGGAGCAGCCTCGCTCGCTCGCTGCCGAACAGCACGCTCTGGGCCTCGGTGGGGCTGCGGAGTGGCTCGTCCGGCTCGCCGAGATAGGCCCGGACGATCTCCTCGTCGGGCATCTGCAGCCGCTCGATGGCCGCACCGTCGGTGGCGACCAGGCCGGGCACGAGGGAGCGCTCCGCGACCCAGCGCGCGACCAGGCTCAGATCCAGCGCCTGCTGCCCGGACCCGGCCAGCACCTGGACCAGTCCGGCACTCGACACCGAGTGGTAGCCCGCATGTCCCGCGTCCCCGTTGGCCGCATGAACCACGAGCGGCGCCAGGCGATCCGCAGCGTTGCACAGCGCTTCGTGCGTCGCGGTCAGCTCTTCTCCGCGCACGAAGGCGGTCGCGCGCAGCCCGGCCAGCGTCATTCCGGTGGCGACGGCGACGCTGCCGCGCGGTCCCGCACCGACCTCCTCCTGCACGGGCCGACCAAACGCGTTGCGGGGCAACGGGCCGGTCTGCTCCCAGCGTCGGGCGTGCTCGGCCGACGGCGCCGAGCCCGGACGGTGGACCACGCCCTCGCAGACGAGCGCCTCGAGGGTTCCGAGCGCCTGCTCGACGGGCAGCACCGCCTCGCTGCCGGGGTGCGCCGCCTCCTCTGCCGCGCGGCGCCACAGGCCGCGAAGCCAGCCGACTCCTCCTCCGCTCAGACTACGCACGCTTCCTCCGGACCGGGAAGATCTCCGGCGGCTCCTGGAACTGCTTGCCATAGAGCCACTGAATGGCGTCGGTCGGGCAGCGCCAGGTCGCCTCCGGACCCGGCTGGACCTCGCCGTCGTAGTGGATGATGGGCAAGCCGTTCACCATCTCGACCGTCCCCTCCGGGGCGTCCAGGGCGCAGCGGCCGCAGGCGTCGCAGGCGACCCGGCAGCGCGACGTGGCTTCGTCGCCGGCGAGCGGGGAGTTGCACTGAACGAACAGGCGCTCCGACTCGGGCACCAGCACGAACAGGTCTTGCGGACAGACCTCGACGCAGTCGTTGCACGCGGTGCAGAGCTCCGGCTCCACGACCGGAAGTGCGTCGTCGCTCATGACGATCGCGTCGAAGGTGCAGGCACGCGCGCAGTCCGCGAGCCCGAAACAGCCCCAGGCGCAGGCGAGCGCACCCCCGTCCACCACGGCCGCCGCCCGACAGGATTCCATCCCCTGGTAGTGTGCGAGGTTGCGCACGTTGCTCAGCCCGCCGGCGCACTTGAGGCGCGCGATGCGCTGCTCCTCCGCTCCGATGTCCACGCCGAGGAACTGGGCGATCTCGTCGAGCGCATCCGCGTCGGCCACGGTGCACTTGCCCGGGGACAGCGTGCCTTCAACGACCTTCTCGGCGAATCCCGCACAGCCCGGCTCGCCGCAGGCGCCGCAGTTGTTGCCGGGCAGGAACTCCTCGATCACCTCGAGCCGCGGGTCTTCCTCGACGCGCAGAAAGCGATAGGCGAGGGCCAGCACGCTCGCGAACATCAGCGCGAGCCCGGTCATGACGCCGATCGAAGTGGCCACCTCTCCCATGACTTCGTGTGACTCGCTAGTTGAACTTCGCCGCGCGCTCGAGCATGTCCGGCGTAGCGGTGGTGTCGTCGGGGCGCGGCTTGCCCGGGTGGATGCAGGTTGCGGGGCAGAGCTCGGCCGCGCGCACGAGCTCATCGAAGGTCCCCGTCGCGGCGTCCGCGATGAACGCCTGCTTGTCGGCGTTGTACTTGAAGAGCCGAGAGTTGATGTTCGTGCACTCGTTGCAGGTCGTACAGAGAGGTGAGTCGATGAAGGGCTCGTCGAAGCCGAGCACCTCCTCCTCCTCGGGAGCCTCCTCGACGACGGCCGGCGCCTCGACGGGCGCCTCGGCGGGAATCTCGACTGCCGCGGGCTCGGGAACGGCTGCCGCAGCGGGGGTGACGGCCGACGACGGGAATGCGACCTCGCCGGGCTGCATCAGCGCCTCGGCGAGCGCCTCGAGCGACTCGCGCGCAGTGTCGCTGCGCACCCGCTCGAGCTCTTCTGCGTGCGCTCGCTCGAGCTCGGCCCGCTGCGCCTCCGCCTCGAGCTGGGCCTCGTCCTTGGCTCTCGACGCGGCCCGCTCGGCAAAGACGTTGTCGTAGCCGGCCAGCTCCTGGAGAACCTGCCAGCTGCGCAGCCGATCGCGGCAAGCGACCGCCAGCTCTCGACTCACGACCGCGCGCTGCAGCGTGCCCTCCTCGTCGAGCACCCAGACGTAGGGAATCGAGCGGTCGCCGCTCTCTGGGTCGAAGCGTTCCAGATACTCGGAGAGGAGCAGCTGATCTTCGTCCCAGGCCGCGCGCGGCACGATGCGGAGGTGGCGAAGATACGCGGGCTCGAGGGCGACGGCGTCCGCGAAGGTGCAGGGCACCTCCAGCGTCTGCTCGGCTCCGTCCTCGAGGAAGGTCAGCGAGTGGATCGGCCACGGGCGCTCGGGCTGAGGGTTGCCCTCGAGCTCGAAGCGGTCGGCCCAGCTGCGTCCCGCGTCGGGGTCGTAGCGGAAGTCGGGGCAGGCCCGCCCCTGGAGCGCGGCCTCGGCGATCAGGCCACGCCAGGTCGGCGGCTGCTCGGTGGGCAGGCGCAAAAGGGCGACCGCGGGGCGCAGGGCCCTCGCCATCCTGCACAGCGCCTCGGTCGCCCGATCGGGGCGCGCGAGCGTCGAGCCGAACGCGTAGGCCTCGCGGTGCGCCACCACCAGGGAGCCGAGATCGATGTGGAAGCGCGAGAGATCCTCCGCCTCGTCGGGCGCGCCCACCTCGTCCAGAACGATCACCTGAACCGGGCGGCTCGAGCGCAGCAGATCCGAGAGGGAGCCGCGATCCGACTGACGCAGGTGCCGGCCGGTGGTCACTGCGACCACCGCCGGAACCAGCATCAGCTCGTCAGCGGTGAAGGCCTCCCAGCCGAGCTCGGCCGCGGCTCCGCCTCGCCGCTCGCTGGGATGGCGGCCGGCCACCTCGAGGCGCGCGATCCGGACGGCCCGGAAGAGAGCGCCCATGCGCCGCGCCAGGCCATCGAACACCCCGACGGCTGCGCCGAGGGGATCCGGGTGCTCGCGCTGCACCTGCTTCGCGAGCGCCACCTCCAGACCGGGCGGCCGGAGAAACAGGGCGCTCGGCAGCTCGTCGCGCTCTTCGAAGTGCGCCTCGAGCGTCGCGAGAGCCCCCTCGATGCGCGCGCGGCGCTCCGGCTCCAGCGCATCTGCGCCGACCTGACCCGCGAGCGTCTGCGACAGGGCGGCGGGATCGAGGAAGTCGGCCGCCGCCTTTCCGAGCGTCGCGGCGAGCGCACCCGGCGCGCGCCCCTCGCTGGAGCTCATGCGGTCGAGCTCGAGCAGATCGCGCAGCCTCTCCCGGAGCGCCTCCAGCTCCTCGACGAAGCGCTGGCGAAGCGGCTCGCGCACCGCATCCAGAACGGCGCGGTGGAGGCGGACCGGCGTGTCGGCGCGCAGGTCGAGGGTCAAGCCGTCGGGCACGAGCCCACGGAGCTCATCGAGCTGTCCGCCCAGCGACGACGCTTCCTCGTCCGAGAGCTCGAGCTCGTGCACGAAGCGTGGAGCGACCTCGGAGATGAGTGTTCCCAGCGTCGCGCCGGCGGCGCGACGGTTGAGGCGCTGGGCGATCAGACTCGTCAGCCGGTCGAGGTTGTCCGCGAGCAAGCCCGAGCCGAGGCTCGCGCAGCCTCCCGCCAGCACCTCTCGCAGCGCTCGCGCGGCGAGCGGCCGCTCCACCGCGTCGGACCCTTCGATGACGAACGGCTGCGATGAGCTCGCTCGGAGGCTCGCCGCCAGGCTCTGAAGCACCGCCGGACGCACCGGCAGGCCGGAGGCGGGACTGAAGGCCCCCTCCCCCGTCAGGTGGAACCGCGCGATTCTCCGGGCCCAGCGCTTCCGCTGCTCCTCGTCCTCCACCGGGTCCGGCATGCGCGGGAGCTTCGGCGAGACGCGGAAGTCGACCTCCTCGAGGTGCCGGCCGGGCTCGAGGTCCTCCGAGCCCAGCGCCTGAAGGCGCGCCGCGCCCGCTCGAACCCAGTAGGCTCCGTCGTCCTGGCCACTGGCCTGGAGACGGACGGCCAGGGCGTCTGCCGGCTCGCTCCCTGCGGGCTCTCCCGGAACACCGAGCAGGCCCAGGGCCGCGCCAGCCAGCATGAAGGAGGCTGCACGCTCGGCCTCGCCCTCCAGCTCGCCATCGTCGGGATCGGGCGGCGTCACCCAGTGGATGTGAAGCTCGCGCTCGCGCACTGCGGCGCGCGCGGCCGGTCCGAGCGCTCGCGCGAGCTCGTCGGCCGACTTCGCGGTCGAGAGGACCAGCACCGTGGCGCCCTTGCGGGCCAGGGCGAGCGCGCCCTGAGGCTCGAGCAGCGCCGGGTGGGACGCGAGCAGCAGATCCTCGTCGCGCTCCGGTAGGGCCCCGCTCCCCCAGACGAGGATCGTCGCACCCAGGTGGCGCCGCGTGCGCGGGGCGAGCCGAAGCGAGATCAGCTGACCGAGCGCAGAGGCGACGAGCCGGACGGTCTCCTCGCCCCACGCCCCGGCGGGTGCCACGACCAGGCGCCGCCCGAGGGCCTCTTCCGCGGGAGCTTCGCGGCCGGGTTCGAGTGCACCCTTCGGCAGGTGCTCCGCGATCGCCGCGAGCAGGGGTACCCCCGCCGCGGGGTCGAGCGCGTGGACCTCGGACTTCTCCGACACTGCGGCCCGAACCTGCGCCAGCAGCGCGCCGCCCCGGTCCTGGCCCTCGACCACGATCACGCTGCGAGCGGAGCTCAACGCCTCCCGGACGCGAGCCTCGGGAAAGGGCCGCAGCAGATTCACCGAGAGTGCGCCGGCCTCGACGCCCGACGCTGCGAGTGCTCGCGCGGCCTCGCGCGCTCCGGCAGCGTTCGCTCCCGAGCCGACCAGGACGAGCCCGCTTCGCTGGCTCCCCTCGTAGTCGACGAGATCTCCCGGGCGACCCGTGCGCTCGCCGACTGCAAGCATCGCCTCGCCCGCCAGCTCGAGAATCCGCTCCGAGCTCGCGTCCAGCTCCGCCGGCCCCGGCTCGGCCGGAAGCACGCCCTCGATCAGCTCCCGCCCGGGCAGGCGCACCAGCGTGAGGTCACCCGCCAGCGAGGGTGCGAGCCGACACAGTCCCGGCCTTCCCAGCTTTCCGCTCAGGTGGTGGGCCACCAGGCAGTGGTCCACCGCCGCCTGGACCGACGCTGCACCGAGCTCGAAGGCGCCACTCTGGCCGCCGGTCGGCGCGCCGTCGACGTGGTGCACGCACGAGGCTCGCGCCGCGGCGACTCCGCCGAGGCTGGAGCTCGGAAGACCGTTCGACAGGCTCGCGGATCGCACGCCCGCGAGCGCCAGGCCCTCGGCCGACGCGGGGTCGCGCGTTACGGCATCAGGGCAGATCGCCCGTTCGGTCCGCTCCAGCGCCTCGACACCATTCAACACCGCCAGAGGCTGTACGCCGGCCTCCGGCTGCTCGGGACGCGTCCCGGCCATGCCCGTGCACCTCCGTTAGGGTCAGATCCGGTAGCGCCCCAGCTCTTCGTGGATCGCCGCGAGCTTGTCCTTGCGAGAGGTCGCGAGTCCGTCGACCGAGAACTGGTCGTAACGGCCCGCCTCTACGTTCTGATAGAAGAGCCCGATCGGGAGCACGTCCTCGCGACCGACGAGAGCGCGAGCCCCATCCAGATCGATCGGGTCGTGCTCCTGCTGCGTCTTGAAGACGCGCTTCACCGGGTCGTCGACCTCGATCCCGTTCTCGTGCGTCAGCAGCAGCACCTGCGAGGGGTCCTTCTGGACCTCGTCGATGTACTCGGTTGGAAAGTGCGGACAGCGCTGCACGACGCGCACGAACGAGAGGCCCGGATGCCGGTGTGCGGCCGTCAGCGTTGCGAGCAGGTGGAGCGGGTTCCAGTCCACGGTCTGGGCCACGAAGGAGGCGTTGGAGATCCCCAGCGTCACCTGCAGCGGGTTCAGCGAATCGAGCCACGAGCCACGCGGGTGCGTGTTCGTCTTGCGGCCCCGGTGCGAGGTGGGTGAGGTCTGGTTCTTCGTGAGGCCGTAGACGTTGTTGTCGAACAACATCACGACCATCTTCATGTTGTAGTGGATGGCGTGGACCCAGTGCCCCGCCCCGATGGCGCAGCAGTCGCCGTCGCCCGTCGCCACGAAGATGTTCAGGTCCGGCCGCCGCGAGCGGATCCCGCAGGCCACCGGCAGGGCGCGCCCGTGGAGACCGTGAAAGCCGTACGTCTCCATGTAGTGCGGGAAGCGGCTCGAGCAGCCGATGCCCGAGACGAACACGGTCTTCTCGGGTACGAGCTGCTCTTCGCGACACAGGCGCTGCACGGCCGTCAGCACGGCGTGATCGCCGCAGCCGGGACACCAGCGCGCCACCGCGCCTTCGAAGTCGGAGAGGGTGAAGTAGCGAGGCGAAGCCTCTTCCAGCCAGTCGGTCTTGAGTCCGTACATTACTTTGCTCCGTCCAGGCGCGCGCGGATCGCCTCTTCGATCATGTATGGGGGCAGGGATTGGCCCGGCACCCTCGACCAGCAGTCGATATCCACCAGGGTGTGAGCCCGGAGCAGCCAGGCGAGCTGGGCGTAGCGCCGCGAGTCCTCGTCGATCAGCGGGTCTTCCCAGTCGTCGCTGTAGTTGATCTCGACGGTCATGACTTTCTCGAACCGCGAGAAGATCTCCTTCAGGCCCGGCTCGAGCGGGGACAGGAAGCGCAGCTGAACAGTGGACACGCGGCGTCCATCCTCGCGGATCCGATCGACCGCCTCCTCGATGGCGCCCAGCGTGGAGCCCCAGCCCACGACCAGAAGCTCGCCCTCCTCCTCGCCGCGCACCTTGGGCGGCTTGAGCGTCTTTTGCAGCGCAGCCATCTTGCGGCTGCGCATCCGCATGGTCTCCTGGTTGATCGCCGACGCGTAGGCCACGCGGCTCTGCTCGTCGTGCGCGAGGCCCGTCAGCCGGTACATCCCGCCGGGCATGCCCGGGATGGGCCGCGGCGAGAGACCGGTCTCGGAATCCCAGGCAAACGGCGCGAGCCCCTCCTTCCAGGGAGACTGGTCCACCGGCGGCGACAGCCACTCCTCGGAGAGCTCGGGATAGGGGAAGTCCTGCTGACCGGTGGCCAGGTTGGCATCCGAGAGGATGATGACCGGGGTCCGGAAGCTCTCGGCGAGCTTGCGCGCCGTGACCACGAACTCGAAGCACTCCTCGATGGTCGAGGGCGCCATCACCACCTTGGGGGAGTCCCCCGGCTGCGCGAACAGGGCATGGAGCAGGTCCCCCTGCTCCACCTTGGTCGGCAGGCCGGTCGAAGGTCCGCCGCGCTGCACGTCCACGATCACCAGCGGAACCTCCGCCATCACGGCCAGACCGATCATCTCGGTCTTGAGCGCCATGCCGGGGCCCGAGGTGATGGTGACGGCGGTCTTGCCCGCGTACGAGGCGCCGATCGCGAAGCCCACGGCCGCGATCTCATCCTCGGCCTGGTGGATGAAGCCGCCGGCGCGGTGAAAGACGCTCGACATGTAGTGGGTGGCCGAGGTCGCCGGCGTGATCGGGTACATGCTGCACACCTCGATCCCGGCGGCCATGCAGCCCATGGCGACGGCCGCGTTCCCGCTCATCACCACCTTGGGCTCCGTCAGGGGCCGCGTGGGAATGTCGAAGCGCTGGTCGAGGTTCTCCATGCCCCAGGCGTAGCCCGCCTCGAGCAGCTTGTAGTTCATGTCGATGACGGCCTGGCCCTTTCGGCGACGCTCGAAGAGATGCCGCACCTCGTCCTTGGCGGGCTCGAGGTCCCGGCTGTAGAGAGCGCAGAGCATCCCCACGACCCACATGTTCTTGCCGCGCTGCGGGTTGTCCGTGATCTTGAGCGTCTGCTCCTCGAGCGGAGCCTCGCGCACGTCGTAGCCGCGACCGCGGAAGTCCTCGATCGCCTTCGCGAAGGCCTCCTGGATGTCGGGGTCCGCGCTGGCGCCCCACTTGCTGTCGATCAGCAGGATCGTTCCGGGGCGCAGCGCATCCTGGTCGATGCGGCTGTAGAGGACCTGCTCGTTGAAGGCGATCACGAGGTCCGCGTGGTCCCCCATGTTCGTCACCCGTTCCGTGGCGAAGCGGATGCGGATCCCGCTGGCACCCTCGCGAGAGCGCGCCGGGGGCTCGATCTCGGCCGGGATGATCTCCACGGTCCAGACCCCGTTCCCCATCTTCGCGCAGACCGTGGCGAACAGCTGGCCGGCCGTTTGCGCGCCTTCACCGGAGTCGCTGGTGATCTCGACGATCTGCTCACGGACCTGTTGGACCGAGACGTCCGCCTCGGTCACATCCGCCGGCTTGACGGTGGTGGCAGCTGCTGGGTTCGTGCTTTCTAGGTCGCTCATGATCGGGTCATCTCGCTCCTTGATGCATGGCCATATTTGGGGTCAGGCTTCGGGAGGCCGCGTCTCGCAACCAACGGCGCTCTCAACCTGGAGGCAGCCGGTCAAAGTGGTGCGAAACTGCACACTACCGGGCCTAGTTGCCACAGTCACCCGCTTTCGTGCCGAGCGCTGTCTCAGCCGGGCCCCCCCTCGTCCACGAGATAGGTGTCCATGAACAGGCAGGTCTCGGCTTGCTCGTGGCTTCGGACCTTCTGTACAAACGCGGTCTTCTCTTGCTGGATCCGGTCGCCATCCCGCTCCGACGTTCGCGACTGCTGCCGCAGGGCTTCGAGCGCCTGCAGGATCTCGCGATGCTCGCGCTCGAGATTCTTGAGGCGGGAGTGGTTCGCGGGGCGCGCCGCTTGAAGCTCTTCGTACAGGCCGTTCGGCCCCTCCTCGTCGGAGAAGTGGCCAGGCAGTAGCTGCGCCAGGGGGTCCAGTAGCTTGAAGATCTCACTCGGCTCGTCGGCCGAATCGAGATCTCGCAGGAATCCGAAGATCAACCGGTGAGCTTGCTCGATCTGCTCCAAGTCGCCCCGGGCTTCCTTGACTTCAGCGACCATCTTTCCTGCCTCCGCCCGACGGCAGCCCCTGGAAGAGCACTTCCGCGCGCGGTAGCTGCAATACGTATGCCACGGCCACGAGTTCCAAGCCTTCTCAGAGCCCGACGCGGTGCCCGCTGCCGTGGAGACCTACCGGCGCGCGCGTCCCGATTCTAGGCAGTTCGGCTGCCGTGCGCACGTCGCTCGAGCGCGCGTTGGCAAGGGTCGCCGGGGCTGCCCGGCGCCCGGCCGGCCTGTTCTGAAATAGCGGAAAGCTCTAGTCAGCACGCCGGGGCTCTTGCCCTCCACAGCGCGCGTAGAGTACCCAGTCCTGGCCAAGGGGAGCCGCCCGTACTCATGCTTCGACTCACAGCTCTGCTTCTGACCGTGCTGACCGGCTTCAGCGGGCTCGTCTACGAGGTGAGCTGGGAGAAGTACCTGGCCACCTTGCTCGGCTCTCACAGCGAGGCGACCGCCGCAGTGCTCGGCATCTTCCTCGGTGGGCTCGCCCTCGGGTACTCGCTGTTCGGCGCCGCGACTCGCGGGGTCGTGGAGCGCGCGGCAGCCGCCGCACGCCCACCGCGACTGCTCTTCCTGTATGGATTCCTCGAGGCTGGCATCGGCGTCTACGCCCTGCTGTTTCCGATGCTCTTCGCAGGCGCGCAGGCGGTCTCCTTCCTGATTCCGCACGGGAGCGGCGGCCTCGGCTTCGCACTCGACGTGGCGCTCTCGGCGCTCCTCATCGGACCGCCCGCAGTGCTGATGGGTGGGACGATTCCGATCCTCACACAAGCGCTGGCGCGCAGCCTCGACGACGCCACGCGCTTTCACGCGCTCGTCTACGCGCTGAACACCGCGGGGGCGTTCGCGGGGGCGCTGGCCGCCGGCTTCTGGCTGATTCCCCGGCTCGGGCTCGTCGGCGTCCTGGTCGCCATGGGCGTCGTGAACCTCGCGGCCGGCTCCGCCTTCATCCTGATCGGCCTGGGCGTGGACCGGCGGGCGCGCGGCGCGGCACTCGGCCCATCGGACGCTGCCGGCCCGCGCCACGCGACGCGCAGCATCGCGAGCTTCGCGCTCGTCGCGCTCCTCTGCGGCTTCGCGATGATGGCCATACAGACGGTGCTGATCCGTCTGGGAGGCCTCTCCTTCGGGGCCTCTCAGTTCACCTTCTCGATGGTGGTCGCGGTCTTCGTGCTGTGCATCGCCCTCGGGAGCCTCGCCGTCTCCGCGCTGCCTCGCATCCCTGCGCCGCTGCTCGTGGCCACCCTCTGGGCTCTGGTGATTCTCCTCGGCCTGCTTTACCTGCCGCTGCCGGACGCGACCTACTGGGCACACGTCCTGCGCAGCCTGTTCATCACGCAGAGTGAGAGCTTCTACCCGTATTACTTCGCGGCGTTCTGGGGAGCGCTGATCGCGATCGGCCCACCGATCGTACTGTCCGGTGCAATCCTCCCGCTGATCTTCCACCACCTGCGGCGCGAGCTCGGCGATCTCGGCGACGTGGCGGGCCGGATCTACGGCTGGAACACGCTGGGGTCGCTGCTCGGCGCGCTGCTCGGCGGCTACGCACTGCTCTACTGGCTCGACCTGCACCACGTGTTCCGCGTAGCACTGGCGGCGCTGGCCGTCGCGGCAGCGATCGCCACGCTGCGTGTGCTCGACGTAGGCCGTTGGCTCGCGACGACAGCTCTCGTCGCGGCGCTCATCGGGATCGTCCTGCTCCCCGCCTGGCCGGGCGCTCAGCTCTCCGCCGGGCTGTTCCGCTTCCGCTTCGCGGGGACCCAGACCTACTACGGGCCCGCGGGCTTCTGGGAGTCGTGGAAGCAGTCGAAACTGGAGTACTACAACGACGACCCGACCACATCGGTCGCAGTGAAGCGGGTCCCCGAGTGGACGGGCGAGGCCGATCTGGGAATCCTGACCAACGGCAAGTCCGATGGAACCGTCGTCGGGGACTACGTCACCATGTCGCTGGCGGCGCTGCTTCCCGCAGTCCTGGCCGAGCGAGCCGAGCGAGCCTTCGTGATCGGCTACGGCACGGGCGTGACCGCCGGCGTATTCGCGGAGCTCGACTCGGCTCGCGAAGTCCTGGTGGCCGAGATCTCACCCGGAGTCATCGAGGCCGCGCCGTTCTTCGACGAGTGGAACCACGAGGCGTCGAAGCACCCGAAGATCCAGATCCTCCAGTCGGACGCCTACCGCGCGCTGGTGCGCAGCGAGGGGCGATTCGACGTGATCGCGTCCGAGCCGAGCAACCCATGGGTCACCGGAGTGGAGATGCTGTTCAGCCGGGAGTTTCTGGAGGTCGCACGCGACCGGCTGCGGCCCGGCGGCGTGCACGCCCAGTGGCTGCAAACCTACGAGACCGACCTAGAGACCGTCGAGATGGTCTTGCGAACCTACGTGGCAGTCTTCGACCACGTTGCGGTCTGGTTTGCCATGGACGAGGACCTGCTCGTGCTCGGCCTGACCGATCCCGGGAGTGCACTCGACCTCGACCGGATCGCGGCTCGCGTGCAGCGGCCCGACTTCGCCGCCGGGCTGGAACGCGCGGACATCCGGAGCCTGCCGCAGCTACTCGCGCACGAGCTCCTGCCACTCGGCGTCGTGCACGCCACGCCTCTGCCCGGAGAGCTCCACACCTTGCTCCACCCGCGTCTGAGTCACCTCGCCGCGCACGCCTTCTTCATCGGAAAGGCGGCGGGGCTGCCGGTCACCGCGGGTCTCGAGGCGGCCCGGATCGGCCGCGAGAACTCTCTCCTGGCGCGTTACCTCGCCCGGCTCGGCACCCCGGTTCCGGAGAGCGTACGCACGGCGATCGTCGAGGAGACCTGCACCTACCGATCGAGCGAGTGCCTGACGCTGCTCGCGCAGTGGGCCCACGAGTCGCCAGACTCCCGCGCCTTCCGCGTGGCATTGGCGCGAGCCCGCCAGGATCGACAGGTGAACCCGGGTCTCGTGCGGGCACTCTCGAGGCTGTTCGGCGGCGCCGACGGCGACGGCGCGACTTCGCCGCAGGCGGCGCAGCAAGCGACCTCCTTCTACTCGAGGTTCTACCACCACGGGGCGCCCTTCTCCCGCGAGCGCCTGGCCGCGATCTGGTCGCGCTGCGGGAGCGACCCGGCCCAGCGCGAGAGCTGCGTCGAGGCGCGGCGGGAGGCGGAGGAGACCCTGGGATCGCTGGAGACCCGCTCCGGCCCGGGAGGGTCCTGAGATGTCCGGGACGGTCCGCTTCCACCCGGCCGGAACGCACCTGCGCGGCCCGGCCCCGAGCGCGGCATGTTGAACGGGCAGAGGGTCTGCGTCGTCATGCCCGGCTACAAGGCCGAGACGACGGTCGAGAAGACGGTCCGCGAGATTCCGACCGACGTCGTGGACGACGTCATTCTGGTCGACGACAGCTCGCCCGATCGCACCGCCGAGATCGCGCGCTCGCTCGGCGTGCACACGCTCGTGCATCCCCAGAACCGCGGCTACGGGGCGAACCAGAAGACCTGCTATCGAGAGGCGCTGCAGCGCGGGGCCGACATCGTGGTGATGCTGCACCCGGACTACCAGTACACGCCCCGGCTGATCCCGGCGCTCGCGAGCTGCATCGCGTCGGGTCTGTACGACGTCGCCCTCGGCTCGCGCATCCTCGGGGTCGGGGCCCTGGTGGGAGGGATGCCCTACTACAAGTTCGTCGCCAATCGCGCACTGACCCTGTTCCAGAACCTCCTCGTCGGCCACAAGCTGAGCGAGTACCACACCGGCTACCGGGCGTTCTCGCGCAAGCTGCTGCTGGCGCTGCCCCTCGAGGAGAACAGCGACGACTTCGTGTTCGACAACCAGATGCTCGCCCAGGCGATCCACTTCGGCTTCAGCATCGCGGAGGTGACCTGCCCGACGCGCTACGCCGAGGAGTCCTCGTCGATCAACTTCTCGCGCAGCGTGAGGTACGGACTCGGCGTCCTGTGGACGTCGCTCCAGGTGCGGGGCGCCCGCATGGGTCTGGCGAGCCCCGGGTACCTGTCCCAGAGCGGGCGCAAGCTGGAGGTCACCGCGCGCGCCTGAGATCCCGCGTAGAATGCCATCGGTGAACCCGTGACATGGGGAGGACGACCGTGGCCTTCAGCGAGTACGCGAGCTATGACGGGCTCGGCCTGGCCGAGCTGGTGCGCAAGGGCGAGGTCTCTCCGACCGAGCTGGTCGAGGAGGCGATTGCACGCATCGAGAAGCACAACGGCACGCTCAACGCCGTCGTGTACAAGGCCTACGACGAGGCGCGCGCGGCGGCCTCCGGCGCTCTCCCCGACGGGCCGTTCCGCGGCGTCCCGTTCCTGATCAAGGACCTCGGCTGTCCCGTGGCGGGCATGCCGCGCACCAGCGGCAGCCGCTTCCTCAAGGACGAGGTGCCCGAGGAGGACGGGGAGCTGACTCGGCGCTATCGCGCCGCGGGCGTCGTGATCCTCGGCAAGACGAACACCCCGGAGTTCGGGATCACGGGCACGACGGAGTCCGCCCTGCTGGGTCCGTGTCGCTCGCCCTGGAACCCGGAGCACATCTCGGGTGGGTCGAGCGGCGGCGCGGCGTCGGCCACGGCGGCGGGAATCGTCCCGCTCGCGCACGCCAGCGACGGCCTGGGGTCGATCCGGATTCCGGCGGCCTGCTGCGGGCTCTTCGGACTGAAGACGACCCGCGAGCGGAATCCGTGTCTCCCGAACGACGCCGAGCGCGCGATCGGCTTCAGCGTGGACCACGTCGTGTCGCGCACGGTTCGCGACAGTGCCGCGATGCTCGACGCGACCGGCTATCCGGAGCCCGGATCACCCTACCCCGCGCCACCCAAGGCGCGCCCCTACCTTCAAGAGGTCACGGACAGCCCGGGCCGGCTCCGGATCGCGTTCTCGTCGGAGACCCCGCGCGGGATTCCGATCCACGCCGAGAACCAGCGCGCACTCGAGGAGACGGTCGCGCTCCTGATCGACCTGGGACACGAGGTCGTGGAGCGGGGCCTCGGCATCGACTACCGCGCGCTGTACCGCGCACAGGGCGTGGTCTCGACCGCGAATGCGGCGGCCGGCCACGCCGAGCGGGTCGAGCAGCTGGGCCGCGAGCCCGAGGAGAACGAGTACGAGCCGTTGACCTGGGCCGGAATTCGACGCGGGCAGAGCTTCTCGGGCGACGCAGTGATGCGAGGCTGGCGCACGCTGCGAGGCTTCACGCGTCAGATCATGATGCTGTTCGAGGAGTTCGACGTCTACCTGACGCCGGTCCTGGGTACGCCGCCGCCGAAGATCGGGCACATCGATCCGGTGAACGTCGAGCCCCGCGAGATCACGCGGCGCCAGGCGGACGCGTTCCCGTTCACGCCCCCGTTCAACTTCACCGGTCAGCCCGCGATGTCGGTCCCGCTCGCCTGGAGCCGTGGAGGGCTTCCGCTCGGCATGCAGTTCGTCGGCCGTTACGCCGACGAGGCCAGCCTGTTCCGCCTCGCCGCCCAGCTCGAGGAGGCCCACCCCTGGATCGACCGCAAGCCGGCGATCTGGGGCTGAGGTTCCGAAGCGACCCGGTTACTCGCCGAGCTCGCAGGGCAGCTCTGACTCCCGCGATCCCATGAGCAGCTCACAGCGCAGGAACACGCGCTGGGGAAGTCGGCGTCGATCGTACTCGTGGAACCAGAGCTGTATGTGGTCGTCGTCCGTCTGGAGACAGAGCGAGACGATGTAGCTCTTGCCGTACTCTCGCCCTGCCACCTCGGTGGAGACGGAATCGAACCCGAAGCGCCCGTCGGGTCCGAGCTGCGATACCTCGCCCCCACAGACGGTGGGCACGTCGCGGGAACGGAACGTTCGACGCACCTCTCCCCGTGTGACGGGAATCCCTGCTTGCAGGACCACTCCAGAGATGGCCGGCGCCACCGGGTACGCCCTGCCCGGGATGTTGCAGGAGCCCAGCGCCAGCACACCGGTACACAGCAGGCCTCTGATCAGTCGTCGGGTCACGCGCGCCCTTCCTTCCGATCGACGAACCGGGCGATGGGACCTCCCCGGGTGGCTCCGCTACGGCCGTCTCAAGCTACCCCATCGAAGCCGCGGATACATCTCTGCGCTGGATGCAGAGGGCGCCGATCAGCCGAGGAAGCGCTCGAAGAGCTGGGCGTACTGGACCAGGTGGCGCACACCCAGGAAGTGCTCGCGGACGCGCTGCTTGGCCGCCGCGCCGAGGCGCGCCGCGGCTGCGGGATTCTCGAGCAGTCCGCGCAGCGCCTCCGCGAAGTCGTCGAGGTTCTCGGGATCCTTGAGCAGGATCCCGCTCTGCCCGTCCTCGATCTGGTCCTGGATCCCGCCGACGGCGCTCGCCACGACCGCCCGCGCCTTCCACATGGCCTCGGTCACCGTGAGCCCGAACCCCTCGTGCAGGCTCTTCTGGACCACGACGGCGGCATGGCGCTGGAGCGCGTTCACGATGACCGCGTTCTCCTCCACGTCGGTTGTGGGAAGTGAGGCCAGGTGGATGTGGTCGCGAATCGCATGGGGAAGCCCGCGCCACTCCTCCACCACCTCGGCGAACACCTGAGCCCCCTCCGGATCGTCGGCCACGGCCTTCACGTTGGGGCCGGCCAGAACCAGGTGCGCGCCCGCGGGCGCGCTCCCGTTGTGGAGCCTCGCGAAGCCACGCAGCACACCGATCATGTCCTTGAGCGGGTCCCAGCGTGAGACCTGCACGACCAGCGGCGTGTCCCAGCTCGGCGCACGGCCCAGGCGGACGACGTCCGCCCGATGCGTCACGCGCCCGGGCGACCCGTCCTCGCGCACAAAGCCGTGGTCGGAGGGATCGGGGTCGGGGCCCTCGACCAGGCCGACGTGGACCAGGAAGGTGCGCACCGCGTCTTCGGTGAGCTCCTCGTTCTTCGCCGAGAAGGCGTCGATGCTGGGCTGGATGACCGTGCTCTTGCCGTGATCGCAGTACTCGGGGATGTAGGCGTCGCGCGAGAAGATGAAGGCGGGGACGTCCTTGGTGTAGGGGTAGAGGAAGTCCCAGCCGCGCTCGACCTCTTCGTTGGGGCTGTCGCACCCGATGTGGCAGCGCCACACCACGTGGGCGCCGCCGCGCATGAGGTGCTCGGCGAGCCCGGCCGTCTGCGGGTCGTGGAGCAGGACGATGTCGCCCGGCCGCACGAGCGCCCCGAGCTCGATGGCGTTGTCACGCAGCGTTCGCTCGTAGCTCTGGCGCTCCGCCACACCCAGCTTGGAGCCGTCTCCCTCGGAGCCGTGGAGCGCGTGGTGAACCCGCTTGGTGATGTGGAAGAAGTCCGAGTTGCCGTTGATCACGACCCAGCGCGCGTCGACTCCGACGCTGCGCGCGTAGCCGAGCAGCGGCCGCAGCATCTCCGCGACGCCGCCCCCGACGTCCGTGGAGTTGACGTTCCAGACCACCCGCCCGGCAAGCCGCTCGCGCATCTCGTCCGCGACCCCAAGCGCCGCGTGCATCGACTCGCGGCCGAGGACCGACTCGAAGCGCTCGATCGGCCGAACCGCAATCTGGACTTCTCGAAGGTGAGCCACGGCCCCAAAGTGTCTCAATACAGTGTCAAAGAATCTACTCCCCCCCTGCCCCACCTATATCTCGATTGCCGTGAAACTAGAAAACTTCCCACATCCGAGACCCAACACCTACAGAACGCCACCTCCGCCACGCGGCCAGAATGCAAGCGCCGCGGCAGCGGCGCGCGCAGCGAGCCACAGGCGAGCGAAGCCCGGCAGGCCGGCTCCGCCGGCCGATACCCGGCTAGACGGGGCTTCTCATCGTGACGAACTCCTCCGCCGCCGTGGGGTGGATGCCGATCGTGGCATCGAACTGCGCCTTGGTGGCGCGGCACTTGACCGCGATCGCGAGCCCCTGGAGGATCTCGGCGGCGTCGGGCCCGACCATGTGCGCGCCCACGACCCGGTCGCTCGCGCGGTCGACGATCAGCTTCATCAGGGTCGTCTCCTCGCTGCCGGTGAGCGTGTGGCGGAGGGGCCGGAAGCGGCTCCGATAGATCTCCACCTCGCCGTAGCGCTCGCGCGCCTCGGTCTCGGTGAGACCGACCGTGCCGATCGGCGGGTGGCTGAACACGGCCGAGGGCACGTCCTCGTGGTCCGGGATCGTGGGGCGGTCGTTGAAGAGCGTGTTCGCGAGCGCGATGCCCTCGTTAATCGCCACGGGCGTCAGGTTGATGCGGTCGGTCGCGTCTCCGATCGCCCAGATGCTCGGTACCGAGGAGCGGGAGTAGGCATCGACGACCACCGCCCCCTTGGAGTCTAGCTCGACGCCCGCCGCCTCCAGTCCCAGGTCCCCGGTCAGGGGCAGCCGCCCGGTCGCGTACAGGATCTGGTCGACCTCGACCGCGGAGCGGTCGTTCAGCGTGGCGACGAGACCGGCTCCGGTCTTCTCGATCTTCTCGACCGTCGCCTCGAAGCGCAGGTCGATGCCCCGCTTGCGCATCTCCTCGGCGAGCGCCGCGCGCACGTCATCGTCGAAGCCGCGCAGGAAGAGCGGGCCGCGATACAGCTGGACCGTCTCTGCGCCGAGCCCGTGGAAGATGCCGGCGAACTCCACCGCGATGTAGCCGCCACCCACGACCGCCACCCGCTCGGGGAGCGACTTCAGGTGGAAGGCCTCGTTCGAGGTGATCGCGTGCTCGACCCCGGGGACGTCCGGAACGTTCGGCCAGCTCCCGGTCGCGACCAGGATGTTCGCCGCCGTCAAGCGGCGCTCCCCGACGGCGACCGTGTGCGGGTCGACGATGTGCGCCCGTCCCTCGATCCGCTCGACGCCCGCGGCGTCGAGGAGCCTCGCGTACACGCCATTCAGCCGCTCGATCTCGCGGTCCTTGTTCTCGATCAGCGTCGCCCAGTCGAAGCTCCGGGCTCCCAGCGTCCAGCCGTAGGCCGCGCAGTCTTCGAAGTCCGAGCCGTAGTGCGAGGCGTAGACCAGCAGCTTCTTCGGGATACAGCCGGCGTTCACGCAGGTTCCACCGAGGTAGCGCTCCTCGGCAACCGCGACCCGCGCGCCGAACTCCGCCGAGACGCGGCTGGCGCGCACGCCCCCCGAGCCCGCACCGATCGTGAAGAGGTCGTAGTCGTAGTCCGCCATGCTCGAGGGCCCCCGTGATTGGATCGGGATGATCGCGAGGAGGTTAGGATACCGCCGTCGTCGGCCGGGCGCGGCTCGGAGCCGGACTCAGCAGCCGCGAGGCCACCTTCGGCCGGAGGATCGAGTAGAACGCCGGGACGATCGTCATCGCGCCGATCATGTTGATCACCATCAGGATGATCAGAAGCTGCGCCATCTCCGCCTGGAAGCGCAGGCTCGAGAAGATCCAGAAGAAGATGCCGCCCACGACCGTCGTCGCGGTGAAGGTGACCGCCATGCCGGTGGTCCGGATCGCGCGCCGAATCGCCGCGTCGATGTCGCCGCCGGTGGCCGCGACCTCCTGGCGGATCCGGTCCACGATGTAGATCGCGTAGTCCACGCCGATCCCGACCCCGACCGCCTGGACCGGCAGCGTGTTGATGTTGAGCCCCACGCCCTTCACCGCCATGTAAGCGAGCGAGATCGCCGTCGCCGTCGCGAGCTGGAGCAGCAGGATCCCGCCGCTGGTGATCGACCAGTAGGTGAGCGAGTGGAGCACGAAGATCACCGCCAGGATCAGGGAGATGTTCGCCACATGGCTCCGCTCCACCTCGTCGTTCACCGCCGCGAGGATCCCCATCAGCCCCCCCGCCATCACGAACTGCACGCCGCGCGTCCACGAGAGCGTGGGCTGGAAGTCCGTCGTCACGTTGACGGCCTTGAGATCCTGCACCAGCAGATCGCGGGTGTGCACCGACACAGCGCGCACGCCGAGGTCCGGGTCGTCCCACCACTGGTCGACGTCCGCGACGTCCCAGTCCGCGAGCCGCTCCGGCCAGGTGAAGATCTCGTTGGGCCGCAGGGATTCCCGCTCCTCCGCGTAGCGGGCCATCGCGGCCTCGCGGAACTCCTCGATCCACTCCGGCGGGCCCGCCTGCGCGGCCGCCATCACCGGCGCGGGCTGGTACCCGTCGCCGTTGCGGATGCGCACGTTGAGCGTGTGCGCGCGGGGCGGGAGCAGCGGGCCGATCATGTAGTAGAGCGCGTCCTTCCAGCGGTCGGGGTCGCGGAGCGGCGCGCCGGGGGCCGCGCGGTTCTCGTCCAGGCGCACCGAGATCTCGCCGATCGGGTTCGCCTCGATGAAATCCTCGGCGACCCGAATCGCGCCCCGGATCGTGTCCCCCTTGTGGTCGGCGTAGAAGACCGTGACGCTGGCGGCGCGCCCGTCGGGGGTCAGGAGCTGATCCAGCGTGCCCGGCGGGCTGTTGGTTCGAATCCGGAAGAGCAGTCCCCGGACCAGCCCGCCGGACGGAATCGTCGCGAACTTGGGATCCCCGTAGTGCAGCTGCTGGTTGACCAGCCGCACCAGCGGCGCGAGGGAGAGCGCGCTTCGAGCCCCCGACTCGTTTCGCAGCTTTCGCTCGAGCTGCGTCATGTGCCAGAGGGTGGCCTCGTCGGTGCTGGCGTGGTTGCGGTCTCCGTCGGCGTAGATGATCAGCGTGTCGGCGCCGCCGAAGCGGTCGGTGATCCTCTGCGTGGCGACGTTGAAGGGATGGTCGGGCCAGAAGAGCGGCGAGCCGGCACTCGCCTCGCCGATCGTCGCGTAGCTGAAGGTGAGGTAGCTCGAGACCGCAAGGATCCCGAGCGTCGAACCGGCGATGGCCCACTTGCCGACGCGGTGGGTCGCGAGGCGACCGAGGAACGCCGTGATGCGGATCATGAAGTGGGGGACGTAGTGCCGGGAGTCGGCGGGCGCGGGCAGGTAGCAGATCAGGATCGGGTGCACGAGCTCGACCGTGAAGACGATCGCCGCGACCCAGAACGCGCCGAACAGGCCGAGATTTCGCATCTGCGGGATCGTCGTCACGAGGATCACGAGCAGACCCGCCACATCGGTGATGATTCCGAGGGTTCCGGGCACGATCAG
>CAZLBF010000250.1:0-10242 GCA_964557495.1 uncultured Myxococcales bacterium | reverse complement strand
AGCGGTCGAGGGTCCAGCGGTCCCGGGCGCCCCGGTCGCTGCGGCCGTTCCCCCGGTGGTCGAGGTAGACGAGCTGCACGGCATCCGCGAGCTCCGAGAAGAGCGGCTTGAAGCCGGAGGGATCGAACCCCGGCCCACCGTGCAGCAGGATGAGCGTCGGCCGCTCGCGCATCACGGGCCCGTCGGGCACGAGCTTCGCCCCCTCCACGTCGAAGAACAGCCTGACGTCGCCGACCTGTACCCGCATACGGGAGCTCCTCTAGCCGATCTCGAGCACGCCGGAGCCCTCGATCGCGTCGTGCTTGAGGCGCTTCAGCGCCTCGTTGGCCTGCTCCAGGCGGAAGCGCGTGGTTCGGGGACGGATCGGGATCTCGGACGCGACCGCCAGCAGCTCCTCTCCGTCGGCGCGCGTGCTGGCCGTGACGCTCGTCAGCGTCCGCTCCAGGAACAGCTCGCGGGCGTAGTCGATGCCCGGGATGTCGGTCATGTAGATCCCGGCGCAGGCGAGCGTTCCGCCGCGCCGGAGGGCTCGGAGCGCCGGCGGGACGAGGTGACCCACCGGTGCGAACAGGATCGCGGCATCCAGCTCGACCGGGGGCGCGGCGTCGGCCCCTCCCGCCCAGCGGGCGCCCAGCTCCCGCGCGAGCCGCCGGTGCCGCTCGTCGCGCGTCGAGACGTACACCTCGCAGCCGCGGTGCTGCGCCACCTGGAGCGCGATGTGCGCCGACGATCCGAAGCCGTACAGACCCAGCTTCCCCCCGGGCCGGATGCCCGAGCGGCGCAGCGCCCGGTAGCCGATGATGCCGGCACACAGGAGCGGCGCGGCGTCCGCATCCGAGAAGACCTCGGGAATCGCATATGCGAAGGCCTCCGGCACGCGGATCCGCTCGGCGTAGCCGCCGTCCACGTGCCAGCCGGTGAAGACCGGGGCGAGGCAGAGGTTCTCCGCCCCCTCCAAGCAGTACGGGCACGCTCCGCAGGAGGCGTGAAGCCACGCGACGCCGACGCGATCCCCCTCCGCGAAGCGACGCGCCTCCGCTCCCCGGCGCACCACCCGGCCGACCGCCTGGTGCCCCGGGACGACCCGGTCGCGTACGGGCTCGAGCTCGGCCTCGATCACGTGCAGATCGGTGCGGCAGATGCCGCAGACGGCGACCTCGACCACGATGTCGCGAGGTCCGGGCGCGGGGTCGGCAAGCTCCGTGAGTTGGAGCGGATCCCGATCGATGGGTCCGGGCGCCTCGAGAACCATCGCGCGCATGGGCGCCACAGATTAGCAGCCCGGTTGACACCCCCCGGGCCGATCCGGATATTCGCCGCTCCCCGCCCGCTGGCGGACCGCTCTGGGAGAATCCGAATGGTCGACATGGACAAGCTGGTGGCGCTCTGCACGAACCGCGGGTTCATCTACCCCTCGAGCGAGATCTACGGCGGCATCAACGGCTTCTGGGACTACGGTCCGCTCGGCGTCGAGCTGCGCAACAACGTGAAGGCCGCCTGGTGGCAGAGCATGGTCCGGGAGCGCTCCGACATCGTCGGGCTCGACTCGTCGATCATCGCGAATCCCGAGACCTGGGTCGCCTCGGGTCACGTGGCCAACTTCCACGACCCGATGGTCGACTGCCGGGTCTGCAAGAAGCGCTTCCGGGCGGACCAGGTCGAAGCGGACGACAAGTGCGCCGAGGCGGAGGACGGAAGGCACGACCTGACCGAGCCGCGCCAGTTCAACCTGATGCTGAAGACTCACATCGGCGCGACCGAGGACTCGTCGTCGCTCGCCTACCTGAGGGCCGAGACCTGTCAGTCGATCTTCCTCGACTTCAGGCGCGTCATGCAGTCGGCGCGGCAGCGCCCGCCGTTCGGGATCGCCCAGATCGGAAAGGCGTTCCGGAACGAGATCAACCCGCGCAACTTCATCTTCCGCTCGCGAGAGTTCGAGCAGATGGAGCTCGAGTTCTTCGCCGAGCCCAGCACTGCCATGGAGTGGTTCGAGCACTTCCGCGAGTTCCGCTGGAGCTGGCACCTGAGCCTCGGCATCCCCGAGGAGAAGCTCCGCTGGCACGAGCACGGGCAGGACGAACGCGCCCATTACGCGCAGGCCGCATACGACATCGAGTTCGAGTTCCCGTTCGGCTGGAGCGAGTTCGAGGGGATCCACCACCGCGGAGACTACGACCTGCGCGCGCACACCGAGCACTCGGGCAAGGACATGGCCTACACCAACCCCGACACCAAGGAGCGCTACACCCCGTACGTGATCGAGACGTCGATCGGCGTCGATCGCTGCATGCTCGTGCTGCTCTCGTCGGCGTACACCGTGGACGAGGTGGGGGGCGAGTCGCGCACCCTGATGCGCTTCCACCCGCGCATCGCACCGAACAAGGCGGCGGTCCTCCCGCTGTCCAAGAAGCTCGCCGAGCCGGCCGAGCGACTGATCGCCGACCTGCGCAAGCGCTTCGCGGTGGACTGGGACGCCTCGGGCAGCATCGGTCGTCGCTACCGCCGCCAGGACGAGATCGGAACTCCCTACTGCGTCACCTACGACTTCGACTCCGAGCAGGACCACCAGGTGACGGTGCGGGATCGCGACACGACCGAGCAGGAGCGCGTCGCGATCGAACGCGTGCCGGAGCTGCTGACGGAGCGCGTCCTGGGCTACTGACCGGCGGGGGGCTATGCTCGGGCCATGCTCCCCTCCAGCCTGCGCCCGCACGTTCGCCTCGGAATCGGCCTGGTGCTCGGGCTAGCGGCTCTCGTCTCCGCCTGCCAGGCCGCCACGGAAGAGGTGTACGAGGTCGCCGGCGAGGTGCGCGGGGTCGACGCCGCGGTGCGCCAGGTCAAGATCGCGCACGAGGAGATCCCCGGCTTCATGCCGGCCATGACCATGAGCTTCGACGTCGCGTCGGCCGAGCTTCTCGAGGGCGTGACCGTGGGCGCGCGGGTGCAGTTCACCCTCGAGCGGCGCGGGACGCGGCTCCGCATCACCGCACTCGAGGTGGTGGAGCCGGGCGCCGCCGGCGAGACCGGCTCGATCGCGCCGGCTCCCCCGGAGGACGCGTTCGACTTCCGGCTCGTCGACCAGCGCGGGGAGCCGCTGTCCCTCTCGGACCTGCGGGGCCGGGCGGTGCTGCTCGACTTCGTGTTCACGCGCTGCACCGGCCCCTGTCCGATTCTCACGACGGCCCACGTGGGCGTGCAGCGCAAGCTCCCGACCGCTCTGGCCTCGCGGATCCACTTCGTGTCGATCTCGGTGGACCCGCTGTACGACACGCCGGAGCGGCTGCGGGAGTACGCCGAGACCCGCGGAGCCGACCTCTCGACGTGGTCGTTCCTGACCGGCGAGGTGCCCGACGTGGAGGAGGTCCTGCGCCGCTACCACCTCGGCACGATCCGCCAGGCAGACGGCAGCATCGACCACCTGGTGGCGACCTTCCTGATCGATCCCGAGGGGCGCATCGTCGAGCGCTACCTCGGGCTCGAGCACGCCGCGACAGAGCTTCTGAGCGACATCGAGGAGGTGCTCTCGTGATCGCGCAATCGCCGGCCGCTCTCGCCCTCCTTCCGTCGACCCGGCCGACGCTGCTCTAGCCGAGCGGTGTACTCCTGACCCCGCGATCTGGAACGCGTCCATGTCGGTGCCGACCCAGGTAGCGCCCCAGCGGAGACCGGCCCGGCCCGGCGGCGTGCGCGAGGTCGGGCTGCTCGCCTATCCGGTCGTCTTGCAGACGCTCTCCGAGACGCTCATGCAGGTCGTCGACTCGGCGATGGTCGGCCGCCTCGGCGCGACCGAGCTCGGGGCGATCGGCTTCGCCGGCATCTGGATGTGGACGCTGTTCGTGCCCTTCATCGGGACCGCGAGCGGAGTCCAGGTGTTCGTCGCCCGCCACTTCGGCGCGGACGAGCTGCGCGACTGCGGCCCCTGGGTGTGGCACTCGCTCTACGTCCTGGTACCCGGCATCCTGCTCTGGTGCGCCGCGGTCTGGCTCTGGTTCCCGACCCTGGTCGGCTGGATCGGGGCTTCGCCGGGCCTCCAGGAGAACGCGATCCAGTACGCCTACGCCAGGATCCCCGCGGCTCCGGCCAGCGTGATCAGCTTCGCGATCGTCAGCTTCTTCCGCGGCATCGGCGACACGCGCACACCGCTCTTCGCCGCGATCGTGGCCAACGTGGCTAACGTCGTGATCGCCTACGGCCTTATCTTTGGCGAGCTCGGCCTGCCCCAGTGGGGCGTGTTCGGCGCGGGGACCGCCATGACGCTCGCGACCTGGCTCAACGTCGGGCTCATGACGCTGTTCCTGCTGCGGCGCAAGCTTCGAAGCCGCTACCGAACGGCGCCGGTCCGCGCCGAGCTGCGCGCCACGCGCCGCTTCCTCTGGACGGGCGCGCCGGTGGGGGGGCAGTGGGTGCTCGACATGATCGCCTTCGCGATCTTCTCGTCGATCGTCGCGCGCATGGGCGACGCCTCGATGGCGGCGAGCCAGGCGATGCTCCAGCTCCTCTCGCTGTCGTTCATGCAGGCGGTCGCGATCTCGGTCGCCGCGTCGACCCTCGTCGGCCAGTACATCGGCTCGGGAGACCTGCCGGCCGCGGAGCGAAGCTATCGCTCCGCGCTGAAGCTCGGCTTCGTGCTCGCCGCGATTATCGCGCTGCTCTTCGTCTCGATCCCGGAGCTGCTGCTCGGCATCTTCTCCCGAGACACCGAGGTGCTGGCGCTCGGCAGGCCGCTCCTGGCGCTCGGCGCCTTCTTCCAGCTGATCGACGCCATCGCGATCATCACCGGCGGCTCGCTGCGCGGAGCCGGCGACACCCGTTGGTCCTTCGTCGTCTCCGCGTCACTCGCCTGGCTCCTGCGCCTGCCGCTCCTCTACGTGGCCGCCATCCTCCTCGAGGGAGGCGTGTTCGGCGCATGGCTGGCCGAGCTCGGCTTCGTACTCTGCCTGTGCGTCGCCTTCGTCCTCCGCTTCCGAGCCGGCCACTGGCGCACCATGCAAATCTAGGGCTCCACGTCAGCGTCTCCCACTTCCCCGTGCATCTTGGTCCGGCGTCCTACGGTCCTCCGCCGGGCACCCACTACCTCTCGCTACAGGCACCCGGGTTCCGAACGAACCGTTCCTCGCAGACTCGAGTGCCCGTCGGAGGACCGTAGGGCGCCTTCCTGGCTCGAGTCGGTCGACCCTGCACCGCCCGTCGGCGGTCTGCAGAGGGTGCGACCCGGGGGATCAGGATAGGTCGATGATGGAGCGGATGGCGTCGCCTTGGTGCATTAGGTCGAAGGCGCGGTTGATCTCCTCGAGCGGCAGCGTGGCCGTGATCATCTCGTCGATCTTGATGCGGCCCTCCATGTAGCCGTCGACCAGCCCCGGCAGCTCGGTCCGACCCTTCGTGCCGCCGAAGGCGGTGCCCAGCCAGCGCCGCCCGGTGACGAGCAAGAACGGTCGCGCTCGGACCTCCTCGCCCGCGCCGGCGACCCCGATGACCACGGCCTGGCCCCAGCCGCGCGCCGTGCAGGCGAGCGCCTGGCCCATGACCTCGACGTTGCCGATGCACTCGAACGAGTAGTCGACGCCGCCCCCCGTGGCATCGACCACAAACTCCACAACGTCGTCCACCTGACTCGGGTCGACCGTGTCGGTCGCCCCGAGCTGCGTCGCGAGCTCGAACTTCTTCGGGTTGACGTCGATCGCGAAGATCCGCTCCGCGCCGGCCATCACCGCACCCTGCACCACCGAGAGACCGATGCCGCCGAGTCCGAAGACCGCGACGCTCGAGCCGGCCTCGTCCTTCGCGGTGTTCCGCACCGCGCCGATCCCCGTCGTGACGCCACAGCCGAGCAGGCAGACCTTCTCGAGCGGCGCGTCGCGGCGGATCTTCGCCAGGGCGATCTCCGGCACCACGGTGTACTCGGCGAAGGTCGACGTCCCCATGTAGTGGTGGATCGGCAGCCCTCCCTGTGACAGGCGGCTCGTGCCGTCGGGCATCACCCCGCGTCCCTGGGTGGCGCGCAGCGTTACACACAGGTTCGTCTTCCCCGACAGGCAGTACTTGCACTTTCCGCACTCGGGGATGTAGAGCGGGATAACGTGATCCCCCGGGCCGAGCGAGCGAACTCCGGCCCCGACCTCCTCGACCACCCCGGCCCCTTCGTGGCCGAGCACGACCGGGAAGAGCCCCTCGGGGTCCCTGCCGCTCAGCGTGTAGGCATCGGTGTGACACACGCCCGTGGCGGCGAGCCGAACCAGGACCTCTCCCGTGCCGGGGCCGTCGAGATCGATCTCCTCGATCTCGAGCGGCTTCGCGGCCTCCCAGGCCACCGCCGCCCGGATCCTCAAGGGGCCCTTTCTCGAGCGGCCGCGGGAGCCCCGGCCTCGAGCCGAGCCGAGCTGCGCGCCTCGGCATCGAGTCCGACCGGAATCTGGAGGCGCTGGTTGGGGTAGATCCGCGAGGGGTCCTTGATCTGGTCCCGGTTGAACTTGTAGATCAGCACCCAGAGGTAGGGGTCGCCGTAGACCTCCTGCTGGGCCGCGATCGACCAGAGGGTCTCGCCGCGCTGGACGACGTACTCGATGGTCTCGGGAGCCTCCGACGCGCCGAGCAGCCCGGCGACGAGAAGCAGCGTGAAGGCGGACATCAGTCCTCCTCGGCAGAGACCTCTTTTCGAAGCCGCAGGCCCAGCTCGCGAAGCTGGTCTGCGTCGACGCGGCTCGGCGACTGCATGAACAGGTCCTGGCCGCGCTGGGTCTTGGGGAACGCGATCACGTCCCGCAGGCTCTGCCCCCCAGCCATCAACAGGCAGAGCCGGTCGAAGCCGAACGCGAAGCCGCCATGTGGCGGCGCGCCCATGTCCAGTGCGTCGAGCATGAAGCCGAAGCGCCTCCGGCACTCGTCCTCGGGGTAGCCGAGCACCTTGAATATCTCGATCTGCAGGTCGGAGCGATGGTTCCGCAGGCTGCCGGAGCCCAGCTCGACTCCGTTCAGGACCAGATCGTAGTGCGTCCCCCGCACGGAGGCCGGGTCGGTCCGCAGCTTCTCCACGTCCTCGTCCACGGGCGCCACGAAGGGCATGTGCATGTATCCGAAGCGGCCGTCCTGGTCGACCTCGAAGACCGGGAACTCCACGACGAAGAGCGGATCCCACTCGCGGCCGTCGTAGCGTTCCAGGCGCCCGCCGAGCTCGATGCGGAGCCGACTCAGGACGTCGCAGACCAGCGCCTCGCGATCGGCCACGAACAGGATCAGGTGCCCGGGCTCGAGCCCGGCCCGTTCCGCGATGCGCGCCTTGTCCTGGTCGGAGAGGAACTTCGCGATCGGGGACTGCCAGGCTCCGTCCTCCGCGATGCGTACCCAGGCGAGCCCCTTCGCGCCCCAGTCCTGGACCCGGCCCTCGAGCCGGTCGAGCTCGCCGCGCGTGACCTGCCGGCCGTCGGGAATCGGCAGCGCGCGCACGACTCCCCCTTTGGCCACGACCTCGGCGAACACCTTGAAGCCGCTCTCGGCGGCGATGTCGGAGAGGTCGACCAGCTCGAGCTGGATGCGCGTGTCGGGCCGATCGTTGCCGAAGCGCGCCATCGCGTCCGCGTAGGTGAGCCGCGGGAACGGGTGCTCGAGCTCCACTCCGAGGACGTCCCGGAAGGTCCGGAGCGTGATCTTCTCGAGCACGTCGAGCACGTCCTCGACGCGCACGAACGCCATCTCCAGATCGATCTGCGTGAACTCGAGCTGACGATCGGCGCGCTGATCCTCGTCCCGGAAGCAGCGTGCGATCTGGAAGTAGCCGCCGAAGCCGGCGATCATGAGCAGCTGCTTCATGATCTGGGGCGACTGGGGCAATGCGTAGAAGCTCCCCGGTTGAATCCGGCTCGGAACCAGGAAGTCCCGCGCCCCCTCCGGCGTGGCGCGCGTCAGGTTCGGCGTCTCGATCTCCAGCAGGCCGAGCTCGACGCAGGCAGTGCGCGTCGACTGCAGCAGCCGGTGCCGGACCTCGAGCCGCCGCTGCATGACCGGGCGCCGGAGATCGTGGATGCGGTTGCGCAGCCGCACCTCGTCGTCGATCTCGGCCTCGTCGTCGACGGGGAACGGTGGAGCCGTGGCCGTGTTCAGGATGCGGAGCTCGCTCGCGAGCACCTCGACCCCTCCGGTCGGGAGCTTCGGGTTCACGGCATCCGGCTCGCGCGCCTCCACGCGGCCCACGACCAGCAGGACCCACTCGTTGCGGAGCGCCTGTGCCCGCTCGTGCGCCTGCGGCGCCGAGTCGGGCTTGAAGACGACCTGGGTGAGCCCATCGCGGTCGCGCAGGTCCACGAAGATCACGCCGCCGTGGTCGCGCCGCCGGTGCACCCAGCCGCACAGCACCACGTCGGCTCCGACGCGGTCGGGGCGCAGCGCGCCGCAGCTGTGGGTGGGACGCAGACTCCCCTGTGCATCCAGACGCGTCACCGATTTCTTTCCCTGACTTGGCAGATCGCAACGCGCGAGGTCGCGCGCGGTATGCGCGGGTGCGTGAACCACCGGTCACGCGCCGAGACGCGCGGGAGGCTACCAACCCCGAGGAGCAGGGTCAAAGGCCTCGCCCGCGCGGTGGCGTCAGACGCCGGGCGAGGGGCTGGTCCGGGAATCTCCGTCCAGCTCTCCCGCCGAGCAGACCCGGTTCCGACCCAGCGACTTGCCGCGATACATCGCCTTGTCGGACTGATCGAGGAGGCTCTCGCGGGTGACGCCGTGAGTGGGAAAGGCGGCGACGCCCAGACTGGCGGTGAGCCGCAGATCGAGGCCGCGCTCGGCGCCGAAGGAGGTTGCCTCCACGGTGTGCCGGATGCGCTCCGCCACCTGCATCGCCCCCTCGAGCCCGGTGTCGACGAGCACCACGGTGAACTCGTCGCCGCCGTAGCGCGCCACGGTGTCGATGCTGCGGACGGAGTTCTCCAGCAGGACGCCGAGCTCGCGCAGCACCTGCGAGCCGACCAGGTGCCCGTACTCGTCGTTGACCCGCTTGAACCGGTCGAGGTCGAGGAATACGACCGAGAGGTCGAGGTTCTGGCGCTCGGCTCGGCTGACTTCGCGGTCGAGTGAAGACATCAGGTAGCGGGCGTTGTAGAGATCGGTGACGTCGTCGACGAAGGCCTTCTCGCGGGCCTGGAGGAAGCGCTCCGCGTTCACGAGCGAGACCTCCGACTGGGCGATCAGCAGCTCGGCGCGCCGGACCTCGTCGGGCCGGAAGAGCTTTCCGTCCGAGAGGATCCACAGGGCTCCGACGATGCGGTCGTCGAGCCGGAGCGGCAGGGCCAGCACCTCCGCGTCCCGGATCCCGAGCGAGGTCAGCTCCTCGCCGGGCTCCACGACCGCCGAGCTCCCCGCCACGTCGAGGCCGGAGGGGTCGAAGATCTTGCCCTGCTGGATCCGCTCCCGGATCGTGCGGGCGGCCTCGTCCGAGAAGCCGCGCACGTAGAGCTCTTCGGGGTGCCGCGGGGCGACGCCGACGAGCCGGCCCACCGCGCGAGAGCGCTGAAGCAGGCGCAGCTGGAGGTCGAGCGAGAGCGGCAAGACGTCGGCCGTCTCGAGGCAGGAGGTCAGGACCCGCGAGGACTCCAGGGCGTGGAGGCAGCCGCGCAGCGTCTCGTTCTCCTCGACGATCCGCCGCCGGAGCATGGTGCGCTTGACGCTGTAGAGGATCTCCTGCGGCTTGGCCGGCTTGCGCAGGTAGTCGGAGGCGCCCAGCCGCAGGGCCTCGAGCGCGCTCTCCAGCGAGGCGTAGGCGGTGAAGATGATGACGTCGGTCCCGGGCGAGGCGCGCTTGATGCGCTCCAGCAGCTCGAGGCCGTCCATCTCGCGCATGGACAGGTCGGTCACGACGACGTCGAAGGGGCCCTGGTCGGAGATCTGGGCCATCGCCTCGCCCCCCGAGGCCACGACGCTCACCTGGAGCCCGTCCTCGACGAGGACATCACGCGTCATTTCGCGAATGAGGCGGTCATCGTCGACCACCAGGATCCGCTTGTGCATGGCGAGGGCTCTCCGCCTGAACGTGGACTGCTACGGATGGTTCGGCCCACCCGAGCCGGCCCTTGAGGGGGTTCTTGCCGGGTATCGGCGGGCAGAGCCCGCCTGCCGGGCTTCGCTCGGCTGCGCCTCGCTGCGCGCGCCGCTGCCGCGGCGCTTGCTCTTCCTGCCGGGTATCGGCGGGCAGAGCCCGCCTGCCGGGCTTCGCTCGGCTGCGCCTCGCTGCGCGCGCCGCTGCCGCGGCGCTTG
>CAZLBF010000249.1:0-4308 GCA_964557495.1 uncultured Myxococcales bacterium | reverse complement strand
TCCCTCCAGATCGCCCGGGACGCCGGGCCGGCGTTTGCTCTCATGGGCGCGAGTCTATGGCGGCCGGAGCCGATGGCAAAGGTCGAACCCCTCCACTAGGATGCCCTGCCCCACCTCCCACGCATGCAGACCCTCTTCGAGAACATCCGCCGCGCGTGTCCCCCGGGAATCTGGTCCCGCGGCGTGGAGATCGCGCGGCGCGACGCAGTCGTCGGCATCGGGTCGGATGCCAGCGAGGTCGTGCTCCGGGTCTCGACGCAGGGCGGTCTCGTCGCGCCCACCGTGCGCCTCTACCCGGAGGACGGCGAGTGGGACTGCGACTGCTCGAGCCCCGAAGACCCGTGCGACCACGTCGCCGCCGCGGTGATCTCGCTGCGCCGCGCGGCGGAGAGCGGCGCGGCGCTGCCGGGCGCCGAGACCGCACCGGGCCGGGTCGGCTACCGCTTCACGCGCGACGGCAAGGCACTCGAGTTCTCGCGCTCGATCGTGACGGGAGATCGCGAGGTGCCCCTGCGCTCCTCGCTCGCCGCCATCTCGTCGGGTCGGGTGGACGGCCCGGAGTTCATCGCCGGGGCGGCCGACCTCGCGGTCGAGGAGGTGCTGGGTCACCGGCTTCGGGGCCCGATCCCCCGCCCGATCCTCTCCAATCTCCTCCACGCCCTGGCCGGCTGTGAAGACGTGAGGCTGGGCGACCAGAGCATCAGCACGTCGAGCGAAGAGGTCCTGCCCATCGCCGTGCTGCGCGACCGGGGCGATGGCTTCGAGCTCCGGCTGCGCCGGGATCCGGCGGTGACCGAGATGTTCCGGAGTGGGCTCGCGCTGTGTGGAGACGTCCTGCGCCCGAGCGGGCAGGCGCGGCTCTCGCACCGGGAGCAGCGAGAGCTGCTCGACGGCCGCTACTTCGCTCCAGAGGAGGTGAGCCGGCTGGTGTCGGAGGTGCTCCCTTCCCTGTCGGAGCGGCTGCGCGTGGACGTCCGAACCAAGCGGCTCCCCAACACGCAGGTCGGCCCGCCCCGGCTGCGCATCGAGGTCGAACGGCGCGGCGACGGGCTTCGCGTCCTGCCCGCCGTCGTCTACGGTGCCGGGCCGAACTCGCGCGTCGACGGTGAGAGGCTCGTGCATCTGTCCGGCGCCGTGCCGCTCCGGGACGAGGCGGCCGAGCGGCGGCTGATCATCCAGCTGCGGCGGGAGCTCGAGCTGACTCCCGGGTGGGCCGCAACGCTCTCCGCCGGCGAGGCGATCGAGCTGAACGAACGCCTGAAGGGGTTCGACGCGGAGCTGGTCGGCCGCGACCACGAGCAGTTCTTCGACGCGGGGACACTCGAGCCGCGCCTCGATCTCGATCCCGACCACTTCGATCTCGCCTTCGAGGCGAGCCACAAGGGTGCGCGGCGGCGCGCGGATCCGGCCGCGGTGCTGCGCGCCTGGAGTGCGAGCCAGCCGCTCGTGCCGCTGCTCGACGGAGGCTTCGCGACGCCCCCAGACGCCTGGCTGAAGCAGCACGCGGCGCGGGTCGCAGACCTGGTCGCGGCGCGCGGCGACAGCGGTGGGCTGCCGACCTGCGCACTCCCCGACCTGGCGAAGCTCTGCGAGGAGCTCGGCGAGCCGCCGCCCGCGGGGCTGGACAGACTTCGAGCGTTACTCGAAGGGTTCGACGGGCTCCCGGAGACCGAGCTTCCCGGGGATCTCGCTGCGGAGCTTCGCCCGTACCAGCGCCTCGGGGTGAGCTGGCTCGAGTTCCTGCGCGACGCCGGTCTGGGGGCGCTCCTCGCCGACGACATGGGGCTGGGCAAGACGATCCAGGCCCTGTGTGCGGTGCGGGGCCGCACGCTGGTCGTCTGCCCCACCAGCGTCCTCTACGTGTGGGCCGACGAGATCCGCCGCTTCCGGCCCGGCCTGAGCTGTGCGGTCTACCACGGTCCGAAGCGCGAGCTCGATCCGCAGGCCGCCGTCACGCTCACCACCTACGCCCTGCTCCGTCTCGATGCCGAGCGCCTGCTGCGGGAGAAGTGGGACACGGCGATCCTCGATGAGGCGCAGGCGATCAAGAACCCGGGCAGCCAGTCGGCGCGCGCCGCGTACGCGCTCCGCGCCGACTTCCGGCTCACGCTCACGGGAACCCCGATCGAGAACCGGCTCGAGGAG
The DNA here is from genome assembly GCA_964557495.1 of uncultured Myxococcales bacterium. Lineage (GTDB taxonomy): Bacteria > Myxococcota_A > UBA9160 > SZUA-336 > SZUA-336 > CAZLBF01. The sequence continues at coordinate 2,163 of CAZLBF010000249.1, read as the reverse complement.
CTCTGGAGCCAGCTCCACTTCTCGAACCCGGCCCTGCTCGGCAGCCAGGATGACTTCCGCAGGCGCTACGTGCGCCCGATCCTGGAGGGCGAGGCCGGAGCGGCGGCGCTCCTGCGCGAGCGCATCCGGCCCTTCGTGCTGCGTCGGCTGAAGCAGGAGGTCGCACCCGAGCTTCCGCCTCGCACCGAGGGGGTGCTGCACTGCGAGCTGGCGCCCTCCGAACGCGCCGTCTACGACGCGGTTCGAGCCGCCAGCCGCGAGGACGTCGTCGCGCGGCTGCGGGCGGGGGGCAGCGTTCTCGAGGCCCTCGAGGTGCTCCTCCGGCTCCGCCAGGCGGCGTGCCACCCATCGCTCGTTCCCGGACAGAGCGCCGAGGTCTCCTCCAAAGTTGAAGTTCTTCTCGAGGCACTCGACGAGGTCGTCGCGGAGCGCCACAAGGCGCTGGTCTTCTCGCAGTGGACCTCGCTGCTCGACCTGGTCGAGCCGCACCTCAGAGCCGCAGGGATTCCCTTCCTGCGCCTGGACGGGAGCACGCGGGACCGCAGCAGCGTCGTCGAGGGATTCCAGGATGCCGGCGGGCCACCGCTGTTGCTGATCTCGCTTCGCGCGGGCGGGACCGGCTTGAACCTGACCGCCGCGGACCACGTGTTCCTGCTCGACCCCTGGTGGAACCCCGCCGTCGAGGACCAGGCGGCGGATCGGACGCATCGGATCGGCCAGGACCGCCCGGTGTCGGTCTACCGCCTGGTCGCGCGCGACACGGTCGAGGAGCGGATCCTGCTGCTCCAGGCGCGCAAGCGGGAGCTGGCGGAGACCGCGCTCGGCGAGGCCGACCGCGCGACCTCGGTCACGCGCGACGAGCTACTCGCCCTCCTCGAGTAGAGGGCCTCACGTCTTCTGCAAGAGCTCCCGGATTCCCTCTTCGATGCCGGCGCAGAGGATCTCGATGTCGGGCGCGGTCTCGTAGTCGGCGGTGACTCCGAAGTTGAGCTGACCCGCGTAGGAGAAGATCGCGACCCCGATCCGAACCGTGCCCGAGAGCGGCACGTATGGCATGGCGCTCAACATGCGCCGGCCCGCCGCATACAGGGGCTGCTGCGGGCCCGGTACGTTCGTCGTGACCGTCTGCACGGTCTGCTGCGGGAGGCGGGTACCGACTCGCGCCGCCAGCGCCAGGAGCATGGGTGGAGCGAAGCCGGACATCGAGGTGAGTACCTCTGCGGCGACCGCCTGCTTCCGCTCCTTGAGCAGGTTCAGCTGCTCGCGGATCGAGGCGAGCCGTTCGAGCGGGTCCTCGATCCCGACCGGAAGCTCCGCGAACATGACCGAGACGCGGTTGTTGTAGGTCCCCTTCTCGTCCTCCTTGCGGACCGACACGGGCACGAGCGTGCGCACCACGCGGTCGGCCACCGGCTCGCCGCGCGACTGCAGCAGGTCTCGGAACCCGCGCGTGATGACCGCCAGGACCACGTCGTTGACGGTTCCGCCGTGCACCTTGCGGATCGAGCGGATCTCGTCGAGCGTCGTCTTCGCCCAGTTCCAGCGCCGGTGCGGACCGATCGGACCGTTGAGGGCCGTCTCCGACGTCGACTGCGCCATGCTCCGGAACGTGCTGAGGCCGCTACCGACCTCTCGCACCTGCTCCATCAGGCGACGCGGGCCTCGCACCGCCGAGCGCAGCGACCGCGCGATCTCGTACGGACTCACGAGCCGCTCCTGGAGTGCGCTGCGGAAGAGCTGAACGCTCGACGGCTGCTCCTCGGGCTCCCAGCTCTTCGCCTTCTCGCGCTTGGGCTTCGGGCTCTGATCCAGGATCACGGTGAGCAGATCGGTTCCCGAGACCCCGTCGACCATGCAGTGGTGGGTCTTCGAGAGGATCGCCCAGCGGTCGTCCTCGAGCCCCTCCGCGATCCAGATCTCCCACAGCGGCTTCGCCCGGTCGAGCTGCTGCGACATCACCCGCCCCACCAGGTTGCGAAGCTGCTCGTCACTGCCGGGTGACGGGAGCGACGTGTGCCGGATGTGGTAGCGGATGTTGAAGTGCGGATCGTCCACCCAGAGCGGGCGCCCCAGCTCGAGCGGCACGAAGCGCACGCGCTGCCGGTAGCGCGGCACGTGGTGCAGCTTCGTGCTGACCATCTTGACGATCTCGTCGTAGCTGGG
>CAZLBF010000248.1:0-10192 GCA_964557495.1 uncultured Myxococcales bacterium | reverse complement strand
CGGTGATCCGCGTTCGTGTCCGCCTCGAGGCGGACACGAACGCGGATCACCGCGCCGACGTCTGGATCCTCTACGTGTCGGGGGAGGCCTCGATGCAGGACGAAGACACCGACTTCGACGGCCGGGTCGACCAGCGCTTCGACCTCACCTCGAACAAGCCGGTCGAGCTGAACGGTGACTCCGAGGGCCCCGCCTCGGAGAAGTTCGATCGGATCGGTTGCCGGGGCTTCAACGAGTTCTGGAAGACCGTGGGCAAGAAGAAGAAGTAGGGACCCTCAGGAAATGCGTGATAGGATTGGGAGATCGGGGCGAGAGAGGCGCCTCCAGACGCTCTGATCGATCGGGAAGGGTCATGGCTCGCGCTGGAAGAGTCCTCCTCCGAATGGGCATCGCAGCCTCGCTGGCGATCAGCCTGGGGTGTGCGAGTTCGCCTGCGCCCGCTCCGAGCCCCGCCCCGGCGGACGGGGACCCGGTCTCCGCGCCCGGTGGGAGTGGGGTGGATCCGACCGGGGCCCAGGCCCAGACCGACCCCCAGGGTCCGCTCGCGCAGCGCGCCGAGAGCGCGATGGAGGGCATGATCGTCGGGACCGTCATCGGCGGCCAGATCGGCGGCGCCTATGGGGCGGCTGCGGGTGCCGCCCTGTTCAGCCTCTACGGCCTGATCACCGGAGACGTCCCCTTTGACGGCGGGGGCAGCGGCGGGCGCGTGGGCTCCGGCGGCCCGCCGGAGGGCGCAGAGAGCGACGCCCTGGACGAGGAGATCGAGCAGGAGGTGGCGCGGGCGGACGAGCTGGAAGCCGAGATCGAGGAGCAGCTGCGCCGTCAGGAGGAGCTGCTCGGCCAGATCGACAAGCAGGAGCAGATCCTCGACTCGGTGAAGACCGAGGAGCGCGAGCGCATCGACGCGGCCCCGGATGACCCGCTGGCGGCGCCGACCACGCCCTACGAGCGACAGATCCCCGAGTCGATCTACGACGTGTCGCGCGACGAGAAGACCGGCCGCGTGACCAAGACGCTGGACGCGGACCGCGACGGCCGGAACGAGATCGAGATCGAGACCGACGAGATGGGTCAGATCCGGAGCCGCGCCGAGGACACGGACTACGACGGCCTGCTCGACGCCTACAACACCTACGAGGGCGGGCAGATCAAGGAGCGGAGCGAAGACTCGAACCACGACGGCGTGCCCGACCGGTGGGTCTCGTACGAGAACGGCCGGGGAACCCGCGAGGAGGTCGACCGCGATTTCGACGGCAATCGGGACGGCTTCCGGACCTTCGAGAACGGCTACCTGGCGCGCGAGGAGCACGACGCCGACAACGACGGCCGGATCGACCGCCGCGTCGAGTACAAGAATCGGGTCCGCGTCGTGGAGCTCGAGGACCGCGACGGGAACGGCAAGATGGACGTCTGGATGTATTACTCCGCCGACGGCATCCGGGTGATCCGGATCGAGCAGGACACCGACGACGACGGGAAGCCCAACGTCTGGGAGTTCTACGAGGAAGGGGGCGACGAGGCCAAGCCGATGCTCGCCCGCAAGGAGGAGGACGTGAACGCCGACGGCGTGATCGACGTCAAGTCCTTCTACAAGAACGGCAAGCTGGTCCGCAAAGAGGTCGAGGATCCGGACCTGCTCCTCCAGTAGGCTCCCGCCCGCCCTCCGGGCTCACTCGTCCTGCTGCTTGACCGCGATCCCCACGTTGTCGACGCCGTGCTTCTTGACGATTCCGAGCACCTCGACCACGCGCCCGTGGACCACCATGCGGTCGGCCCGGATCTCGACGGCCCGGATCTCGCCCACCGCCGCCGCCTCTTCGATCGCGCTGTCGAAGTTCTCGATCGTGATCAGATTGCCGTTCAGGGCGAGCCCGCCTCCGGTCCCGAGCTCGACGACGAACTTCTTCTTCTCCTTGGGAACCTGCGAGGACTGCGACTCCGGTAGCTGCAGCTCGATCTCGCGCTCCGAGAAGACCGTCGTGACGACGAAGAAGATCAGGAGCAGCAGCACGACGTCGATCAGCGGCGTGAGGCTGAGAACGGACTCCTCGGACTCGCGCGTGCGCCAGCGCACCTTCAGGCTCCCGCCGGCTCGAGACCCCTCGCCTCCTCCGCCGCTGCCGCAGAGGGCACGGCCACCGAGGACCTCTCTTCGACGAGGTCCTCGAGCAGGCGCAGCGAGATCTCGGACAGGTCGATCTCGAGCACGTCCACGCGGCGCCGGAGGAAGGAGTGCGCCGCGATCGTCGAGATCCCGACCATGAGCCCGGCCGCAGTGGTCACGAGCGCGGTGAAGATCCCGGCCGCGACGACGCGAGCGTCACCCGTTCCGGTCTTCGCGATCAGGTCGAACGCCTCGATCATGCCCAGGACCGTCCCGAACAGGCCGAGCATGGTCGCGATGTTCCCGAGCGCGGCTAGGAGCGGCAGGTTCCGGCGCAGGATCGTCGTCTCGTGAGCGGTCTGGGCCTCGATCGCGTCCTGCATCTGCGCCAGACCCTGGTCGAGGTGGACCAGGCCCACGCGCAGGACGCGCGCGATCGCGGAGTCGCTTTGGCGGCAGATCTCGAGGACCTGGCCGAGCTCGCGTCGATTCCAGAGGTCGCGCATCTGCTTGAGGAACTTGCGCGAGATCACGGCGCTGCGGCGCGTGCTCCAGGCGCGTTCGACCACCAGCGTGAGGCTGATGATCGAGCAGCCCACGATCACGTGCATGACCCAGCCGCCGAGTGCGTACCAGTCGCCGAGCGTCCGCGGGTCGTCATCGGCGGCCTCCTGCTCGGCCACCGGGGTCCGCGGCTCCTCGGCCGCCGCCTCCGCTGCGGGAGCCGCGGCCTCTTGTGCGATGGCGCCCGCGAGCGGCGCCACGAAGGCAAGGGTCAGTATTCCGATCAGGACGATCTTGTTCATGGTTGGTCCCCCTCGTCTTCGACCTCGATCTCGAGCATGCGCTCGCGCTCGATCTTGCGGAACTCCTCCTGGCGCTTGCGCTCCATCAGCATCTGCAGCTCCCGGTTGCGCCTGCGAACCCGCTCCAGCTCCGCCTCGAGCTCCGCGTCGGTCAGATCCTGGTGCTTGAACTCGAACTCCAGCTCCACCGATCCGCGCGAGCCGTCCGACGCGAGCGCCGAGACGCGGATGCGGTTCAGGCCCGGGCTCACGGGTACGAAGCCGGAGAACGAGCCGTCGGGGAGAAGCAGCACGTCGTCGGGGCCCGCCATCTCGCCGAGCGTCAGGTTCACCGCCACCACGTCATCGACGTTGGCGAACGTGACGCCCGAGAGGAGCGAGACGATGTCGCCGGGCCGGCGGACGGGTGTGTAGACGCCTCCGGTCACGCGCGCCATCTCGGTGGCGGCGATCGGATAGTCGATGGCGACGGGCCCGAGTCCGTAGGAGTTGATGACGATTCCGGCCGTCTTGGCCACGCGCGCCGCGTCGATGACCGCCTCGATGTCCGCCTCGTCCTCCGCGTTCGCCAGCCCGTAGGGGAGCGACGGCTTGCCGTCGGTCAGGAGCAGGATCACGGGCTTCGCGCCGCGCTTCGGCTCGGACTGAGCCCCCTGGAGACCCGCGAGCTCGCGAGTCGCCAGCGTCAGGCCCGCCTGCATGTTCGTGCCGCCGCTCGCACCCCGTAGCACCACCGCCTCGAGCGCGCGGCGTACGGCGGTGAAATCGTTCGTGAGGGGCTGCTCCAGAAAGGCATCCTGCTGGTCCGGCGACTTGCGCCGCCCGGTCGCAGGGTCCACCTCGCCCGAGAAGCTCACCACTCCGATGCGCACGCGCTGGGGAGCGAGGCCGTCGATCAGCGCGTTCGAGGCCTGCGCCTCGGCGGCGAGCACGGAGTCCTCGGGATCGGTGTTGGCGACGTCCGGCAGCATCGCCATCAGGGCGGTGCGCGTCTCGCCGATATCGCCATCCCCGTCGACGTCGACGCCGCTCGGGTACTTGGTCGAGCCCGAGACGTCGACCACGAGCATGACGTCGAAGTGCGAGGGGCGCGCGCCATCGGCAGATGCCACGCCCGACAGGGGCGCCATGTCGGTTCGACCCCGGACGATGCTTCCGGCCACGGGCTTGTCTACCTGGATGCGCACGCCGTAGGGATCTTCCGCCCCCGCGACGGACCCCAGGCCCCACGCAAACAGCGCGGCAGCGACGAGCCGGCTCCGAAACTTCCCGTTCATCGACTAACGTAACACTCGCCGCGCAGCGTCGGTCCCGTCATCGCTACTGCGTCTGCTCACCCCGGAGCACCTCGTCGTAGGGTCGAATCTCGATCTCGACCCGGCGGTTCCGCTGGCGGCCCACCTCGGTGTCGTTGCCCGCGACCGGGACCGACTCGCCGAAGCCGATGGCGGTGATGCGCGGCGGCGCGACGCTCTCGGCGATCAGGAAGTTGCGCACGCCGTCCGCGCGGCGCTCGGAGAGCGTCTGGTTGAATGCCTCCTCGCCGGTGCTGTCGGTGTGCCCCTTGATGATCACGTCGCTCTTCGGATACCGGTTGAGCGTCTGGGCGAGCGAGCGCAGCTGGTCGAAGGAGCCCGGATAGAGCGTCGCGGAGCCCGAGTCGAACAGGATCTCCGACTCGAAGTTCACCAGCAGCGAGTCGTCGCGACGCTGGACCGTGGCGCCCGGAATGGCGTCGAGCTCCTGTGCCTGCTTGTCCAGGTAGTGGCCGACCATCCCGCCCGCGATCGCGCCGGTGGCGGCGCCGATCAGGGCACCCCCGCCGCGGTGGTCGTGGCCGCCGATCGCGGCGCCGGCCGCGGCGCCGGCGAGACCACCCAGGATCGCCCCCTGGGTCGCCTTCTTGTCTACGACCGTACCGGTATTGGTCTGACAGGCCAGAAAGGAGACGGCCGTCAGGATTGCCAGAGCTGTGGAGCCGAATCGCATGGCTTCCCCCCTCGTATCCGAGCCCCGTTCGATTGCACACCGTTCTCGGTGGCCGGGCCGGTGGACTATAGCGTAGGGTCCCGCTGTGGGACGGCGGATCTCCCCGTTGTCGCTCGAAAATCGCTGTCGATCCGCTCGGTCAATTCGACCGTGAGCTTCCCTACCGTATTCAGGCTATCGGCCGAGACCGAGCTCAGGTTGTCCCGCTCGGTGTGCCAGTAGGGACCGGGGCTGGAGCGGGCACCGAACTGGAAGTCGATCAGGGCCAGAACAGGTTCGACGCCCAGTTGCATGAAGGGCGAGTGATCGTCCACCACCAGGAGGCGACTGTGGGGGTCGAGGGCGCCCTCGAGACCCGCGTCGCGGGCCACGCTCTGGAGCAGGCGCTGGAGGCGGGGCGACGAGCCGACGTCGTGCGTCAGGTTCAGGTCCGCGTCGGCGACCATGTCCACCAGGACGACCGCTCGAAGCTGGTCCAGCTCGCCCGCCGCCTCCAGCTCGCGCGCGAGCGCGCTGCTCCCGTAGAGGCCGTCGTCCGCGGTGATGGTCGGACCGAACGCCTCCTCGCCGTCGAAGAAGACCAGCCAGTGGGTGAGGGTCGGTCTGCGGGAGGCGAGCTGGCGAGCGAGCTCGAGCAGCAGTGCGACGCCGGACGCCCCGTCGTTCGCACCCACGAAGCGGATCCCCGGGATATCCTTGGTGTCGTAGTGCGTCACGAGCAGGATGCGCTCCGGCACCTGCCCCTCGAGGATCCCGATCACGTTTGCCATCTCGACGACCTCGCCCGACGGCGACTCGACCGTGAAGGGGCGGGTCTCGACCCTCCAGCCCGCCTGCCGCAGCCGCTCGCTGATCAGCCGGCGCGTCCGCCCGGCACCGCTCGAGCCGGCCGGGCGGGGACCGATCGCGACCAGGTCGGCGAGGTCCAGAAGGGCTCGCTCGCCGTCGAAGCGGCCGAGCCCCGAAGTCGGCGACTCCTCGGCTGCACACGCGGCAACCAGCGCGAGCGCGAGCACGACCCGGCCGAAGCTGCGCGCGGACCGGGGTGACCCGGACTCGACAGGGCGCGTCGCTCTCGGCATGCTGCGCTCTCTCCCCCTCACTCCCTGAAACCGCGGTCCCGGCGGAGCGTTCCGCATGCTCATTCGCACCTACGGGGCCGCCCTGCAAGGGGTGGACGGGATCCGCGTCACGGTCGAGGTGGACGCCGGACGGGGCCTGCCCGCGTTTCAGATCGTCGGACAGGGAGACCGGGTCGTGAGCGAGAGCCGCGACCGCATCCGCGCTGCCTTCCGGCAGAGCGGGCTCGAGTTCCCCCCGGGACGGGTCACGGTGAACCTGGCGCCCACGGACGTTCCCAAGGGGGGCGCCGGGCTCGATCTCGCCATCGCGGTCGCCATCGCGGCCACCCGCACCGGCATCGAGGCGGAGGCGCTGGCACGCACGCTGTTCGTGGGCGAGCTGGGCCTCGACGGCGGGCTACGGCCAGTGCGGGGGACGCTCGCTCTGGTCTCGAGCGGAGCCCCGGACCTCACCGAGGGCGTGGTTCCGCGTGCGAATCTCTCCGAGGCGTCCGTCTGCCCGCACGTGCAGGTGCGGGCTGCGGACAGGCTGGGCGAGGTGATCGATTTCCTGCGCGGCGACGGAGAGCTCGACCTGGCGAGCGGCGACCCGCCGCGCGAGGAGCCGGGGCCCGAGGGGGACCTGGCCGACGTTAGAGGTCAGGAGGCGGCCCGCCGGGCGCTCGAGGTCGCGGCGGCGGGCGGGCACAACCTGCTCCTCTCCGGGCCTCCCGGGAGCGGAAAGACGCTCCTGGCCCGCCGCCTGCCGGGCCTGCTCCCGGATCTCGAGTTCGAGGCCGCGCTCGAGGCGACACGGATCCACAGCGTGGCGGGCAGCCTGGGACCCCGGTCGCTCCTGCGCCGGCCCCCGTTCCAGGCTCCCCACCACACGATCTCGGACGCGGGGCTCCTGGGGGGCGGGCGGCCGCTGCGCCCGGGCGAGATCTCGCTCGCCCACCGGGGCGTCCTGTTCCTGGACGAGCTTCCCGAGTTCCGGCGCTCCGCCCTCGAGGCCCTGCGCCAGCCACTCGAGGAGGGCGCGATCCGGCTGGTGCGGGCTCACGCAGCCGTGCGGCTGCCGGCCTGCTTCCAGTGCGTCGCCGCGCTGAATCCGTGCCCCTGCGGCTACCTGGGCGACGCGGCCCGGGAGTGCGTCTGCGACGACGGCCAGATCCGCCGCTACCGCGCCAAGCTCTCGGGCCCGCTCGTGGATCGGATCGACCTCCGCGTCCCGGTTCCATCCGTCGCCTGGCGGATGCGCCTGGACTCGGACGCGGCCCGCGAGAGCACCGCCGCCGTGCGGAAGCGGGTGGAGGCGGCGCGAGCCCGGCAGGCGCGTCGCTACCGCGGCGCCCACTTCTCGCTGAACGCCCATCTCACGCCGCGCGCCGTGACGGAGCACTGCGCGGTCGGGTCCGACGGCCGGCGCCTCCTGGGACTTGCGGTCGACCGGCTCGGCCTCTCCCTGCGCGCGCTCGACCGCGTGCTCCGCGTGGCGCGCACGATCGCGGACCTCGAGCGCAGCGACACGCTCGCCACACCCCACCTCGCCGAGGCGATCTCCTACCGCGAGACTTGAGACCCGCCCGCGGCGCTAGGCCCCTTCCGGCGTGTAGCGGATCAGGATGCGGGAGCCGTCGGCGTACCCGCTCCGGAAGCGGGGGCCCCACTTGCCCCACTCGTCCGAGTAGCGCTTGCCGAAGGCCTCGAACAGCCGCTCGAACGTGGCCGGGTCGGTGTCCCGCTCGGCGCGGGCCAGGAAGCTCGGCCCCTTGCGGAAGGGGCCCTCGGGGCCCTTCTGGCCGCGGTCGAAGTCACCGACCCAGATCCGCGCACGCTTCAGACTCTTCGCGAGGGCCCTGGCCTTCCAGGTTCCCTCGCCGGTCCCGATGACGACCGCCCCCTGGTCCCAGAAGAACCAGACCTCGCCGTGGCAGTGGCTCTCGCCGCCGTCCGTCTTGAGCGGGGAGATGTACACCAGCTGGCTCGACTGGAGCGCCTCGAGCGTCTCGGGCGGGACGGCCCACGCCTCCTCGGCAGGCGCGAAGCGCACCGGTAGCAGCAGTGCGCCGAACCCGTAGCCGGCGCCCTGCAGCAGCGCGCGTCGCGTGACGACAGGCATCACAGGTTCTCCTTCAAGAAACGCTGGGTGCCCTTCCACGCGTCATCGGCCGCGTCGCGATCGTACGCGTCCTCGCGCGAGTCGTTGAAGAACGCGTGACCCGTGCCGGGGTAGATCTTGATCTCCATCAGCTTGCCGGCCGAGGTGACGTCGCTCTGGAGCTTGCGCGCCACCTCCGGGCTGACGAAGTCGTCGGTCTCGCCGAACAGGCCCAGCACCGGGGCCTGAAGGCCCGAGAAATCGAGCGTCACATTGGGATGCACGCCGTAGAAGTCGACGACCGCCCCCACCTTTGGATTCTTGCAGGCGATCGCGAGCGCGAGCTGGCCGCCCATGCAGAAGCCGACCGCGCCGACCTTGCGCGAGCTGCAGGCATCGTGTGCGAGCAGGTACTCGACCGCACCTTCGAGATCCTGAACGGCGCGGGGGATGTCGAGCGCCATCATCAAGCGCCCCGCGTCGTCGGGGTCGCTCGTCGCCTCGCCGCGGTAGAGATCGGGCGCGAGCGCGGTGAACCCGGCGGTCGCGAACCTATCGGCGACCTCCTTGATGTGGTCGACCAGACCCCACCACTCCTGGATGACGATCACGCCCGGCCCACTGCCGCCCGCAGCGGGCGCCAGGTAGCCCCGCGTCGTCGAACCGTTCGTCGCGAACTCCACGATCTGACCCGACATCGCGCCTCCTCCTCTGGCAGTCGCAGAGCCGCATTCTACCCGGAAGTGCGCCGGCGTCTCGGTCGTTTGCGCCCGCGCTCGGCCAGGATCACCAGGAACAGGGGAATCTCCCGGCGAGCCCGATTCTCGGCCTCGGCCCTGCCCCCTTCGGACACCCGGTCGCTCGCGGGCTCCGAGAGATCCACCACCCTGAGGCCCGCCCGGCGCAGGGCGCCGAAGAGCGCCTCGAGCGGCCAGTGGAACGAGGGCCGCGTGGCCTCCGGATCGCTCCCGGGGTGGATCTGGATCTCGACCTTGCGGCGCGACCGGTAGGCGTCGACGCGCCGGAACTGGACCTGCGCCTCGTGATCCCAGCCCCAGTGCGTGCTTCCGGGAATCCGGAAGCAGGGGTGGTTCAGGGCGAGCACGAGGCGGCCGCCGGAGCGGAGCCGCGTCGTCACGCTGGCCAGCACCTGCTCGGGCCGCTCCATGTTCTGGAGCGCGAGCACGAGCGTGACCAGGTCGAAGGGTCCCTTGGGCAGCGTGCGCCGGTCCCGGGCGTCGCCCACCAGGAATGCCGGCGCCGGCTCGACCTCCGCCTCTCGGGCGTCGCGCCGAGCCAGCTCGATCATGCGCTCGGAGGCGTCGACGCCGGTCGCGTCGGCGCCCCGATAGGCGAGCAGGCGGGTCAGCGCCCCCGGCCCGCAGCCCACGTCGAGCACGCGCCGCCCGCGCAGGTCCCCCGCGAAGCGCAGCACCTCGGGATAGACGACCCGCGTGGCGAGCTCGGGTCCCTTGCGACCCGAGATCTCGCGGTACCAGTCGGCCACGTCCTCCCAGGACGTGGCGTGGTCAGTGTGGCGCCGCTCGCCCATGGCGCTCCATTAAGGCACATCCGGGCGGGGTCCCGGGGCCGAGCCCGGGGCGCCCCGTTCGGGCTCACTTCTTCTCGGACTCCAGGAACTCGAACATCCTCTGCTCCGCCTCCGGCTGCGTGTAGCGCGGACCCCGGCCGATGCCCTCGCAGAGCGCCCGGACCTCCTCGGTCCACTCGCCGGCATCGACGAACTCGGGCCAGAAGGGGAACGTCCGGCACTGGGCGGGACGCGCCTCGTAGACGCCGCAGCGGCCTTCACCGTCCAGGAACGTACAGCGTCCGTCGGCGAATCCGAGCTGCCGCCAGCCGTCCTCGTCGACGAAGGTGTAGCGGCGCTTGAACTCGGCGAGGCGCAGACCCACGTGTTTGGCGAGGGCGACGGTCTCGCTGCGGTTCAGGTAGACGAACGCGTAGTCGCCGCGCGTGGTGCAGCACTCGCCGCACTGGGTGCACTCGAAGCATAACCCCTCGCCCGGCGAGCTCACGCGAGCGCCCACCGCACGACGTCGAGCGCGGAGTCGATGTCCTCCGCGCTGACGTCCAGGTGGGTCACCAGGCGGACGGTCCCGTCACCGCG
>CAZLBF010000247.1:0-4542 GCA_964557495.1 uncultured Myxococcales bacterium | reverse complement strand
GAGAGCCAGTATCCGGAAGGCAAGCGGCTCACCGGCCGCGAGCTCTACCGGCGCTTCCTGCACAACAAGCTCCGGACCTCCCTGCAGCGGATGACCGTGACCTCGATCGATCCCGCCGGCAACCGGCAGATGATGCAGATGGTCGCGCGCTGGAAGGACTACCGCGATGACGAGGCCCGCCCGACCGACGGCGTGATCGCGAAGACCATGGTGCAGATCGAGCGGCCGTACGATCTGAGCAAGACGGCCTACCTGCTGATCGCGCGCAAGGGGAAGCCCCACGAGCAGTTCATCTACCGGCCGAGCGACCGCCGGGTGCGGCGCATCTGGCTCCGCGGGATCGGCCTGCTCGGAACCGACTACACGCTCGACGACCTGCTGTTCCAGACGCTCGAGGACGCCGACTACGAGCGCCGCCCCGATGCCGAGGTCGCCGGCGTCCCGGTCTACGTCGTCGAGGCGCGCTTGAAGGCCTTCCTGGACTCCGAGTACGAGCGGATCACCGCCTACATCGACAAGGAGACCTACGTGCTCCTGCGCGCGCTGTACCGCGACGACTCCGGGACGCTGACTCGCGAGCTCGTGGCCGACGTCGACAGCATCGAGAAGTTCGACGACATCTGGATCGCCACCCGAACCACGATGCACAACGTCCGCGAGGGGACGAGCTCGACGCTCGTCGTGCACCAGCTACTGCCGGATCCCGAGCTGGAGGAACGGCTCTTCTCTCCGTTCCGCCTGGAGCGCCGCAACAACTAGCCGGGTATCGGCCGGCAGAGCCGGCCTGCCGGCCTTCGCTCGGCTGCGCCTCGCTGCGCGCGCCGCTACTGCGGCGCTTGCGGTTCCTGCGGGGTATCGGCCGGCGGAGCCGGCCTGCCCGCCTACGCTCGTCTGTGGCTCGCTGCGCGCGCCGCTGCCGCGGCGCTTGCTGGCGAGGGCGTCCGCTAGCGCACGGTGTAGTTCGCGTACTTGTCGAGGAGGCGAACGGGCTTCTTCAGGGCGTCGCGGCGGAAGGGCTCGGCCAGCTCCTCGGTCAGCATCAGCTCGAGCACCGTGCACTGGCCCGACGAGGTCGCCTTGCGCAGGGCGTCGCCCACCTGGTCCGGGTGGTCGACGGTGATGCCCTCGGCCCCCATCGCCTGTGCGATCCGCGCGAAGCTCGGGTTGGCCAGGTTCGTGCCGATGTAGCGGTCCGCGTAGTAGTCGATCTGGTTCTTCTTCTCCGCGCCCCACTGCCCGTTGTTGAAGACGACGGCCGTCACCGGGATGCTCTCGCGCACGCAGGTCAGCACCTCGGCCAGGCTCATGCCCCAGGCGCCGTCGCCGACGTAGGCCACCGCGGGTCGGTCGGGCTGGGCGACCGCGGCGCCCATGGCCGTCGGAAACGCGTACCCGCAGTTCCCGAACATCATCGCGGCAAAGAAGCTCTGCGGCTGCTCGAAGCGCAGGTAGCTGTTGCTGACCGAGCAGACGTTGCCGATGTCGGTCGCGACCATGGCGCGGTCGGGAAGCGCCCGCTCGAGCTCGCGCAGTGCCCGGCGGGGCGGGATCGGCGAGCCGTCGCCCGACGAGAGCTTGTCCAGCTCTGCCTCCCAGGTGGCCCGTTGACGCTCGATCTCGGCCAGCCGCTCACTCGCGCCGGCGAGGCCGCGCACGCGGTCTCCCGCAGCTCGGAGCCGTGCGAGCAGCTCGCCGGCCGCCGCCTTGGCGTCTCCGTGGATGCCGACCGAGGCCGGGCGGACCAGCCCGAGCATGCGCGGGTCGGCGTCGATCTGAACCAGCCGGGCGTTCTCGGGCCAGTACTCGATGTCGTACTGGGGCAGCGTGCCGAACGGACCGAGGCGGCTTCCGAGGGCGAGCACCACGTCGGCCTGGGCGATGACGCGCATGGCGGTCTTCGAGCCCTGGTAGCCGAGCGGGCCACACATGAGCGGGTGCGAGGCAGGGAACGCGTCGTTGTGCAGGTAGCTCGTGACGACCGGCGCCTGGAGGTACTCGGCCAGCTCGCGCGCCTCGCCGCAGCCGTCGGCCATGATCGCGCCGCCCCCGACCAGGATCACGGGGAACTCGGCCTCGGCCAGGATCTTCGCCGCCTCGTCCAGGGCCGCGGCGTCGCCCGGGCCGCGCTCGATCCGTTGCTCCGGGGCGATCGTGACGTCGATCTCGCCGAAGAAGTAGTCGCGCGGCACGTTGATCTGCACCGGGCCCCGCTCGCTCATCGCAATCGTGAAGGCTCGATGCGTGAGCTCCGCGATGCGCTCCGCACGGTTCACGTGCGTCTGGAAGCGGGTGATGCGCGAGAAGATGGGCATCTGGTCGGTCTCCTGGAAGCCGCCCAGGCCCGCGGTCATGGTTCCCGCCTCCGGCGTGATCGCGACCACCGGGGAGTGCGCCCAGTAGGCCGCGGCGATCGCGGTCACGAAATTGGTGATGCCCGGTCCGTTCTGCCCGATGCATACGCCGTGGCGGTTCGTGGCGCGCGCGTAGCCGTCGGCCATGTGGGCCGCGTTCTGCTCGTGCGCGACCGAGACGAAGCGGATGCCCGCCGGCTCGAACAGGTCGAGCGCATCCATGTAGGCGGAGCCGACGATCCCGAAGATGGTCGTGACGCCTTCGGCGGCGAGCTGCTCCACGAAGGCCTCGGACGATGTCATGCGTGTCATCTCAGCGTGCTCCCCCTGGAAGTGGGTCGTTCGTAGCCGCGAGGCGGGTGCGGGCTCCCTAGAGGGAAGCCAGCACGCTCCTCACGATCTCGCAGATCTGGTCGACGTGCTCGCGCTCGGCGATCAGGGCCGGAGCCAGGATCAGCGTGTCGCCCGTGACCCGCACCACCAGCCCGGCGGCGAACAGGCGCTGCAGGGCGGCAAAGCCGCGCTTTCCGGCTCGGTCGTCCAGCTCCAGATCCAGCCCGGCGAGCACTCCGTAGCCCCGGATGTCGCGGACGATCCCGAGGTCGCGCAGCGCGAACACCCGCTCCTGGAAGTAGGGAGCCAGCGCGGCCGCGCGCTCGAAGATGCCCTCGTCGCGGTAGATCGTCTGCGTCGCGCTGGCGGCGGCGCAGGCCAGCGGGTGGGCCGAATAGGTGTAGCCGTGGAACAGCTCGATTTCGCCCTCCGCCGCCGACGAGGTGACGCACTCGTAGATCTCTTCGCGCACCGCGACGGCACCCATCGGGACCGCGCCGTTCGTCAGCGCCTTGGCCAGCGTCATCACGTCGGGCAGGACTCCGAAGGCCTGTGCCCCGAAGGCGTGACCGGTGCGCCCGAAGCCGGTGATGACCTCGTCGAACACCAGCAGGATTCCCGTTCGATCGCAGATCTCGCGCAGGCGCTCGAGGTAGCCCCGCGGTGGCACCAGGATGCCCGTCGACCCGGCGATCGGCTCGACGAAGCAGGCCGCGATGGTGTCGCCGCCGTACAGGTCGATCAGCCGCTGCAGGTCGTCCGCCAGCTCGGTGCCGCGCTCCGGCTGGCCCGGTGCGAAGCGGTTCTCCTCGAGCCAGGTGTGCCGCATGTGCACGACGCCGGGCAGCCCCGCCCCGAAGCTCTCGCGGTTCTTGACCAGTCCGCCCAGTGACAGGCCGCCGAAGTTGACGCCGTGGTAGCCGCGCTCGCGGCCGACGAAGCGCTGGCGCTGTCCGTCGCCCCGGCTGCGGTGGTAGCGCAGGGCGATCTTCATCGCGGTGTCGACCGACTCGGACCCGGAGCCGACAAAGAAGAAGCGATTCAGATCGCCGGGAGTGACTGCGGCGAGCTGGCTGGCCAGCTCGAAGGCGCCGGGGTGGCTGTACTGGAAGGCCGGACCGTAGTCGAGCTCGGCGTACTGGCGGGCGATCGCCTCGCCGATCTCGCGGCGGCCGTGCCCCAGGGCGCAGCAGAACAGACCCGAGCACCCGTCGAGGATTCGCTCGCCCTCCACGTTCCAGAAGTACATGCCCTCGGCCCGCGCGAGCAGGCGGGGCTCCTTCTTGAAGCTCCGGTTCGAGGTGAACGGGACCCAGTAGCTTTCTAGATTCGCCATGATGCGTCGGCGCCTATTCTGCACCGCTGCGGGGATGGAGTGTCAAGAAGCCCCGGGAATCGACCCCACGACCGCGCAGACTGGAATCACGGCTGCGGGACGAGCGTGAGCCGCGACACCTTCGGACCGGACAGGAACGGTGAGGGCGTTCCCTCGACCCACGCTGCGTGTGCATCGGCGTAGTGCGGCGAGAGAAAGTGACCGCTCTGTCCGCCCGGCATGTGCAGGATTGCAGCCTCTTCGTGACCAGGGCTGACCACCATGCGCATGCTCGCGCCGGCACCGGGAACGTGGACGCGAAGCGTGCTCCGGTAGCCCGGCATCGGATCCTCCGGCATGTCGAGCAGCCCGGAAAGCAACGGGAGCGCTCGGGAGAGCGGATGCTTGATCGATGCGCGGCTGGCCTCGCCCCAGGTTGCGTCGAGGGGCGGTGCCGACGGATCGCCCTCGATGTGCTCGAGCGTCGTGCGCAGCGTGTCGCGCAGGAACTCCCGCCACGAAGTGTGTCCGGGGGGCACGAGG
>CAZLBF010000246.1:0-10859 GCA_964557495.1 uncultured Myxococcales bacterium | reverse complement strand
CCCGGTGATGTCGCTCGGCTTCTCGATGGGCGGGAGCATTCCGGCGAGCGCACTCCTGGCTCGCTGGTTCGTCACCCGCAGGGCGATTGCGATGAGCCTCTCCTACACCGGCGTCTCGCTCGGCGGGATGCTGCTGGTTCCGCTCGGCACCTGGCTGATCGAGACGCGCGGGCTCGACTACGCCCTCGGCGTGCTCGCCGCGGTGGTGCTCGGGGTCGCGCTTCCCTGCGTCCTGCTCGTGCTCCGCGAGGATCCGGCGGATCACGGCCTGCACCCCGACGGCCGGCCGGAGGGGGAGGTCGAGAACCCGCTGCTCTCGCTCGCGTGGCAGCGGGCGCCGTGGCGCTCTCGCGACGCCGTGCGCACGCGCGCCTTCTGGATTCTCGCGCTGGCGTTCAGCGGGATCCTCTTCTCTCAGATGAGCATGCTCGTGCACGCACTCGCCCTGTTCCGGGAGTCCATGTCGGCGAATACCGCGGCCCTGGCCGTCAGCGGGATCGCGTTCGGGAGCGCCGTGGGACGCCTCGCGCTCGGCTCCGTCGCCGACCGCCTCGACAAGCGCCGCCTGGCCGCGGGCCTGTTCTGCGTGCAGGCGCTCGCGCTGGGCCTCTGCAGCGCCGCGGAGGGAGCCGCGCCGCTCTTCGCTGCCGCGTTCCTCTTCGGCTGCACGACCGGGAACATCTTCATGCTGCAGTCGCTGCTCGTGGGGGAGCTGTTCGGGATGGCCTCGTTCGGCAGCGTCTTCGGGCTCCTGACCCTGGTCACCCAGATCGCGGGTGGACTCGGGCCGTACGCGCTGGGTGTGCTGTACGAGAGCTTCGGTGGCTACGCGACCCCGCTGCTCCTGCTCGCGCTGGTGGCCGTGGCGGCCGCACTCGTGCTGCTGCGCGTGCGTCCGCCCGAGCGAAGCGCGGAGGCGTAGTCCCCCGCGCGGGGATCCAGTCAGGGTCGCAGCGTGTAGGCGCGCGGTCCCCGGTGCTGAGCGAGACGCGGCTCGATCCAGTCGACCCAGTCACACAGCACCGGCCGCGTGCGGCGCGGGTCGATCAGGTCGTGCAGCCCGAAGGCCTCGGCGCGCGGGAAGGGGGAGCGCCCCGCTGCCATCTTCTCCTCGAGCTCGCGCCGCTTGGCCTCGGGGTCGGGGGCGCTCGCGATCTCGCGCCGGAACGCCACGGCCACGCCCCCCTCGAGCGGCAGCGGTCCCCCCTCGATCGACGGCCAGCCGACCACGTAGCCGCCCGGGCCGAAGTGCGCGGCCGCCGCCACGCCGTAGGTCTTGCGCACGATCACCGAGATCCAGGGCACGCTCGACTGATTCACCGCGAACAGCGCGGCGGCGCCGTGTCGGATCGTGGCGGCGCGCTCTGCGGCGGAGCCGATCATGAAGCCGGGCTCGTCGACCAGGCTCACGATCGGCAGATGGAAGGTGTCGCACAGGTCCACGAAGCGGCGCACCTTCTGCGCGCCGTCCGCGGTCATGGCGCCGGCGTAGAAGTTCGGGTCGTTCGCCAGCAGGCCGACCGGCCGGCCGTCCAGGCGCGCGAAGCCGGTGATCTGGGTGCGGCCGTGCAGCTCGCCGATCTCGAAGAACGAGCCGCGGTCCACGACCAGCTCGATCAGGCGGCGCATCTTGTAGACCCTGCGCCGCTCGCGCGGGACGATCTCGAGCAGCTCGGGCTCCTGCCGGTCGCGCGGATCGTCACACGCGACGACGGGCGGCGCCTCCCAGACGTTCGTCGGCAGGTAGGACAGGAAGCGCCGCATGGCGGGGTAGACCGCCGCCTCGTCTTCGGTCACGCAGTCGACGACGCCGGTCGAGGCGTGCACGTCGGCACCGCCCAGCTCTTCCTTGGTGAGCTTCTCGCCCATCGCGCGCTCGACCAGCGCGGGCCCTCCGACCAGGACCTGGGAGGTGCGGCGCGTCATGACCGAGAAGTGCGAGGAGACGAGCCGCGCGGCCGGGAATCCCGCCACCGGTCCCATCGCCGCCGAGACCACCGGCACCGTCGCCATCGCCTCGACGAACGAGGCGAAGCGGGGCGGGGCGTTGATCGACTCCAGCACGACCGCGCGGCTGCGGTCTCGCGTGCCGGCGACGCTGCCGCCGCCCCCCTCGAGAAATCGCACCAGCGGGAGCCGGAAGCGACAGGCCAGCTCCTCGGAGAAGACGCTCTTGCGCAGGCCCGCCGCGTTCGGCGAGCCGCCCTTCTGCGTGAAGTCCTCCCCGCCGACCACGCAGCGGCGGCCGTCGATCTCGGCGATGCCGAGCACGTAGTTCGCGGGCTCGAAGGAGACCAGCTGACCGGACTCGTCCGTCTCGGCGTGCCCGGCGATCGGACCCGACTCGCGGAAGCTCCCCGGGTCGATCAGCCCATCGATCCGCTCCCGGATCGTGCCGCGACCCTTGGCGCGCTGCACCTCGACCGCCTCCGCCCCGCCGTGCTCCTTGGCGAGCCGCGCCCGCGCCTCGATCCCCTCGACCTCATCCTTCCAGCTCACGCCGGCATTCTACGCCAGGTCCTCCGGAGCGAGCCCGGTCGGCCCGCTTGTTCCGCTCGGACGCGACCCCGTATGATGGGTGTGGAAGGACTCTGAGCGGAACCAGCATGTTGCGGCGGAAGCTCTCACCCCTGGCCCGGACCGGCCTGGTCGCGGCCGTCTGCCTCTGCCTCGCGCCCAGCGGCTTCGACTGCCTCACCGAGCGCTGTACGGCGGCGGAGGGGCTGTCGCTGCTGGACGGACCGATGCTGGCCGTGGGGCCCAGACATGAGGTGACTTTGCCCGGTGGCCAAGAGGGCCTGCCGATCGGGATCCGTGCGGGATCGATCGGGGGTGCGTTCGGGGACTTCATGTTCCGCGCCCTGCAGCCGCGCCTTCCGGAGATCGGGCTGGGCTACGCGGAGGCGCTGAGCGAGCCGAGCCTGAGCGCCGGCGAGGCCGCCCTCGCTCACGCCTTCCAGGCGGAGGCCGCGCGGGCCGAGACGCGACTCCCCGGGGGCAGCGGCTTCTGCACCGCGAGCCCGTTCGACCCGCGCTGCACCCGGATCGACACGCTGCGCCGCAACGCCTCGTCCCTGCTCCGGAACACCCGGGACCAGCGGCTTCCGGACCTGATCCCCCTGCGCCGCGACCGGGACCGTCGGGCCGGGTTCACGCTCCCCGGTGGCGGCATCGATCCGAACGCCTTCCAGGAGTTCCTGGACCGCACCGCCGCCGACTCCGTCTCCGAAATCGATATCGGGCTCACCGTCGATCCCGAGAACGGGCAGGCGCAGTGGATGCAGATCGTGAACCAGAATAAGACAGTGCGGCTCGTCGATGGCACCCTCGTACAGCTGGCGGGATCAGAGGGGCAGTTCGAGAAGGCGGCCACCGTCGCGCGCTTCTTCGGGCCCGACGGCGTCCCGAGCTCGGACGACCTCCCGACCTCTGAGCTCGTCCAGTTGACGCAGGACGTCCGGCTCGTCGGGAAGAGCTTCGCGCCGAGGAAGGACCCCCTCAGCGGCATCCAGGATCCCAACGGCAACCTGGTGGCGCAGGTCGGGGAGTCGGTCCAGATCTACCGATCGCTGGGCGCGGGATTCGACCCGAACGACCCGGACGACGTGAACTTCTGTACGCGCGGGAACCATTTCAACGTGCCCAGTCCGCTCTCCGGCTCGGGTGTGAACATCTCGGGCGACGGCATCAACGCCTCGGGCGAGTGCGTGTTGCTCGCGAGCAGCCGCGAGGCGCAGTTTGTCAACGCGAACCTGCTGGGGTCCGACAGTGCGGGCGACAATCTGCTCTCGCGCTTCGAGGCGTACGCCGCGCTCGGCGACCCGAGCCATCGCCCCCCGAGCGCGGTGCTGGAGCCGGGCGACCTGACCGACCTGCTCCTGCGCGGGTCAACCGGTCGCGACCTTCCCGCCCGGCCGCCGAGCGCGGACGGGCGGATCCGCTTTCCGGCCGCCGCCGCCAGCTTCGCCCGGCGCGTCGACGCGGCCACTGGGGCGCCGGTCCGCTCGACGGGTCCCGAGGCGTGCAGCGTGCGCGTCGACGGCGCCGGCGATCCGGTCGGTCCCGACGGCGCGAGCTTCGGCGACGGCAGCGTGCAGATGGTGTCGGGCAGCCAGACGGAGGTCACTGCCGAGACTCGCGTCAACATCGACAACCAGATCCCGAGCGAGGGGAGCTGCCTGCTCTGGTCGCTGGACCCGCTGGATCCCAACGGCGCGCGCATCCTGCGCTCGGCGGGCGTGGTCGCGCAGAGCCATGCGGCGAACCAGACCCAGTTTCACACGCTCTGCACGCTCGGCTTCGACGAGGATTTCGGGCACTGCGGGCTGGACGAGCTCAACGACATCAACACGTCCGGGCTATGGACCGGCACGCTCTCCGGGATGGCCGGCGGTGTGGCCGCCGCGATCGCGGCTCGCGGCTGGCAGACCCTGCGCCTCAGCCTCGGACCGCCTCTGGTCCAGGACTCCGCAGCTGCTAGCGCCGACCCGAACAGCGTCTCCGCGCTCCAGTACCAGCTGACCCCGGCACTGACGCTGACCACTCCCAGCGGGATTCTCCCGCCGGTGTTCCTGTTCGCAGACACGCAGCAGGCCGTTCCGCGACAGCTCAACGACACGAGGGGACCACTCTCGAACCTGTCAATGACTCAGAAGGGGCTGTTTGGCTGCGGTGCAGACTTAGCCTCGGCCTGTGACTTCTTCGATGCCAGGCTCATCGGCCAGAATTCGCACCTCGCTCAGCAGCTCGGCCTTGACCCGAATTACGGTGACCTGCCGCATGGGGGCATTGACTGGCTGAACGCGCATGCGGACGTGTTCATGCAGGACTTCGCGCTCACGCGGGCCTCGGCCGCCGACGCGGCCGTGGCCAAGCGCGGCTCAGGCTCGAACGTCGAGCCCTCCACCGGTTTCGCGCACGAGGCCGGAGTGACCACGCAGACGTTCTCGACGCAGGACCTGGACGGCGACGGCCTCCCCGACAACGCGAGCTACCTGCGCGTCTCGATCGCCGGCACGAACGTGACGGCCGACCGACTGCAGGTCGTGGGCGGGAATCTCACCGTGGACGGCACGACTCCCGTCGACGGTGTGGCAGCGCTGCTGGCGACCGACTTCCGGGTCGAGCCGTTCAAGTACGAGCGGGACGCCGCGGCGGAGGCGGCGCTCGGCATCCCCGTCTTCTACAAGGACCCGCGCGGCGCCGACGGCAGCCTGAATACGGGCGACGACCCGCTGACCCTGGATGCGGGGGATGAGCCGACCGGCGAGAACTGCGCAAACCTCGGAGCTCCGGGGACGTACCGCCTGACGCCGGATCCCGGCTGCACGGTCGCGGAGATCATCTCGGTCAACTTCGAGCGCCTCGCCATCCTGAAAGACATCATCGGAGTCGATCTCACGCACGATGCCGCCGAGACGGCCCTCGAGCTTCACGCGATCTTCGAGGGCGATCCGAACCAGATCCTGGTCGCCGATCCGATCGCCGGCCCCGACGGAATCGTGTTCGCGAACTGGATCACCGAGCACCAGACGAACGGCGGGGGCAAGCTGCTGGGTCTCTACGGCTTCCGCAGCGATGAGCCCAACGCTCCGATCGACTTCGGCCAGCCGGTCGCGGAGATCGTCGCGTCGGCCACGGGCGGCGGCACAGCGCTCGCGGACATCGTGTTCCAGCTCGAGCGCTACCAGAAAGCCGCCAACCTGAGCTCGTTCTCATTCTCCACCCTCTTCGACCCGGACTCGGCCACGAGCTTCGCGGCCCAGTGTGTCGGGGCGTCAAATGGCGTCTGCTACCGCGTGCTCGCCGGCTCTGCTCCCGATGCGATCGTCGGCGCCCTGCCGGCCGGGTATCAGATGTTCGAGCTCGTGCCCGCTCCGGGCGGCCCGGGGACGGGGGACACGTCGATCCAGACGAGCGCGATCACCGGTCAGTCCATCGTCGTCGCGACGCCGGGCGGGGACTTCTCGCGGCTGGAGCTCATCCTGCCGCTGCAACGCCTGGAGCCGCTGGACCTGGCGGAGGTCGCCGGCCTCGAGGCAAGCCCGGACAACACCGACGAGACGGTCCCGCTCGCCAGCGTCACCTACCTCGACCCCGACACCCTGGAGCTGCGCGAGGACGTGCTCATCATGGACGACCGTCCTCTCTTCGGCGGCTTCTTCTGCGGTATTGGAACGCCCTCGTGCTTCGGTCCGAAGCAGACCGTCTCCCTCTTCACACTCGACGCCGATGGAGATTATCGCCCGGACCTCGACAGCAATCGCGACGGCCAGCTCGACTTCCTGGACGACGGGACTCCGGGTCCCGGAACCGACGACGCGGTAGCCTGTGGCAGCGGAGTTCCCGGCGACGTGGTCCAGGACGCGCTCGTCGCAGAGCTGAGCGCCGCCGAGCTGGAGGCCCTGCCGAGCGTCTTCCCGCGCGGCATGCCCGTGCGCTCACCAAGCGGCTGCCCCTACCTGCGCTCCCTCGTGAGCCTCACGGGGGACGACGGCGCAGGCCGCCGTCCCTTCGCCTGGCACCAGGGTGCGGCAACTCCCGACGCCGACGGAGACGGCGTTCCCGACGCGGACGACATCTGCCCGCACGCCCGCGACCCGCTCCAGGAGGACTCGGGCGGCGTCGGTCCCGGGAGCGCGGCGGACGGGAACGGCGATGCCTGCCAGTGCGGAGACGTGAGCAACGACGGCCTGGTCACGCTGGCCGACTTCGCCCTGATCAGGAGCTGGGTCGCCTCGGGCGGGACCGTCCCGCCCACTCCGGAGTTCGCCCCCCAGAAGTGCGACGTGGGCGGCAGCGCGGCCTGCTCGCTCGCGGACTTCGCGCTCGTCCGGAAGGCAGTTGCCGCGAGCGACCCCGCGCTGCTCCAGCAGGTCTGCGAGGCGGCGACGGGGGCCCCTAACTAGGGCGCCCCCTCCGCGCGCTCTCCGACCGTCGCCTGTCTCGCGTTTCCCCGGCGGGTCCCCGTCAGCAGGCCTCGAACAGCGAGGCGAAGCCCTGGCCGCCGCCGACGCACATGGTGACGATGCCGTAGCGCTTGCCCTGGCGGCGCAGCTCGCGCAGCAGGTGGCCGGTCATGCGGGAGCCGGTCATGCCGAACGGGTGGCCGATCGGGATCGAGCCGCCGTTCGGGTTGAGCTTCTCGTCCGGAATCCCGAGCGTGCGCTGGCAGTAGAGCACCTGCGAGGCGAACGCCTCGTTCAGCTCCACGATGTCGATGTCGTCGAGCGTGAGCCCCGTCTTCTCGAGCAGCTTCGGCACGGCGAAGATCGGGCCGATGCCCATCTCGTCGGGCTCGCAGCCGGCGATGGAGCTGGCGCGGTAGATGCCGAGCGGCTCGATGCCGAGCTGCTTCGCCCGCTCCGACGACATGAGCAGCGTCGCGGAGGCGCCGTCGGAGAGCTGGCTGGCGTTCCCGGCGGTGACGGTGCCGTCGTCCTGGAAGGCGGGCGGCAGCTTCGCGAGGCCCTCGAGCGTGGTGTTGGGCCGGTTGCACTCGTCGCGGTCGGCGACCCCGTCTTCCTCGTAGGGCTCCTCGCCCTTCTTCATGACGAGGCGCTTCACCTTCATGGGCATGATCTCGTCCTTGAAGTAGCCCTGCTCCTGCGCGTTGCCCATGCGCTGCTGGCTCATCAGCGAGTACTTGTCCTGGTCCTCGCGCGAGATCTCGTAGCGGGAGGCGACCACCTCGGCCGTCTTGCCCATCGGGAAGTAGAGGCCGGGGAAGCGCTCGTAGACCTGGGGATTCACGAGACGCTTGGTGTTCTGGGTGCCGTCCTGGACCATGGTGATGGTCTCGACGCCGCTACCGATCGCGATGTCGAGCCCCTCCTGCAGGATCTGGTGCGCCGCCATGGCGATCGCCTGGGAGCCCGACGAGCAGAAGCGGTTCACGGTGGTCGCAGGCACCGACGAGGGGATGCCCGCCAGCATCGCGGAGATCCGCGCCACGTTCATGCCCTGCGGCCCCTCCGGGATCCCGCAGCCGGCGATCACGTCGCCCACTTCCTCGGGGTCGATCTTGGAGTTGCGCTCGAAGAGCTGCTGGTAGCAGAAGGCGAGCTGGTCGTCGGGCCGCGTCTGATTGAACGAGCCGCGGTGAGCCTTGGTGAGAGCAGTGCGTACGCTGTCTACAATGACGGCTTCTCGAGCCATGGGGGGACCTCCAATCTGATGGGGCGCCGAGGATAACACTTCCCCCGAGGAGTTCCCCCGCCGCGAGAGTCCCGTCCGCGCAGGCGGGAAGGCACCGAAGCTGCGCAGCAGCTGCCGCTGGAAGCGTGTAACGCTCGCGTTTCATTAGCGGAGGCGCGCGACTCAGCGGGCCGGCCTAGTGGCACGCGGCGCGCTCGGCTCGCTGGCACGCCTCTTGTATTCCCCTCCCCGGACAGCGGGAGGTCGGGTGTGAACGAGATCAGCTTCAGGGACTTCGGGGACTCCACCCAGGTGGTCGAACCGTGGCAGGGATTCACAGAGGCGAGCCGGTGCCCGATCTGCGGCGGCTATCGCGAGGCGGGTGAGGCCGACTGTCACGGCTACGTGTCTAAGGACCAGGCGTGGGTCTACTGCACGCGGGAGTTCCGGGCCGAGGCGCTCGAGGCGCCGAGCGCCCCGACAGCGGCCCCCGCAGACCTGGACGACGACACCTGTACGTTCTCGTGCGACGAGCTGCTGGTGCCGGAGCCGGAGCCGGATCCGGATCCGGATCTCGGCGAGTGGCTGGTCGACGGCCGACTGCCCCGCGGCGGAACCTCGATCCTCACCGGTGAGGCGCAGGTCGGAAAGTCGATGCTCGCTCGCCAGCTTGCCCTGTCCGTCGCGCGGGGTGCGCCCTGGCTGGGGTTCGCGACGACCGGCGGGCCGGTTCTCTACCTGAACTTCGAGGCCTGTCTCGCAGACCTGTGTGCGGACTTCGAGGTCATCGGTCTCACTCCGCGGGACGACGTGCACTTCCTGATCGAAGCGGCCGAGGTCGGTCTCCTGGACCAGGTTCGCAAGCGCGCGTGGGAGCTCGAGGCCGCGCTCATCGTGGTGGATGGTCTGGACCCGCTGCTTCGGCTGGAGGAGTCGCGTCAGGGCTCGCAGTCGACGTCGGCGTTCGACCGGATCCTGGGCCTCGCGCATGCGACGGGCGCTCACCTGCTGCTGGTTCACGACTTCGGGCGCGACGGAGTGCGCGAGGTCAGTCAGCTGCTGGCGGAGACGGTGCATCCGGTCGACACGATCCTGCTGCTCCAGCGCTCGGGTGACCAGCGTGCGCTGAACTCGATCCAGCGGAGAGGGGAAGACATCGACTGTCCCCTCCCGATTCCCCCGGGTGAGACTGCGCCCGGGTCGCGCCATGCCGAGGTCGATGCGCCGCCTTCGACCCGCGAGGTCCAGAGCCGGATCCTCGCCTACCTGGGGAGCATCGCGAAGCTCGCGACCCGGCACGAGATCATCGAGAACGCCGGTCTCGACGCCTCGCTGGTCCTGCCGGAGCTCAAGGCGCTGCGTCGCTCGGGACGCGTGCTCGAGCTGGGGCAGGGCACGCGCTACGACCCCTACCTGTACACCGGCTGCGAGGTCCTCTCCGCGAGCTCGGCATCGCCCTGGCTGCGCAAGGTGCGGCCCTGGGTGAACGTCGCGAACAGCTAGCCCGCACCCGTCGCCGCTGACCGCGAGTGGGCAGCAATGCGCACGCGTGGCGCGCCGGATGCGCGGCTCGACGCGCCCGCCGGTAAACGCGCCGGCCCAACTGACCGATGAACGAATCGGCAGATGCAGGAACGACGCAGACAGAGCCGCGTTAAGATGCGGCGCTCGCTCAAGCGGATCCCGGCGGTCTTCGAGGCGGGCAAGCTTCGGGGACGGGGCCAGATCGGCGGCGTGAGCCGCGAGGGCCTGTTCTTCTGCACCGATCGGCCGCCCGATCCGGGAAGCCCGGTCCGCGTGGTCTTCAGCGACCACCTCGGCCGCAAGATCGAGGTCTCGGGCGACGTCCGCTGGAACACGGCCGAGAAGATCAATCCGGCCGCCGAGGGCTTCGGGATGCACATCGACCACTCGAGCGAGCAGTTCCCGGAGTTCTACGAGGAGCTGCTCACGGGCTGACCCGCCGGCGCTCCCCGCTCTCATACCCGGGCCGGCTCTGCGGCTCGGAGCCTCGCTTGTAGTAGGATTCCGGCACCGACGAGACAGGAGGGCGGGTCCTTGGAGCGGGTTGGTGTCGGCTTCATCGGGTGCGGGCGGATCGCCGACCTCCAGGTCCTG
Source organism: uncultured Myxococcales bacterium (assembly GCA_964557495.1). GTDB lineage: Bacteria > Myxococcota_A > UBA9160 > SZUA-336 > SZUA-336 > CAZLBF01. The sequence continues at coordinate 605 of CAZLBF010000246.1, read as the reverse complement.
GGGTACCTCGATCACCCCCGCGCCGAGATCGTGGCGGTCTGCGACCTGGACGGTGCGCGTGCACAGCGACGCGCGGAGGAGTGGGGCGCCTCCAAGGTCTACACCGACCTGGACAAGTGCCTCGCTGATCCCGACGTGGATGCGGTCGAGATCCTGACGCCGCACCACTTGCACGAGGCCCACGCCGTTGCCGCGCTCGAGGCGGGCAAGCACGTGTCGCTCCAGAAGCCCCCGACGCGGAGCATCGAAGAGCTGAGCCGCGTGGGCCGCGCGGCCGAGCGCAGCGGCCGGGTGCTCCGCGTCTTCGAGAACTTCATGTTCTACCCGCCCCACCTGAAGGCGAAGGCGCTGATCGAGGAGGGGGCGATCGGAGACCCGCTCTCGGTGCGGCTCAAGACGGCCGCCGGGCGCATCGGCGACGGCTGGAGCGTCGAGCCCGAGACGCAGGCCTGGCGCCTGAACCTGGAGACCTGCGGGGGCGGCCCGACCACGTTCGATCACGGCTATCACTGCTTCCACATGGGTCGCTTCTTCGTACCGGCCGAAGTGGAGCGCGTTCACGCCTTCATCCACTGGACCAAGCTGGGCGAGGACGCCTGGATCGA
>CAZLBF010000245.1:0-7923 GCA_964557495.1 uncultured Myxococcales bacterium | reverse complement strand
GCGGTCGCGCACCCTCACCCGGTCGAGAAGATCGTGCTCCCGCGCGAAGCGAAGCGACTCGTCGAGGGCGGCGCGCCCCATCCCCACGGCCATGGCGCCGATCACGGGCCGGCCCGCGTTGAAGGTCTGCATCGCGCCCTTGAACCCCGCCTTGCGCTCGTAGCGTTCCTCGCCGCCGAGCAGGTTGGCGGACGGTACGCGGCAGTCCTCGAGCGTGAACGAGGTCGACTCATAGGCCTTGAGGCCCATCTTCTTCTCGATCTTGAAGCCCCCGAGCCCGGGCGTGCCGCGCTCGACGAAGAAGGATCGCTGGGCCGAGCGCCCCTTGGTCGGGTCCAGCGTGGCCTGCACGAGGATCCAGTCCGAGCGGCTCGCTCCCCCGATGAAGCACTTTGCACCGTTCAGGATCCAGTGGTCTCCGTCCTTGCGGGCCAGCGTGCGAATGGCGGCGGCGTCCGAGCCCGCGCCCGGCTCGGTCATGGCGAAGCACGCCCAGCGCGGCTGGTCGGACTCGAGGAACGGTCCGAGGTAGCGCTCCTTCTGCTCCTCGGTCCCCATGGCGATCACGTTCCCCTCCGGTAGACCCGGTCCGGGCTCCGCGACGACCACGCCACGGTCCCAGTAGGCTCGCTCCTCGGCGAGCAGCATGCTGCGCACGACCGAGCCTCGCGAGGCAGCGCCATCGCCCGGGCGGCGCCAACGTGTGCGACCCAGGCCCCGGGCCAGGCAGCGCCCGAAGTAGGGGTGGTCGACGGGGATGGGACGGGCCTCGCGATCGGCCTCGAGGCCGACTGGGCGCATCTCCTTCTCGCCCCACTCCCGCTCCGCCTCGATGCTCGTGGCCGTGTCGCGATCGATCGAGAAGTCCATCACTCACCTCCCGACGCGAGGTGCGCCAGCGCGAGAGGCTGCTCCCGATCGCAGAGGTGGAGACCCGCTTCCTGCACGGCGAGATCGAGCCCCCCCGCGAGCAGCCCGAGTGCACGCGCCTCGCGCATGTGCTTCTCCACCGGGTAGTCCTGCACGAAGCCGTGCCCACCGAGAATCTGCACGCCGTTCGGCCCGATGAAGCGCGCCGCCTCGATGCACTCGACGAGGGCTGCGGCCGCCTCTCCCGAGACCGGGAGCCCGCGATCCGCGCGCCACGCGGCCTCGCGCACCAGGAGGCGCGCCCCCTCGAGCGCCATGTTCATGTCGATGATCAGAAAGGCCAGCGCCTGGTGGTGTGCGATCGGGCGTCCGAACGCCTCTCGCTCCTGCGCGTACGCGCGCGAGAACTCGCACGCGGCCCGCATGACTCCGAGCTGGAGCGACGCGACGTAGAGGCGGGTGCGGGCCCAGGCCCGCGACGCGCCCTCGGGGTCGCGCCAGGCGCCGCGCAGCCGCGCGCCGTCGACGACGAGACGGGAGGCCCCGGCGGCGCGCAGGCCCGCTCCACGCACGGGCTCGGTCGCGATGCCGTCGGTCGCCCAGCAGCAACCTTCCGGGCCGAGCGCGACCACGGACGCCACGTCGTCGGCGGGCACCCACTCGGCTTCGAGCGAGAGACCTTCCGCGGTGTCGCGATCCTCGGCCTCGCAGAGCAGCACCGCCCTGCTCCCCGGTCGCGCCTCGCAGACCGCCTGCAGCTCGGCCAGCGCCGACTCGCCGCCGAGCTCCAGAACCGGATACAGGGCCGGGCCCAACGGGTCGAGGGCGAGTGCCGCTCCCGCGTCGGCCGCCGCGAGCTCTTCGTTCAGGCAGACGCGGGACAGGGACCCGAGGCCGGCGCCGCCCAGCGACTCCGGAATCTCGAGCCCGGCCAGCCCCACCTCGACGAAGGCTTCGCGGACCGAGTCGTCCACCGCGCGATGCTGCTCCGCCTCGCGAAGGGTGGGCAGGAGCTTCTCGGCGGCCAGCTTGCGCGTGACCTCGATGAGGATCTCGAGCTCGTCGTCGATGTCGAATGCGAACATGATCCCGGATCCTAGCACCATGGGACGACCGTACGTGCGATCACCCATACAGCGTATGCTGTCGGGGGGGCGGAGAAACGATGCGCAACATCCTGCCACTCAGCTTCGCCCTGGCGCTGGCCCTGGCCCCGGGCTGCGAGGGGGAGTCAGGGGCGCCGCTGCGCGGCGGACCGCCGCCCAACGCGGTGGAGGTGGAGCGAATCGAGCCCCTCCCCTTCTCGGACACGCTGGCGCTCGTCGGACAGCTCGCGGCCGAGGAGTCGGTCGTGATCCGCCCCGAGATCGCTGGCGTGATCGACGAGATCCACTTCGGGGAGGGCGACACCGTTGCGGCGGGCGAGGTGCTCTTCACGCTGCGCTCCGAGGAGCAGCGGGCGACGCTGCGCGAGGCGCGGGCCAACCTCGTACTCGCGCGCAACGTGCACGGGCGGACCCGAAAGCTGTCCGACTCGCACGTGGCGGCCGACGCCGAACTCGAGCGCACGCACGCTGAGGTCGCCGCCGCCGAGGCGGCGGTCGAGCGCGCGGCGGTCGAGGTGGCGCGGACCCGCATCCGGGCGCCGTTCGACGGCGCGCTCGGGGCCCGGCACGTCTCGCCGGGCGACCGCGTCGAGGCGGGCGATGCGCTGGTGCAGATCGACGCGCTCGAGCGACTCCAGCTCCAGTTCTCGCTGCCCGAGGCGGCCATGGGGCTCGCGCAGACCGGCCTCTTGGTAGACGTCGAGGTGGCACCCTACCCGGAAGAACGCTTCGCGGGTCAGGTCTACTTCATCTCCCCCTCGCTCGATCCCGAGACCCGGCGCCTCGAGCTCAAGGCGTGGGTCCCCAACGGCGACCGCCGCCTGCGTCCCGGGCTCTTCGCCCAGATCCGCCTCGAGGTCGAGCGCGCGGAGCGGGCGATCTCGGTTCCGGAGAGCGCGGTCGTGTACGACACGAGCGGGGTCTTCGTCTGGCGGATGACCCAGGAGAGCACGGCCGAGCGCGTGCCGGTGGAGCTCGGCCCGAGCCGGCTGGGTCGGATCATCGTGCGCGACGGCATCTCGTCCGGCGACACCGTGGTCGTCTCCGGGACGCACAAGCTCTACCCGGGTAGCCCGCTGCTCGTGGCCGGAGAGGGGGCCCCGATCGCGGCCGGTGAACCCTCCAAGTCCGAGGGGCACGACGGCGGATGAGGCTCTCCCAGATCTGCATCGACCGGCCCGTTCTCTCGATCGTGATGTCGCTCGTGATCATCGTCTTCGGGGCGATCTCGCTCACGCGGCTGCCCAACCGGGAGCTGCCCGACGTCGATCCCCCGTTGGTCTCCGTCGTCACGGTCCTGCCCGGGGCCGCGGCGGAGGTGGTGGAGACCTCCGTGACGCAGGTGCTCGAGGACGAGATCTTCGGCATCGAGGGCATCAACCACGTCGTCTCACAGAGCCGGGAGCAGAGCTCCTCGATCAGCATCGAGTTCGAGCTCTCGCGCGACGTCGACGTCGCCGCGGCCGACGTGCGCGACCGCGTGGCCCGCGCGCGGCGCTACTTGCCCGAGGAGGTCGAGGACCCGATCGTGTCGAAGGCCGACGCCGACGCACGCGCCATCATGTGGCTCGACCTCCACGGCGGCGGCTACGACCAGCTCGAGCTGTCGACCATCGCCGAGACCCAGCTCGTCGACCGCTTCTCGAAGCTCCCGGGGGTCTCGCGCATCTGGAAGTCCGGGTTCCGGCGCCACTCGATCCGGATCTGGATCGATCCCGCACGCCTCACCGCGCGCGGCCTCACGATCGGCGACGTGAGGGCCGCCCTGCTGCGGGAGAACGTCGACATCCCGTCGGGACGGGTCGAGAGCCTGAACCGGGAGTTCACCGTGCGCACGCTGGGGGAGCTGCACACCCCGGAAGAGTACGGCGCGCTGATCGTCTCCAACCGAGGCGGCGACCCGGTGCGCCTGCGTGACGTCGCGCGCGTGGAGACCGGTCCCGAGCACGAGCGGTCGAACGTGCGCGTGAACGGCGAGATGGCGGTCGGACTGGGGATCGTCAAGCAATCCAAGGCCAACACGCTGGCCGTGGCCGAGCGGGTGAAGCTGGAGATCGAGGCAGTTGCACCGACGCTGCCGGCCGGCCTGACGCTCGAGGCCGGCTTCGACTCGAGCCCGTACATCGAGCGCTCGGTCCGCGACGTGACGCGGACCATCTTCTACGCGGGAGCGCTGGTCCTGATCGTCATCTACGTGTTCCTGCGCACGCTGCGCGCGACGGCGGTGCCCGCGGTATCGATACCGGTCTCGATCATCGGCACCTTCGCGGTGCTCTACTTCCTGGACTTCTCGATCAACACGCTCACCCTGATGGGGCTCACGCTCGCGATCGGCCTCGTGGTAGACGACGCGATCGTCGTCCTGGAGAACATCAGCCGCTGGCTCGAGGAGGGCGCGTCGCGCTTCGAGGCGGCGCGGCGAGGCATGGACGAGATCGCGTTCGCGGTGATCGCGGCCAGCGTGTCGGTGATCGCGGTCTTCCTGCCGCTCGCCTTCATGACCGACACCACCGGACGGCTGTTTCGCGAGTTCGGCATCACGGTGGCGGCGGCCGTTGCAATCTCGGGCTTCGTCGCGCTGACGCTCTCACCCTCGCTCTGCGCCCGGCTGCTGCGCGCGCGCACGCAGGAGGCCGGCGTTCGCCTGTGGCTGCGCGACGCCGTCGATCGACTGCGCTCGGGCTACGCGTGGTCGCTCGGCTCGGTGCTCCGCCACCCCTGGCTCGCGGTGGCGACCGGGGTGGTGTGGGTCGCCCTGGGCTTCGTCCTCATCGGCGGGATCGACCGCGAGTTCGTTCCGGTCGCCGACCGCGGCAGCATCCAGACCTTCATCCTGGGACCCGAGGGAACCACGGTGGAGTACACCGACCGCTACCAGCGGCAGGTGGAGCAGATCCTCTACTCCGTCCCCGAGATCGAGACCTCGTACTCGATCGTCGGCATCGGCTTCTCCGGCCCGCCCGTGGTGAACCAGGGAGTCATCTTCAGCTCCTTCGTGCCCATGGAGAAACGCGACCGCACCCAGATGGAGGTGGTCGGGGAGCTGTTCGGCCGCTTCATGCAGGTTCCGGGCGTCCAGGCCTTTCCGAACAACGCGCCGACGCTCGGCCAGAGCTTCCGCGACTCACCGATCTCGCTCGTCGTCCAGGGGCCCGAGTCGCGCGAGCTCGCAGGGCTCGCCGACGAGATCGTGCGCCAGGCGCGCGCAATCCCGGGCGTCGGCAACCTGCGCTCCGACCTCAAGCTCAACAAGCCGCAGCTCGACGTGCTGATCGACCGCGACCGCGCGAGCGACCTCGGGGTCTCGGTGCGCGAGATCGCGTCGACCCTCCAGGTCCTCCTCGGCGGCGACGACATCTCCAGCTTCAAGCTGCGAGGCGAGACCTACGACGTGATCGCACAGGTCGAGCGGCCCGACCGCGCCAACCCCAAGGACCTCTACGACTTCTACGTGCGGAGCGGTTCGGGCGAGCTGGTCCGGCTGGACTCGCTGATTCGCGTGAGGGAGACGATCTCCGCCCCGTCGCTCCCGCACTTCGATCGCATGCGCGCCGCCACCGTCACCGGGAGCATCGCCGCCGGCGTTCCGCTCGGCGGAGCGCTCGATGCGCTGCGCGTCATCGCAGACGACGTGCTCCCCGACGGGCGGGGCTACCAGGTGACCTTCTCCGGCCAGTCGGAGCAGTTCTACGAGTCGGGCAACGCGCTGCTATTCGCCTACGTGCTCGCAGTGCTGCTCATCTACCTGGTCCTCGCGGCCCAGTTCGAGAGCTTCGTCCATCCCGCCACGATCCTGGTGGCGGTCGCGCTCTCGTTTACCGGGGCGCTGGTCGCGCTGGTCGCCACCGGGCACACGCTCAACCTGTTCAGCCAGATCGGGCTCGTGATGCTCGTCGGCCTGGTCACCAAGAACTCGATCCTGATCGTCGAGTTCGCGAATCGGCTCCGCGACCGGGGCGCCACCCCGTTCGAGGCGGTGGTCGGAGCGGCGCGCAGCCGCTTCCGCCCCATCCTGATGACGGCGGTCTCGACCGTCGCCGGAATCCTTCCGATCGCGCTGGGACTCGGCGCGGGGGGCGAAGCGAGGGCTCCACTGGGAGTGGCAGTCGTCGGCGGGCTGAGCTTCTCGACGCTCCTCACGCTCTTCCTGGTGCCGGTCGTCTACCTCGCGTTCACACACCTCGAGCGGCGCGTGCCCGTCGACCTGGAATCGAGGTAGGCTCCTCGCTGTGAGCTCCACGCCCCAGCCGCGCAGGAAGCGAGGCCGGCGACGTCTGCGCCTCGCGATCTGGCTTCTCGTCGGTCTGGTGGCGCTGCCGATCGTCGCGATGCTCGCACTCGTTGCCGTGCTCTGGCTGGGAAGCGGTCCGCCCTCCGATGACGGCGTAGTCCGGCTGTATCCCGCGCGGCGCATCATCACGCTGGATCCGGAGCGTCCCTTCGCCGAGGCGGTGGCCGTGGGGGGGCGCAGGATCCTCGCCGTGGGCACGCGAGACGAGGTCGAGCAGGCGTTGGGGGACCGGGCCTTCACGCTCGACGACCGCTTTGCCGACAAGGTCGTGCTGCCGGGCTTCATCGACCCGCACATCCACCCCTCGCTGGCCGCCATGGTCCTGCCGCTGCACATCGTCTCCGCGATGGAGTGGCTCACGCCGCGCGGGCGCACGCGCGCCGTGCGAGGACAGGAGGCATTCATCGCGCGGCTTCGCGAGCTCGACGCGGAGGAGGCGCCCGGGGAGTGGCTGCTGGTCTGGGGCTACCATCGCCCGTACCACGGTGAGCTGTCGCGCGCTGACCTGGACCGCGTCTCGCAGATCCGACCGATCATGGTCTGGCAGCGCTCGTGCCACGAGATGTACCTCAACACGCGGGCCCTCGAGACCCTGGGCCTCGACGAAGCGGACTTTGCGGCGCACCCCCAGTCCGACTGGGAGACCGGGCACATCTGGGAGACGGGCGTCTTCGCGCTCGGCCAGGGGCTGATGCGCATCGTCGCCTCGCCAACGCGATACCGGGACGGGCTCGCCATGCTCAGCGAGATCATCCACCGCGGCGGGCTCACGACGGTGGCCGAGCAGGGATTCCCGCAGATCCAGCCGCTGGCCGAGCTCCTGCTGCTGCACCTGGAGATGCGGGGGGACGACACGCCCTACCGCTACGCCCTCGTCCCCAACGCGATGTTCCTGCTTCGCAAGCACGGCGACGCCGCCGAGGCCGAGCGGGCGGCCACGGACCTGCTCGGCTGGTCGACCGATCGCGTGCGCGTGCTGCGGCACGTCAAGTACTACGCCGACGGCGCCATCTTCAGTCAGCTCATGCAGATGAGCGAGCCCTACCTCGACGGCCACCACGGCGAGTGGATGATGACGCCCGAGCAGCAGGCCGCCGTGCTCGAGGCGTTCTGGCCCCGCGGCTGGCACGTCCACATCCACGTGAACGGCGATGCGGGGCTCGACCTGGTCCTCGATCAGATCGAGGCGGTGAAGCGGAAGCATCCGGAGAGCGCGCCGCAGCGCGTGATCCTCGAGCACTACGGCTACGCGCGCGAGGACCAGCATGCGCGCGTTCAGCGGCTCGGCATCGCCGTCTCGAACAACGCCTACTACACGCACGAGCTCTCACCGATCTACGCCGACCACGGACTCGGCGCCGAGCGGGCGGCGGACATCTCGCCACTGGGCGCCGTCGCGCGCGCCGGCGCGCGCATCTCGTTCCACTCCGACTTCCCGATGGCGCCGGCCGAGCCGCTGCGGCTCGCCTGGGTGGCGGTGAATCGCACCGGGAGCGACGGTCGCGTGTGGGGAGAGGACCAGCGTCTCTCCCTCGACCTGGCCCTGCGCGCCATCACGATCGAAGGCGCCTACAGCCTGGGACTCGAGGACGAGATCGGCAGCATCGAGGTCGGCAAGCGCGCGGACTTCACGATCCTCGAACGCGACCCCTACGC
>CAZLBF010000244.1:0-4229 GCA_964557495.1 uncultured Myxococcales bacterium | reverse complement strand
TTCGAGAACGATTCCGAGGCACGGGTTGCCATATTGACGGGCGAAGGACGGTCATTCTCGGCCGGCGTCGACCTGACGGACGAAGACCGGAAGACGGGCAAGCCGTGGCAATATCACGAAGCCTATCCCCGAAACGGCATCAAGCACTTCAAACCCATCATCGGGGCGATCAACGGGTATGCCTTGGGCCAGGGCTACATCATCGCCGTGAACGGCTGCGACATCACCATTGCCGCCGAGAACGCCATGTTCGGCTATCCGGAATCCCGGGCGGGGGTTGCTCAGATTCCACCCCAGCATACCCCTTACATGCCCTTCAAGATCTATCTCGAGTTCATGCTACTGGCATGGAGGGGCGGTCGGATGATCGATGCCCAGAGGGCTTACCACTTCGGCATCGTCAACGAAGTGGTTCCTGAAGATCGGCTCATGCAGGAGGCCGAAGCGTGGGCGAAGCTGCTGCTGGAGATCCCGCCTCTGTACATCAAGTCAGTCAAGCACGGGCTGTACACCCAGATCGAACGGAAGACGGTCAGCGATGAGCGGGAGTACATCGAGTATGTCCTGCCGCAGGAGTTGAGTCAGGACAGGGTGGAGGCGCTCAGCGCCTTCAAGGAGAAGAGGGCTCCCCGATTCAAGGGAAGGTGACGGCGGCGGATTCTCGATCTCAGGTCCGGTCCGGCTCGACCAGGATCTTCGCGTGGCGGTCCGGGTGCTCGAGCTCTTCGAACGCCCCCGCGACGCCGTCGAGGCCGACGCGGCTCGTGATGAGCGGCTCCACGTCGATCTTGCCGTCGGCGATCGCATGCAGGGTCTGCGCGAACTCGTCCGGCAAGTAGCCGAAGGCGAACCGGAGTGAAAGCTCCTTGACGATCGCGACCATCGGCTTGATGCGGTCCTCCTCCATCGAGACACCCACCACGACCACGCGGGCCTGACGCGGGGCTTCGCGAATGATGCCGGGAACGATGCCAGAAACTCCGACACACTCGAAAACGACGGGGGGACGGGCCGACGCAACCTGCGACCAGGCCGTGAACACGGAGCGCTCGGCCGGGTCCACGACCACGTGCGCGCCCATGTGCTCGGCGAGCGAGCGGCGCATGGGTGAAAAGTCGGCCGCCACGATCGGCTCGATGTTCTCGAGGCGCAGTCCGGCGATGACCGCGAGCCCGACCGGCCCGCATCCGATCACGACCGCCGAGTCGGGGGCGCGTATGCGAGCCCTCGCGACCGCGTGGATACCCACGGCCAGCGGCTCGGTCAAGGCGGCATGCTGGGCAGACAGTCCGTCGGGAACCGGCACCATCATCGACTCCGAGAGCACCATCCGCTCCGCGAATCCGCCCGGCACGTCGTTCGAATAGCCGATCCCGTGGATCTCGGTGGGTCCTCGAATCAGGATCGCCGGGTGAACGACGCGGGTTCCCCGCTTGAGGCGCTGGGCCGTGCTCGGACCGTAGTCCTCGATCTCGGCGCAGAACTCGTGCCCCATCACCACGTCCTGAGCCAGATCCATCACGGATGGAGCCCCCGCTTCCACGGAGGCCTCGACCATCAGGTCACCATGCTTCAGCGCGTGCAGGTCCGAGCCGCAGATCCCGCACGCGATCGTGCGAACCAGGATCTCCCCGGTGCGAGGCTCGGGCTCGGGCACGGTGTCGACGACGATCTTCGCATCGCGCATCACTGCTGCGCGCATGACGGGTCCTCCCAAGAACGGGTTCAGGGCAGGTAGCGGGCTCCGCCCGGATCTGAGGTCAGTCCCGCGGCGCTCGCCCCGCCGACGAGTGCCATCGTGACGGGCGAGATGACTGCGGGATCGGTCATCACGTTGACGCAGGCGGGCTTTCCGCTCGCGAGGGCACGCTCGAGAGCCGGAACCAGGTCCCGCGGCTCCACCACGTGCTCCGCATGGCAGCCGAAGCCGGCGGCCGCCAGGTCGTAGCGCGTAGGGCCGAGATCCGTGACGACGCGCCGGTCCGGGCCGTAGATCATGTCCTGGCCGTGCGCGGACATGCCCCACTGCTGGTCGTTGTTCACGACGACGACGATCGGTAGCTCGTGCCGCACCATCGTGTCGAATTCCGCGAAGTTGATGCCGACCGAGCCGTCTCCCACGACGCAGACGACCCGCTGGTCCGGGCGCGCGACCTGGGCCGCCACCGCAAAGGGCATCCCGGTGCCGAGCTGCGCGAGATAGCCGTGCGAGAGCCAGTGCCCGCCGGCGTGAACTTGGGCGGCCAGCTCCATCCACGAGGAGGTCTCTCCGCCGTCGGCGATGACGACGGCCTCTGGACCCGCGGCTCGGACGATCGCGTCGGCCAGCTGATAGGGGTGAATCGGCGGTTTCTCACCCTCCAGGCCCTGAGCGAACATCGCGCGGGATGCATCCCTCACCTGGCCTACCGCCTCGAGCCACTCGGAGCGCTCGGGCCACTCGCGATCCTTCGCCGCGGCGCCGAGTGCGCGAAGCGTCTCCCGACAATCGGCCACGATGCCCAGCTCCACCTCCCGATTGCGGCCGATCTCCTCTCCCTCGACGTCGACCTGGATCAGCCGGGCGCCCCTCGCAAGGATCTGGCTGCCGCGACCTCCGGTGAAGAGCCCGAGTCGCGCGCCGAGGATGAGAACCACGTCGGGCTCGCCCGCGGCGGAGCGATTGAGAAGCGCCAGGTTGATGACGCCTCGGCCACACAGCGCGTGGTCCGCCGGCACGAGACCGTGTGCCTTCGCGTTCGAGAAGACGGGGATGCGCGCGCGCTCTGCGAACGCCAGCAGCTCGCGTCCCGCACCGGAGAACCACGCCCCGCCGCCGGCGAGTATCACGGGGCGCGCCGCGTTCTGTAGCCACTCGACCGCCGTCTCGACTGCTTCGGCCGACGGGGCCGGTGCAGCCTGCGGCTGGATCGACTTCGGGAGCCGGACTCGCGCCTCGTCCACTTTCGCGAACGCCACGTCGATCGGGATCTCGAGGTAGACCGGACCGGGTCGCCCGGTCGTCGCGATCCGGAGCGCCTGTGCAACCTGGTCCGGAATCCGCTCGATGTCGGGGACGCGGTGGGCCCACTTGGTGACGCTACTCAGCAGGGCCACCTGGTCGAATCCGCCCGCCAGCGGCAGTCGCTCGTCCTCGCTCAGGGGATTTGCGCCGCCAATCATGAGGAGCGGAACCGCGTCGACATGTGCGTTGATGACTCCGCTGACCGCGTCGGCGACACCCGGCCCCGCGGTCACGATCGCCACCCCCGGCTTCCCTGTGGTGCGCGCCCATCCGTCGGCCGCCTGGACGGCTGCCTGCTCGTGTCTCGTGTCGACGAGACGGAATCCGTGCTCGCGGGCCGCCATCAGGATGGAGTCGAGATGCCCTCCGTGCAGCGTGAATACATCGCGGATACCCGCGCGCTCCAGCATCCGGACCAGAATCTCGCCGCCGTCGATCTCGCTCACAATTCGGCCTCCGTCGGCGCACTATACGCTTCCGCAGCGAATCCCGCGCCGGCTCCAGCGTGCGTCAAGCTCGCGTTGCGGCCGACGCCTGGTCCATGATCGTGCCGAAGTCCTCGCCCCAGTCGTACGGGAGGTCGACCATCACGCCCCCCTCGGGGGCCGACTCCACCAGGCGCAGGGCGTCGAGCAGGATGCGCCGCTGCAGGTCGGCGTCCTCGGCCCTGCCGAACGGGTTGCCCATGGGGAAGTTGAGGAACACCGAGCGGGGCGGGAGCACCTGCTGCGTGAGGTCGCGCCCGGTCGACACCAGCACGGTGGGGATCCCCGCCTCCTCCACGACTCGCGCGACCAGACCCACGGTCTGGTGGTCGAGCGGTCAGGCGGGAACCAATACGAAGAGGTCGACGCGGTCCTTCTCTAGCTCCTTCGCGAGCGCGGGAGCCGCCTCCTCGATCACGGCGCGCCGCTTGTAGATCCGCCCCATGAAGCCGCTCCAGAGCCGAGCGGCGACCTCCTTGATCGCGCCCTCGGCGGCGAGCTCGCGCAGGCGGTCGATCGGAAAGACGCAGTTCAGGTCCCGGTCGGCGTCGCGGTGATCGTAGTACGCGTCGTGAATCTGGAAGTCGTCCGAGGGAGCATCGCGCGAGACCTCGTCCAGGCGCAGATCGTTGCGCGCCTGCGGATCCCATGGAGCAGCCGCGCGGCGCGACACCCCGCCCGAGGTGAGCATCGACACGCGGCACTGCGCCAGAGGCTTGCGGAGGGGCGCGAGCGGGGCC
>CAZLBF010000243.1:0-4930 GCA_964557495.1 uncultured Myxococcales bacterium | reverse complement strand
CATCGGAATGGTGCGCCACATGCACACCGTGGTCGGCCTCGTGCTCAGCGAACGGCTCGACGGCCTCGACCCGTCGGAGAGACGGATCGACCTGTCCATTACGGGCGACCTGCCGGGCGGCATCAGCGGCTACACCGCCTTCGGCCGCGTGGTGGAGGTCGCCCCGGACCGATGCCGCCTGGAGTGGACCGGGAGCTACCGTGTCCCCAGCCGAGAGGACGAGGCCGGAGCCAGGGCCTTCCTCGAAGGGGCCTACGAGATGCAGGCGAGGGGCCTGCTCGAACACGTCACGTCGCGGACTGCAAAGGACGAGCCGACGACGTCGTAGGGGCAAGCGATGAGAAAGCTCGAGGACCGCGTCGCAATCGTCACGGGCGGAGCATCGGGGATCGGCAGGGCCTGCGCCGAGCGCTTCGCTAGAGAGGGCGCAACGGTGGTCGTCGCCGACCTCCACGAAGAGGCGGGTCGAGCGGCCGCCGACGAGATCTCCGGCAGCTACCTGAACGTGGACGTGACCGTGCCGGAGGCGGTCCAGGGCATGATCCGGGATGCCGTCGATCGGCACGGCCGCGTGGACATCCTCATGAACAATGCCGGCATCGAAGGGGAGCAGGCACTGACGGGGGACAGCTCGGTCGAGAACTGGAGGCGGGTCATGGGCGTCAATGTCGACGGCGTCTACTACGGCATGAAGTACGTGCTTCCGGTGATGGTCGAGCAGAGGGGGGGCGTGATCCTGAACATGTCTTCCACCGTCGGCCTCAATGCAATGCCCGGCTTGCCCGCCTACAGCGCCTCGAAGGCGGGAGTGATCCAACTGACCAAGGCCGTTGCAATCGAGTATGCGCTGCACAGGATCCGGGCCAACGTGATCTGTCCCAGCATGGTGGATACGCCCCTGCTGCGGCGTTTCTTCGCCAGTACCCCCGATCCCGAAGCCGTACGGGCCGGCTTCGACAACCTGAACCCGCTACCCGGTATGGTGACCACGGATGCAGTCGCGAGTGCCGCACTGTTCCTGGTCAGTGACGACGCCTCATTCATCACCGGAGTGGCGCTACCCGTCGACGGCGGATATACCGCCCGCTGAACGAGGCTCGCGCAGACCGGGCGGGCTACTTCGGCGATTCCTGGAGCTGGCCGGATTGACTCCACGCAGCCATGGAGTCCTGCATCAGCTTCATCGCGTCGAAGCTGATGTACTTCTCGGGAACGACCTCGATGACCACCCGCCTCTCCGAGTCCAGCATCTTGGCGAAGGCCTGCTGGACCTGCTCGTTCTCGGGGATGATGGCGGCCGCGAGCGCCGGATAGAACCAGTCCTTGGTCTCCTGATCCTCGTGGAGGATACAGCGGCCCTTGGCCGTGACGGTCTTGGCGGGGCCGAGCGGCGTGCCCACGCTCGATACGACGACGGACACGCGGGAATCGCGGCGAATCGCGGCGATGCGCTTGCGCTGGCTGGTCGCCGTCAGCCAGAAGCGCCCGTCTCTCCAGACGTAGCTCATCATCACGCCGACGGCCCAGTGGTCCTTGGGACCCCAGACGAATGCACACTCGTTCTGTAGCTGCAGAAGCTGCTCCTGTACCTCGGGATCGAGCGGGTAGACGTCCACCTCTTCGTAGTTCTCGATCACCACGTCGCTCAGCGCCTTCTCGCGCTGAACAGGAGCACGGAGCCGTTCTGCTCGTGGCTAAAGTCCCCGAACCCGACCGAGTCCAGCTTCGCCCGCATCTCCTCGATATCGAAGAAGTGGAACGTCGCGAGGTTCGAGAACCAGCCCTGCCTGCGGCTCCCTCGGGCCTGATCCGACTTGCAGGCGGTCAGGCAGGTGAACACGGCGCCCGGCCTCGCGACCCGCGCCAGCTCGTCGATCGCTCGATGCGGGTCCGGGAACAGGTGCAGGGCGCCGAAGCAGTTCAGCAGGTCGATCGCGCCGTCCCGTATCGGGAGCCGCTGCGCGTCCCCTTTCATGAAGAGGATGTTGTCGTACCCCTCCTCCTCGGCGGCCTCACTGCCGCGCTCGATCATGGGCTTCGAGAGATCGAGCGCGATCACGAGCCTGGGGCGGTAGGCGCTGGCAAGGATGCGCGCGTAGCGTCCGGTTCCCGCTCCCACGTCGAGCACGGACTCCACCTGTTTCCGGTCGTCCTGCGCGAGGAGCCAGGCCTCCTCCTCCTCGTAGGTGATCGTCGAGCCGAGCGAGGTGAACCAGGGGCGCCAGTGGTTCTCATAGATGCTCGCGATGAAGCTGCTCTCCATCGCCGTCTGCGCACCGAGCTTCGCGGACCGATACTCGGGGTAGAAGTCGATGATCCCCTTCTCGATCGGGTACATCGAGCTGCAGCCGGAGCAGTGCAGGTCGGGGCCGGACGCGCCCAGAGCATCGCTGTGACACTTCGGGCAGCGCAGGTAGGCGAGGGATCGCTGGATCAGCTGCATCGCCCGCCGCTCAGAGCCTCGCCGTTCCGTCCGTCGAGTAGACGTTGTGCCCGTTCAGAAGCTCCCGCTCGACCAGGCCCTTGCCCTCGAGATACCTGAGGTGGGCGATCGCCTCGCCGGTAGCGAACCAGCGCTGCATGATCGGGAAGTCCTCCCACGACTTGGCGCGAATGTCCCAGCTCATCTGCGCGGCGGTCTCGTAGCCGTTCCGGCCGCCGCTCTTCACGAGGATGTCGATGATCTCGTTCGCGCGCTCCCGGTGGTGCTCGATCAGCTCGGCGATGCGCTTGCTGAAATCTTGAATGATGCTCCGGTGACCGGGAAGACAGAGATCGACCTCGAGCTCGTCGACGTTCCTCAGGCTCGTCACGTAGTCATCGAGCGGATCGTGGTCGTCGGACCAGGCCTGGATGTTCGGCGTGATGTCGCCGAGCACGTGATCGCCGGCGAAGAAGATCTTCTTTTCCCGTTCGTAGAAGCAGACGTGACCTTCGCTGTGCCCGGGAGTCGACACGGTCTCGAGCGTGTAGTCGCCCACCTCGAAGATCTCGCCCCCCTTCAGGGGGATGTAGTCGACGATGACCTGCGAGCCGTACTTGAAGCCGGGGTGATTCTGCAGAGAGGCCTCCAGCACGTCGGGGGGGAAGCCACTCTGACCCGCGTACGCGCCCATGGGGCTGTCCGTCGAGCGCGGATCGAAGACGATCTGCATCCGGAGCGCGTCGGCCTCGCCCATGTAGGCGCGCGATCCCGGCCGAAGCAGGATCGGGATCAGGCCCTGGTGATCGGCGTGCAGGTGGGTCGCGATGAAGTCCGTCCGCTCCAGGTCCACGCCGATCGACTCGAGTCCGGGCTCCAGGACCTCGCGACACTCGGGGCGGTTCATGCCGGTGTCGATGATCAGGTTCCGATCGTCCGAGGTAAGGACGTAGGAGTTGATCTCCTTGAGCGGATTCCCGGGCAGCGGGACCACGATGCGGTACAGACGGGGCAATATCTCTTCGACCATGTTCCTCTTTCGGGGCGGGGCGAGGCCGCCCTTCGATGGTACCAGAACCGGGGAGGCCCCCGCTGTGGTGCGCGAAACCTAGGGCGTCAAGTCGCTCAACGTCCCCGTCGGTCTCGGCGAGAAGCCGACGGCCTCGTCCATCGCGGGCGGAGCGCACAGCAACTCGACCGAGAACCCCTGGTCGTCGTTGCAGTACACGACCCCGCCCTCCCCCAGCTCGACCAGCTCGAAGTTGGAGCTGAAGCCCGAGTCGATGACCCGCTGGTAGACCTCGCGGAGCTTCTGGATGTCGCGGAATCCGAACGCGACGTTGAGTATCCCCTGGTCGCTGATCCGGTACCCCTCCGGCCAGGGCTTGCCGGGGGGATCCGCGTACTGGACCAGCTCGACGAGGAAGTCGCCCGCCCAGAGCAGCAGCGTCTCGCGCTTGGCGCCTTCGAGGTCCCAGAGCGCCTCGTGGCTCGAATCGTGAAGCGCGACCTCGTGTGCCTCCGAGAGGCCGAGCGCGTCGACCCAGAACCGGCGCGCCTTCGCCAAATCGGGGACCGATGCGGTCACGCTGCGGGCGACGACCCCGACGTCGGCTCGCAGCCGCGGGGGGGCATTGACGGGCCGCGGGTCGTCCTCCATCAGCTCGAGCAGCACGCCCTCGGGATCGCGCAGGCAGGCCCGTCGCGCTCCCGGGCTACCCCCCACCGCGCTGAGCAGGATCGTCCCCGCGGCGTCGAGCCGCTCCAGAGCCGCGTCGAAGTAGGGCACGTGCAGGCCCACGGTGGTGTAGCCGATGTCGCAGGGCCTCCAGTCGTCGGGCAGGGGACGCACGGGCGGACTCTGGAACTGGAACAGCTCCAGCTGCATGAACTCGCGCTGGTCGAGCAGCCACCAGCAGATGGAGGCGGCGTTGGGCAGCCCCTGGACCAGCGACGCGCCGGGACCTCGAAAGCTCTCGGTTCCGCCGGCGGGCACGAAGCCGAGCGCATCCCGGTAGAACGCGTGCGTGCGCTCGAGGTCCCTCACGCTGAAGGCGATCTGACTGAAGTAAGGGTGGGTCGTCACGGTATCGAGCCCTCGCTGCTCGGGTTCGTCGAATTTCGTGAACCGGGGAAGATCCTAGCACCGACGGGGAGCACCCCGCTGCCACCGTTCAGGCGCCGGACTCGCGGGCGATCAGCTCGCGCAGGTCGGCGAGGGGCAGGCTGGCCGGGGCGGCGCGCTCGCGCGCCATCTGGGCGGCGACTCGCTGCAGGACGCAGTTGGCCGGCGTCGGCACGCCGTGGAGCCGACCCAGCAGGACGATCTCGCCGTTCAGGTAGTCGACCTCGATGTCGCCCGTGCCGCGCGCGAGGCTCTGCCAGGACGAGCCGCCGCTCCGGCTCCGGCCCGCGACGGGAGCCAGCTGGATCAGATCGCCCCGCCGCTCGCGAACCTCGTCGGCGGTGGCGCAGTCGATCCCCGCGGCCTCGTAGCAGGCGAGCGCC
>CAZLBF010000242.1:0-11502 GCA_964557495.1 uncultured Myxococcales bacterium | reverse complement strand
GCGGTGCAGTTCGCCGTGGGAACGTGCCTGGCGATCCTCTCGGGGGTCGCGGTCGCGGTCGTGCGCCCGCGCTGGATCGTCGCGTTCCCGTGGGTCGTCCTCGCGATCCTGGTCGCGATCACGCTCGCCGCCGGGCTCGCGCTGTTTCGCACGGATCCTTGGGGGCTGCGGATCGGCGTCGACTCCTCGACCGAGCCGATGTTGCCGCGCAGCGATCCAGGGCGCGAGGACTACGCGGCCGCGAC
Organism: uncultured Myxococcales bacterium; assembly: GCA_964557495.1. Classification (GTDB taxonomy): domain Bacteria; phylum Myxococcota_A; class UBA9160; order SZUA-336; family SZUA-336; genus CAZLBF01. The sequence continues at coordinate 11,257 of CAZLBF010000242.1, read as the reverse complement.
GCGCGCCTTCGGGACCGACGACATCTACGTCATCGCCGTGGAGATCGGCGACGCGTTCACGGCAGAGAATCTGGGCACCCTGAAGCGGATCACGAAGCGGATCCGCGCGCTGGAAGGCATCCGGGGAGTCGAGAGCCTCGTCGACGTACCGCACTTCCGCTACGACCCGGAGATGGACTGGATCGAGGTGCGGAAGTTCATCCGCGCGATCCCCGAGGAGCCCGACGAGCTCGGAGAGCTGCGGCGGCTCGCCCTCGCCGACCCGATCTATCCCAAGACGATCATCTCGCCCGACGGTCGCACGGCCGCGGTCAACGTGACCTTCATGCCGATGACCGACGGCGAGTTCGTGAACCGCGATCTCGACGGTCAGATCCGCGCAATCGTGGCCGCGGAGACTGGACCCGAGGGCCGCTTCTACGTCACCGGCCGTCCACACATCCGCTCGGAGGCGCACCACATGCTGGTGCGCGACATCCTGCGCCTGATCCCGATCTCCATCGGCGTGGCGGTGGTTCTGCTCTGGCTGATGAGCGGGTCGGTGCGTGGCACGCTCGTGCCGCTGGCCAGCAACCTCACCTCGACCTTCTGGACCTTCGGGGCCATGGGGGCGCTCGGGGTGGACCTGACGCTGATCACGCTCGTGCTGGGCCCGATGCTGATCTGCGTGGGGTGCGTCTACGGCGTGCACGTGCTGGCGCGCTACGAGGCGATCGCGGCGGTGTCGCCCGATGGCCGCACGGCCGCGCTCCGCTGTCTGGAGTACACGCGCGTCCCGGTGCTGATCGCGGGCATCACGACCATCATCGGCTTCGCGGCGCTCTTGATCTCGGACATCCCGGCCACCAACGAACTCGGCCTGTTCGCGATTCTCGGCGTCGCCTGCGTGACCCTCCTGTCGCTGACGGGCGTCCCGGCCGCGCTCTCGCTGCTGCCGCTCCGCGCATCCGACGGGCGTCCCCTGTTCCAGGGCCAGACGCAGCTGAGCGACCGCATCCGCAGCGCCTTCGACACCTTCCTGATACGGCTCAGCCAGCTCGTCGTGCGGCGTCCGGGCCCGGTGCTGCTCGGCTGGGGCGCCCTCGCCATCGCCGCCGTCATACTCATTCCGCACACGGTCATCGACACCGACCTGATCAAGTACTTCCTGGAGGACTCGCGGGTCCGCCGCGACTTCGAGCGCGTGAACGAGCTGCTCGTGGGGGCGGTGCCGATCTACGTCGTCATCGACGGCTTCGAGGAGGGCACCTTCCGCGAGCCGGAGACGCTCAGCGCCGTCGAGCAGACCCAGCGCAGCCTCGAAGCGCAGGAGGGCGTCAGCGCCGTCCTCTCCGCCGCGGACTTCGTCAAGGCCGTGCAGGGGGCGTTCGACGGACGCGAGCTCGGCGACGGACACATCCCGGACACCCGTCAGGGCGTGGCCGAGGCGATGTTCATGATCCCGAAGACCAAGCTGCGGCGCTTCGCGACCTCGAACCACAGCGCCGTGAACCTGGTGGTCCGAACGGGCGAGCTCGGCTCCGCCTCCATGCGGCGACTCGAGGAACGCATCGCGAACGCCGTGCGAGAGAGTGGGCTCCCCGACTCGCTGCACGTCGCGATCACCGGGAACACCATTCTGCTCAACCACAGCGCCGACGGGATCGCGGCGAATCAGACGCTCCAGGTGAGCCTCGCGGTGCTCGCGATCCTGGTCCTGGTCAGCGGGGTGTTCCGCTCAGTGCGGCTCGGCCTGCTGGCCATGGTCCCGAACATCGTCCCGGTGCTGCTCTTCTTCGGAGCGCTCGGAGCGGGAGCAGCGCCGCTCTCGGTTCCGACGAGCCTGATCGGCTGCATCGCGCTCGGAATCGCCGTGGACGACACCGTCCACTTCCTCGTCGCGTATCAACACCGCCGCGCCGAGGGCGCGAGCCCGGACGAGGCGGCGAGCGACACGATCCGCCGCGTCGGCCGGCCCATCGTCATGACCTCGATCATGCTGGTGGTCGGCTTCTTCGTGATCACCATGTCGGGCTTCGCGACGCTCCGGGAGTTCGGCTACCTCACGGCGCTGACGATGGCGATCTGCCTCTCGACCGACCTCGCGCTGTTCCCCTCGCTGCTGGCTCGAACGCGCGCCTGAGCCAGGGCTACCCGGCGACGAACTCGGACTAGTGGTCGAGCTTGAGACGGAACAGGCTGAAGAGTCGGTCTGCCATCTCCACGTTGGGCTCGAGCTTCTCCACCAGCAGGACCGAGCTCGTGTCCTCCTTGAGGTTCTGCATGGTGACCTCGGTCGCGACCCAGGTGCCATCGAACTCCTTGATGCTCGAGCGGTGGGAGCGCGACTCCTTGACCGGCACCTCCGCCTCGTCGCGATAGACGGCGTGGAGCGGGATGTAGTGCTCCTTCTCGAACCAGACGGTAGAGGTCCGGTAGTCCGTGTGGATGAAGGGCTTGAGGGTGGACTCCACGACGTAGACGGGGGCTCCCTCGAGCTCTTCGTCGGGGAGGCGCACGAAGTCCGCGGCCTCGATGTTGTTGAAGGCGATGTCGTCGTAGCCGAAGTCGGTGCCCCCGACGCCCACCCCCTGGAGCTTGACGCGGCGGACCCGGCGGGCGCTCGGCTGGTAGATGAACTGGTCCGGATCGCGCCCCTTGTTGGTGATCACGAGCACGCCCGTGTGCCGCATGTCGAAGGGCTCGAGGAACTTGACCACGGTCTTCGCGATCACCCCGTCGACCGGCTCCTTGTTCTCGTCCCGGAAGTCCTTCCAGCGGACCCAGAAGCGCGACTCCTGCGCGGCCCCGCTGGGATCGCGCGAGATGACGCTCTGGTACTGGATCCCGGACGCGATCCGCTGCTCGTGGAACCGCTCGTAGATCTCGCGCCCGCTGAGGCTCTTCCCCTCGGGGACCGCATCCTCGATCTCCTCGTGGGTCGGCAGGTCGATGGCCGCCGCCTCGGCGGACGCAGCCGCGGGCCAGAGCAGCAGGTAGACGACGAGCAATGGAGTAATCCGCGGGATCCGCATCGGCCCTACTTTTGCCCTCCCATTGCAGATTCGTCAAGCCCGGCCCATTCCTCGTACATCGTATCGGCCGTATAGCGGATCAAGACGGGCAGATAGTCGCGCAGCCCGGGACAGCGCTCGCTGATCCGCGACGGCGTGGGTGCGGGGTCAAAGAGCTGCTCCTGGAGCATGTAGGGCGCGTAGGCGCGCAGGACCTCGCTTCCGAGCGACCAGATCTGCCCCAGGCGCTCTCGCTCCTCGCCAGAGGCGGCCTCGACGTCCTCGGGCGTCACGACGCGCGGGGCAGAGACCTCCGGCTCACCCAACTCCCGCAGGCAGGCGTTGCCCGACTCGAGCGAGATCTCGATGATCTCGGCGATCGAGATCGAGCGCTCGGTGCCCGCACAGAGCGGGTAGGTGCGGCCCGCGGACTCCGCGAGCCCCGCCAGCTCGATGATCGAGTCGCAGACCCAGTCGATCGGCACCACGTCGAGACGCACCTCGGGACGGCAGGGCAGGACGTCGGTCTTCCCGTAGTAGACCCACTTGATCGGCTCGTAGAGCACGCGAAAGTGGGGCGTGCGGCCGGTGCGCGAGTCCCCGACGATGATGCTCGGCCGATAGCAGGTGACCCGAAGCTCGTCCGCCGTCTGCACCAGAAGCTGCTCCGCCTCGCTCTTCGACTGCTCGTAGGCGTTGCGGAAGCGCCTCTCGCCGGGGAGCGGCTCCCCGTCCGCGTAGGCGGTGGAGACGTAGTGCAGGCGGCGCAGCCCCCCCTGCTCCTGGGCGGCGCGCGCAAAGCGGATGACGCTCTCGAGGCCTCCGACGTTGATGCGGCGCGCTTCGTCGAGCGTCAGATCGAAGCGAGTGCTCGCGGCCGCATGCACGACCTCGTCGACCTCGCGCGCCAGAGCGTCGTAGCGCTCCCCGAGTCCGAGATCCGGGTCGGTCACGTCGCCCGCGTGAAACACGACGCGGCGTGCGTCGCGCTCCGAGATTCGGGCCCAGGCGAGGACCCGCTCACGTCGCTTCGCCAGCTCCGTCGCGTCGCTCGCGCGCGCCAGGCAGTGGACGGTCGCCTCCGGATGCGCCGCGAGCCAGCGAGGCAGGAGCTCAACCCCCACGAACCCGGTCGCACCGGTCAAGAGCAGTGCCGATCTCACGGGGCGCTATATCGGCCACTCACCGACGGGGTGTCAAGGACTTCTGTCACGGCCTGGAGCCCGAGCGATCGCGCCGGGGCCGCTCTGCTAGCATCGCCCGACGTGCAGGCGTTCCCCCCAGACCCCGCCCAGCGAGCGGACCGCGTCCGTCCCGCCCGACGATGAGCGTGGCCCAGAGCATCGAGACCGCCTACGACGAGTCGACGGCGCTGTTCCGGGGCCTGCGCATGTACGGCTGGGGCCCGTTGCTCAACCTGGGCTACTTCCGGATTCGCGAGCTTCCGATGCTCGCGCTGGGCCTGGGGTTCTTTCAGCGGCGTCTGGCGCTCGAGTCCATCGCCCTGCTCGACCCCCGCGCGGGTGAGCGGGTCCTCGACGTCGCCTGTGGGCGGGGCTGGACCACCGATCGCATCGCGCGGCGCGGCGCCTCCGCGCTCGGGCTCGACCTGCTCGAGCGGCACGTCGCGGAGGCGCGGCGGCGCTTCGGAGAGGCGCCGAAGCTCCGCTTCGTGGAGGGGGACGCCGGTGCGCTGCCCGTCGGCGACGCCTCGTTCGACAAGATCCTGTGTCTCGAGGCCGGCTTCCAGCTCGGGCCCGACGGACGCCTCGCGTTCCTGCGAGAGGCCTTCCGAGCGCTCCGACCCGGTGGGCGCCTCGTCATGGTCGACTTCGTGTGGACCACGCCCGACCCCGCGGAGATAGACGCGTTCGACGTGGACCGCGCGGTGCGGGACACCTGGCGCTTCGAGGAGTTCGAGCCGCTCGAGCGCTATCGGAAGCGGGCGGCCGCCTGCGGCTTCACGGAGGTGCGCACGGTCGACTGGACCACGCCCGTGCTCCACCGCTTCCAGGCCGTCGGAGACCTGATCACGACCCTGGGGCTCTACCGCGTGCCGCGCTGGATTCTCTGCCTGTTCCGACCCGCCTGGCGCCGCGCTCCGCTGGAGGACTGGTTCGAGGTACACCGCGTGGTACAGGCCCACTCGCGCGTGCGGGAACGCACCCGCTACCTGGCCTACGTGCTCGAGAAGCCAGCCTGACGCACCCCGCGTGATAAGATCCGCGTCGCGCGGCGGCGCGGCGGAGGGCCCCGATGAACGTGACCCAGGCGATCGCAGAGGTGCTCAAACGCGAAGGGGTCGAGTACCTCATCGGCTATCCCGTGAACCCACTCTTCGAGGCGGCGGCCGCGATCGACATCCGGACGATCATCGTCCGCCAGGAGCGCACCGGCCTCCACATGGCGGATGCCTTCAGCCGCATCCACTCGGGCGATCAGATCGGCGTCTTCACCATGCAGCACGGCCCCGGCTCCGAGAACGCCTTCGGCGGCGTGGCGCAGGCGTACGGCGACTCGGTACCGATCCTGGTGCTGCCGGCGGGCTACCCGCGCCGCGTGAGCCAGGTTCCCCCGAACTTCAGCTCGGCTCTCAACTTCCAGCACATCACCAAGCTGTCGGAGCAGGTCACGATGGGCCGCTTGGTGCCCGAGATCATGCGCCGCGCCTTCTCGCAGCTTCGGAATGGGCGGCCGCGCCCGGTGCTGATCGAGATCCCGCTCGACGTGTTCGGCGAGGAGGTCCCGGAGCCGCTCCGCTACGTCCCGAGCCTCCGCACCCGCTCCGGACCGGACCCGCAGGCGGTGGCGAGCGTCGCCGACGTGCTCCGGGAAGCCGAGCGGCCGGTCGTGTACGCGGGCCAGGGCGTGCACTACGCGAAGGCGTGGAGCGAGCTACGCGAGCTGGCCGAGCTTCTGAACGCCCCGGTCACGACGAGCCTGCAGGGCAAGAGCGCCTTCCCCGAGGACCACCCGCTGGCGCTCGGATCGGGTGGAAGGTCGATGCCGAAGCCGGTGCACCAGTTCCTTCACGACGCGGACGTGATCTTCGGAATCGGCTGCAGCTTCTCGCTCACCTTCTTCGGCCTCCAGATGCCGCGCGACAAGGTGATGATCCACGCGACGCTCGACCCGGACGACATCAACAGAGACGTCCCCGTCCAGCACGCACTCGTCGGAGATGCGCAGCTCTGCCTGCAGGCACTCATCGCCGAGCTCAAGGACAATCCCGGCCGCCACACCGAGGCGCGCGCCAGGAAGGTCCCGGCCGAGATCCGGTCGAGCCGCGAGTCGTGGCTCGCCGACTGGATGCCCAAGCTCACCTCGGACGAGACCCCCCTCTCGCCCTACCGGGTGATCTGGGACCTGCTGCAGACCGTCGACGTCGACGAGACCATCATCACGCACGACGCCGGGAGCCCGCGCGACCAGCTCTCCCCCTTCTGGCCGTCTCGGGTGCCGCTCTCCTACATCGGCTGGGGCAAGACCACGCAGCTCGGCTACGGGCTCGGGCTGGCGATGGGTGCGAAGCTCGCCCGACCGGACAAGCTCTGCATCAACGTGTGGGGCGACGCCGCGATCGGGTTCACCGGCATGGACTTCGAGACCGCGGTTCGGGAGCGGATTCCGATCCTCTCGATCCTGCTGAACAACTTCTCGATGGCGATCGAGATACCCGTCATGCCGGTCTCGACCGAGAAGTACCGGAGCACCGACATCTCGGGGAACTACTCCGACATGGCGCGAGCCTTCGGGGGTTACGGCGAGCGGGTCACCGAGCCATCGGAGATCGTCCCGGCGATCCGGCGCGGAATCGAGCAGACGCGCCAGGGCAAGCCCGCACTGCTGGAGTTCATCACCGCCCAGGAGATCCAGTACTCCGTCTTCTAGGAGACCGCCGATGGCCCTGCGCTTCGAGGTTCCGGACGACATAGCGATCCGCATCGACGCAGAGGACATGCGCGCGACCGTCGAGGGCATCTTCCACAGCCTCGGGGCCCCCGAGGCGGATGCGCGACGCTCGGCCGACGCGCTGATCTACGCCGATCTGCGGGGGATCGACTCGCACGGGGTGAGCAACATGACCCCGATCTACGTCGCCGGCATGCGCCAGGGCTGGATCAACCCCGCGCCCGAGATGCGGATCGTGCGCGAGACCCCAGCCGTCGCGACCGTCGACAGCGACCGGGGACTCGGCCTGACCATCGGACCGCAGGCGATGGCGCTCGCGCTCGACAAGGCGGCGGAGTGCGGCATCGGCTCGGTCGTCGCCACCAACGGGCGCCACTTTGGCGCCGCTGCGTACCACGCGGCGATGGCTCTCGAACGCGACATGATCGGCATCGCGATGACGATCGGCGGGCTCTCCGTGACACCGACGTTCGGAGCCAAGGCGATGGTCGGCCTGAACCCCATCGCGATCGCCGCGCCGGCGCGCAACGAGGCGCCGTTTCTCTTCGACGCCTCGATGAGCTCGGTGGCCCTCAACAAGATTCGCATTGCACGGCGGCTCGGTGCGGCCGTGGGCCCCGGGTGGATCGCAAAGCCAGATGGCACCCCCATCATGGAGGAGGGCCTGCCTCCGGACGAGTTCCTGATGCTGCCGCTCGGCGCGACGCGCGAGATCGGGTCCCACAAGGGCTACAGCCTGGCCGTCATGGTCGACATCCTGGCCGGGCTGCTCGGCGGCGACCCCGCCGGCTTCCGGCGCGACATCTTCGACGTCTCGCACCACTTCCTCGCCTACCGGATCGACGCCTTTACCGACCTCGAGTCCTTCAAGGACGAGATGGACGCCTTCATGCAGGGACTGCGCGAGACGCCGACCGCACCGGGCTTCGACCGCGTCGTGTACGCGGGCCTCATGGAGCACGAGAGCGAGATGGAGCGTCGGAAGCGCGGGATCGCCTACCACCCCGACGTGGTCGACTGGTTCCGGAAGACGGCCGAGGAGCTCGACGTTCCGCACCGGCTGGGCTGATCATGGATGAACCGAACCGGGAGCACTGCTCGTGACGAATCCGAAGCCGAAAGTCTGCCTCCTCGTCCCGCTCGAGCCGGAGCTTCAGTCGCGGATCGAGGCGGAGTGTGAGCTGACCCGCCCCCGAGGGTTCTCGCGCGAAGAGCTGTTCGCGGCGCTCGCCGAGGTCGAGGGCGTGCTCCTGTTCAACGCGGTGCCGGTCGACGCGGAGTTTCTCGACGCCGCGCCGCGGCTCCGGGTCGTCTCCGGCTTCGGCGTCGGCTACGACAACGTCGACGTCGCCGAGGCCACCAAGCGCGGGATCGTGGTCTGCAACACCCCCGAGGTGCTCAATGCGGCCGTGGTCAACCTGGCCTTCGGGATGATGCTCGCGCTGTCGCGGCGCCTGTTCGAGAACGAGCAGCACAGTCGGAGCGGCGCCTGGGCGCAGCGCGAACGTCCGCCTGCGCTGGGCTTCGACCTGGCGGGCAAGACGCTCGGCGTCGTCGGCTTCGGAAGGATCGGCAAGGAGGTGACTCGCCGCGCCCACGCCTTCGGCATGTCCACGCTCTTCAACGACCTGTTCCAGGAGCCGCCTCCCGGCTCGCCCGGAAGCCGCTACCGGCCACTCGACGACCTGCTGCGCGAGTCCGACATCGTCAGCTTGCACCCGGATCTAAATCCGACCTCGCACCACCTGATCGGTGCGCGCGAGCTGGCGCTCATGAAGCCGACCGCCTGCCTCCTGAACACCTCGCGCGGCCCCGTGGTCGACCAGCCGGCCCTGGTCGCGGCGCTCCGCGAAGAGCGCATCGCCGGAGCGGCCGTCGACGTGCTCGAGCAGGAGCCGCCCGACGCCGACGAGCCGCTCATCGGCCTGCCGAACGCTCTGACATTCCCACACATCGGCACGGCCACGAACGAGACCCGCTACGCGATGCGCGAGCTGACGGTGCGAAACCTGCTCGCCGCGCTGGCCGGCGAAACGCCACCGGCGTGCGTGAATCCCGAGGTGCTCGGGGTGGGGCCGGGCCGCTGAGGTCCGTCGAGGGAACGGCCGCCTGGGCGCGGTCGCCCCCTGGCTGCGAGGACGACCGCACCGGCTGAAGTCAGAAGGAATCAGTCGGGCGACGGCGCCTCGCCCTCCGCGGGGCTCTCGCCTGGAGTCTCTTCCGCGGGCGCCGGCTCGGTCGCACCCTCGCTCGGCGCAGGCTCGCCGGGCTCCGTCTCCTGCCCCGCACTCACCGCCGGCGTACCCGCCTCGGTATCCTGCGTGGCTTCCTCTGCGTATGCGCTCCCGGCGACCAGGCCGAGGACCAATCCCATCATCGTGAACCATCGAAGCATCTCGAGTGTCCTTCCTCACCACCTTGAAGAACGGTGATGTCGGGGCCTTGTACCCACGGACGATCCACGCGGTATGTGACGAGTCTCACGCCGACGCGGGATTACCTGCGAGTCACTCCCGCATGCAGCTAGCGCGCTTGACGCTCAGCCCTTCCGCCGCTTCTGGAGCAGCGCGATGATCGGAGAGGGCTCGGCCGGGTGCCACTTCGTCTGCTTCGGAGGGTCGGGCCAGACGAAGGGCAGGTGCTCGACGTGGCCGGGCTGCCGGGCGCGTTCGAATACCTCGAGGGCGGCGAGCAGCACCTCGCGCTGCAGCTTCGCGTCCCCCACGTCGCCGTACGGCCGCCCGAACGGGTGCTCGATCGCGGCCACGCGCGACATGCCCACCAGCTTCTGGTAGGGCCAGAGCATGTTCAGGGTTACCGTCGGGATGCCGGCGGCCTCGATCACGCGCGATACCAGTCCGACGGACCGGCAGCAGTCGGGTCAGACGGGCGCGAGGAGCGCCAGGTCGACCTCCTCGCTCTGCATCGAGCGTGCGATCTCGGGCGCACTCTTCTGCTCGAGCTCGCTCGTGTCGTTCCCCTGAAAGCCCATGGTCGAGTAGTGCGTCTCGGCCATCGAGCCGACGACGCCTTCGCTCACGAGCTCGCGCAGCCGGTCGACGGGGAGCGCCACGTTCAGGTCCCGCAGGATGTAGCCCGTGTCGATGTGGAGGTGGTTCGCCTCGATCGTCTCCGACGTGGCGTCGGAGCGCAGGGGACGCCAGCTGGGATCGCCCCACGTCGGGTTCTGGCGTTCCTTCTCCATGTCGAAGGGAGGGTCGCCCTGCATGGAGAGGCCGGCCGTGGAGAGCAGCGCCAGCTTCGACTCGGAGAGCGGCTTGCTGACCGGTGTCCATGGGATGTCGGCGTAGGCCGGCTCGTCGGGGATCCTCGACGACAGGAGGTTCTTGAGGAAGCTCCCCGTGAATCGCCAGGCGTCCACCTCGCGGGGCGTCCCGCCCGCGGTCGTCTCACTCATTGCGTCCCCTCCCGCTCGGCCGTTCGCACTCGGCAGTCCGTGCGCGTTCGTAGACAGGCTATCATGGCCGACCCACGAAGGAGGAGCATCCATGCGATTCAGCGTCTGGCCCAACCCCGCCCAGAGCTTCGAGGACGTGCTCGGGCTGGCCCGCCACGCCGAGGCGACGAGCTGGGACGGGATCTGGTACGCAGACCACTTCATGCCCGATGGACCGGACACCAGCGCTCCATGGCCGGAGGCATGGACGACGCTCTCCGCACTGGCGGCGTCGGTGCCCCGAATCCGGCTCGGGCCCCTCGTCACGGGGAACACCTACCGCCACCCCGCGGTGCTCGCGAAGATGGCGGCGACGGTCGACCGGATCAGTGGCGGACGCGTGGTGCTCGGACTCGGGGCCGGCTGGCAGGAGAACGAGCACCGACAGTACGGGATTCCGCTCTACGCGATCGGCGAACGGCTGGCGCGCCTCGACGAGGCCTGCCAGGTGATCAAGAGCCTCTTCACAGAGGAGCGGAGCCGCTTCGACGGCAAGTACTACCAGCTCGAAGAGGCGTCGCTCGAGCCGAAGCCGGTGCAGGATCCGCTGCCGCTCCTGATCGGGGGAGGCGGCGAGCAGGTGACGCTGCGCATCACCGCGCGCTGGGCCGACGAGTGGAACGTGTGGGGCGACGTCGAGACGTTGCGCCACAAGATGGCGGTGCTCGAGCGCCACTGCGCAGAGGTCGGCCGCGATCCGAGCCAGATTCAGCGCTCGGCGGTTGCGCTGCTCTTCCTCTCCGATGATCGCGAGTTCGTCGAGAAGATGCGGAGCCGCGGCATCGGTCGGCCCATGATCATCGGGAACGTCGACGAGGTCCGGGAGACGGTGCGCGGCTATGCGGAGGCCGGCGTCGACGAGCTGATCGTGCCCGACTTCACGCTCGGTGCAGGG
>CAZLBF010000241.1:0-22897 GCA_964557495.1 uncultured Myxococcales bacterium | reverse complement strand
CGACCAGGACTCCCTTGATGACCCAGCGCGCGGGCAGGCCGCTCGGCATCGCGGAGCGCTCGCCCAGCGTCCAGGACAGCCAGAAGAACTCGAACGCGTGATAGGTGAGGATCGCGCAGAGCGGAGCGAGCAGCAGCAGTGCCCCGCCGAGCTCGATCCACGCCCGGGTGCGGGCCGAGAGCCGGTTCCGAATCAGGTCGACCCGAACGTGCTCGTCGACCGCGTACGTGTAGGCGAAGCCGAGCAGGAACGCCGCCGAGTAGAGGTGCCACTGAAGCTCCTCCAGCTCGATGGAGCCGCGACCGAACCCGTAGCGCAGCACCACGTTCAGGATCAGGACGGCGACGAGCACCGGGTAGAGCCAGGAAGCCGCCGTGCCGACACGCGTGGAGATCGCATCGACCGCGGCGGCGAAGCGCTCGAGCCGCGTCACTCCGGGTACGCCAGCTCGCTCCAGCGGGCGTTCCGCCGGCGGAAGGCCTGCAGCGACTCCCAGGCCCGCCTGAAGTCGGGGTCGGATTCGCTGTACTCGGTCATGACCTCGTCGGACACCGCGCGGAAGCGCTCGAGCAGCTCGGGCGGCCAGCGGTGCAGCGTCACACCCTCGGCCTCGAAGAACTCGACCGCCTCGGCCTGAATCGCGATCCCACGCGTGAGCGTCCAGAGGGTCCCGGCGTTGCAGGCCATCTCGATAGAGCTCTGCTGCGCGGGAGAGAGCGAGTCCCACTTCGCCTTGTTGACGATCAGCTCCAGGATCGACGAGGGCTGATGCCAGCCGGGAAAGTAGTAGTGCTTGGCGATCTTGTAGAAGCCGAGCGAGCGGTCGACGGCGGGCATCGAGTACTCGGTCGCGTCGATCACGCCGCGCTCCAGGCTCGGAAAGATGTCGGCGCTCGCCAGCATCGTGACCGAGGCGCCGAGACGTTTGAGCACCTCGCCGCCGAGCCCGGCGAAACGGATCTTGAGGCCCCGCAGATCTTCCTCCGACTCGATCGGGTACGCGAACCAGCCGGAGGCCTCCGGCGGAAGCACGCCGCACGGGATCGGCACCAGGCCGTGCCGGGCGTAGATCTCCCGCCACAGCTCGAGCCCGCCCCCCTGGTGCATCCACGCCAGGTACTCGCTGGCATCCGGCCCGAACGGGACCGCCCCGAAGACCGTGGCGGCCGGCAGCTTCCCCATCCAGTAGACGGGCCAGGCGAACCCCGCGTCGATCTTGCCGGTGCGGACGGCGTCGAAGATCTGCAGCGTCGGCACCAGCTTGTTGGCGTCGTAGACCTGAACGTGGAGATCGTCTCGCCCCCCCGCCTCCAGCACGTCGCGCACGTAGGCGATGTTCTCGCCGAGCACGGGCATGTTGAAGCTGTAGCCCGCTTGCGCGCGCAGCTTCACGCGGTCGGCCTGCGCGCTCAGCGCGACCCCGAGCACCAGAAGCAACGTCCCGAGCGGAGCGCGCATGGCGGCGAGTCCGCCCACTCAGCGCACGACGCCGAGGAAGCGACGCGCCGCCTCGATGTGGTCGTCCGGCGTCGCGAGCCCGGCGTTCATGGTGGCGATCGCCAGGTGCGTCGCACCCAGCGCGCGCCAGCCTTCGGCAAAGCGAGCCCAGCGATCCGGGTCGCCCCCACGGACTTGCGCCTGTGCCTGGATCCCGAACGCGCTCGCGTCGCGCCCCTCCGCGTCGAGATGTCCGCGGATCCGGTCGAGCAGCGCCTTGGCCGTGTCGGTCGGCCCCATGATCGGAATCCAGCCGTCGCCGATGCGCGCAACGCGGCGCAGCAGAGCCTCCGCCGTGCCGCCGAACCAGATCGGGATCTCCCGCGACGGGCGCGGGTTGATGCCCGCCCGGGTCACGCGGTGCCACTTGCCCTCGAAGCTGATCGAGTCCTTCGCCCAGAGCTGGCGCATCAGCTCGATCTGCTCTTCCTGTCGCTTTCCACGGTCGTGGAAATCCTGACCCAGCGCCTCGTACTCGACCGCGTTCCAGCCGGTGCCGACGCCGAGTCGCAGTCGCCCACCCGAGAGCAGATCGACCTCGGCCGCCTGCTTCGCGACGAGGGCAGCCTGGCGCTGCGGCAGGATGATCACGCCCGTCGCGAGCTCGAGCGTCCGGGTCACCGCGGCGAGGTAGCCGAGCGTGACGAACGGCTCGTGAAACGGCACGTCCTTGTCGTAGGGTCCGTCCCAGCCCCCGGGCCGATCCGGGTCGGCGCCCAGCACGTGGTCGTAGATCAGGAGGTGCGAGAAGCCCAGCTCCTCGGCCGCCTGGGCGAAGTCGCGAATCGCGAGCGGATCGTTGCCGATCTCGGACTGCGGAAAGACGATACCGAGCTCCATGGGTCAGCTCCTCGGGTCTGAAGGGAGGTGTGGCGGGCCCATCATGCCACGAGCGCGAGCGCTCGACCCGCCCGCCGTCGCGCTTCGGGGCCGGCGTTGGCGATACAATGCGGGACGGCCGGCCCGCACGCGCCGCGTCGAGAATGGAGGTCCGGATGGAGGTTCCGCTCTTGGTCGATGACTTTCTCCGCCGCCCGGTGGAGCTCTACGCCGACAAGACGGCGATCGTCGATGGAGCGAGCCGCTTCACCTACCGCGAGTACCAGACCCGCGTGAACCGACTCTCGAACGCGCTCCTGGGCCTCGGCATCGGGAAGGGGGACCGCGTCTGCATCCTGAGCCCGAACTCGCACTTCTTTCTGGAGAGCTTCTACGGGACGAGCCAGATTGGCGCGATCCTGGTTCCGCTCAACTACCGCCTCGCCGCGGTCGACCACGAGTACATCCTGAACCACGCGGGGGTGAGAGCAGTGCTCGTGGACGACGAGTACACCGCCGTCGTGGACGGGATTCGCCCGAACCTGCCGAGCGTCGAGCACTGGATCGTCGCCCGGGACGGCGGTGCGACCAAGCCGGGGTGGACCGACTGGGACAGCTGGATCGAGAGCGCCTCCAGCGATCCGCCGCCGCGCGTCGAGCGGAGCGAGAACGACCTCGTGTCGATCAACTACACCTCGGGAACGACGGCTCGCCCCAAGGGCGTGATGCTCACGCACCGCAACTGCTACATCAACGCCTACAGCCTGATCGCGCACCTGCGGATCGCTCACGAGGATGTCGAGCTCTGGACCCTGCCAATGTTCCACTGCAACGGCTGGGGCGGTGTCTATGCGATCACCGGCATGGGGGGCACCCACGTCGTCCTGCGCACCGTCGAGGCAGCCACGATCTTCCGGCTGATCGAGCAGGAGGGCGTCACCTTCGCGTGCATGGCACCGGCGGTGCTGCGCGCCATCCTGGACTACCCCGACCCGAAGCAGCACGAGATCCGCACGCGCCCGCGCTTCACGGTTGCCGGGGCACCGCCACCTGCGGCATTCATCGAGCGCCTGGAGCAGAAGCTGGGCTGGGAGTTCATCGAGATCTACGGCCTCACCGAGACGGCGCCGTTTCTCACCGTCTCGGCTCCGGACCACGCGACGGAGCCGACCGACTTCGAGAGGCGGGCGCGAGCGGGCGTCGCCGGGATCGGCGTCGAGCTTCAGATCCTGGACGAGGCCGGAAACCCGGTTCCCAAGGACAACCAGACCGTCGGCGAGGTCTGCGCGCGCTCGAACGTCGTATTCAAGGGCTACTGGGAGCAGCCGGACGAGACCGCGAAGGCGATCCGGGACGGCTACTTCCACACCGGCGACCTCGGCATCTGGGACGAGACCGCGAGCATCCACATCGTCGATCGCCAGAAGGACGTCATCATCTCGGGCGGCGAGAACATCAGCTCGCCCGACATCGAGGACACCCTGTACCGGCACCCCGCGGTCCTGGAGTGCGCGGTGATCGGCGTGCCGCACGAGAAGTGGGGCGAGACGCCGATGGCGCTGGTCGTCCTGCGCGACGGGCAGTCGGTGAGCAGCGAGGACCTGATCGGCTTCTGCCGCGACAACCTCGCGCACTTCAAGTGCCCGACCTCGGTCGAGTTCGTCGACGCGCTTCCGCGCACCGCGACCGGCAAGCTCCAGAAGTTCGTGCTGCGCGAGAAGTACTGGAAGAACCGGGACCGCCGCGTCAGCTGAACGCAGGCCCGATCGGAGCCCCGTCCACGAGTCGGGGAGGGTCCCGCGGAGCTACCAGCGCAGGCCTACGGCCGTCGTCAGGAACTTCATGAACGGGTCCGAGCGCGCGCAGAGCCGCGCGAACTTGTCGATGAAGCCGGGTGCGCAGGCCTCCTCCTCCGTGAGGTCGGCGACCGCGATGAAGTCCTTGCGCTTGAGGTCCTCGACGAGCGCATGGTCCGGATCGAAGCCGCGCGGGGGCCGCGTCAGGCGATCGCCTTCGAGGCGAAACGCGCGCCGGAAGCGCGGATCCCGGATCGCGCGCGTCCAGCGCTCCGGATGCGCGACGATCGCGCTGCGAATCGCGCGCAGCGAATCGCTGACCGGGTGCCACAGCCCGACCGCGGCAAAGACGTTGCCGGGCTCGAGGTGCAGGTAGAGGCCCGGCGCGTGCACGTCCTTGCCGAGCGCGTGCCGGAACTGGATTCCCGCGTGCGTCTTGTACGGGGTCTTGTCCCTGGCGAAGCGCGTGTCGCGGTAGATCCGGAACAGCGACCCTCCGTTCGCGCGTGGATCCGCGACCAGGTGGGGGCTGATCTTTCCGAGCCGCGGCCCGAACGCCTCGATGAAGTCCTGCAGCGGCTCCCGCACGACCGTCAGGTAGCGCGGCTTGTTCCGCTCGAACCACTGCCGGTTGTTGTTCCGCCGCAGGGCGGCGAGAAAGCGGAATAGCTCCGGCGTCACGCAGGCCGGACCCGGCGTGCGACGCGCGGAATGAGAAGAGTCCCTCTTGCCTCCGGGCATGCGGGCGCCTCCCTCAGTGCCCCGGAACCCCGGCCGGGCCGGGCTTGAAGCGGAAGATCTGATAGGGCGCCGTCGCCCGGATCTCGTCCTCGCTCAGTCCGATCACCTGGTGGAGCGCGCTGCACGTCACGTAGAGCCAGCCGTCGGGCCCGAAGCTGAAACCGTCGGGCCAGCGGATCCGGTCATCCTTGAGCAGCGTGCGAAGCCGGCCGTCGGCCTGGAGCATCACGATCGCGGATCCCTCGAGATCCGACAGGTAGACGTTGCCGTCGAGGTCGGTCGCGATGCCGTCGCTCATGGTCTTGAGCGCGAACAATTCCACGCGCCCTTCGAGCTCTGCGGCCGACAGCGCCTCGTCGTCGAGGTCCGAGCGCCGCACGCGGTACATGTGGTTGCTCGTGATCGGGGCGAAGTAGAGCCACTCGCCCTTGCGGTCGAGGGCGATCGAGTCCACGCCGGGCCGCACGGCGAATATGCCGAGCAGCAGCATGCGGCGCCCCTGCACCACCGGGATGTACTTCTCCGGCGTCACAGACTTGTGGTCCTCGAGCACCCGCCGGCTCGCGCGCGCCTCGACGTCGTAGAGGACGAGCGCGGGCGTCGTCGCCAGGATGCTCGCGTCGGCGATGTAGATGCGCGTGCCATCGGGCGAGACCTGGAAGTCGTTCAGATGCGAGCCGCGGCCGGCGACCTCGCGAGAGAAGTCGTAGCGGTGGACGAGCTCAGCCGTCTCGAGGTCGAAGGCGAGCAGGCGCGGCGTGCCGAAGCCGTTGTTCGCGTTGTCGAGCACCCACAGGCGCCCCTGCCGATCGATCCGCAGCGAGAGCACGGACTGGTACGCCAGCCCGTCCGGAAGCTCCGGCGGATAGGGGACCGCTTGGCCGTCGACCCACTCGGCGACCTGAATGGCGGGCGCGGCGGACGGGTGGAAGGTGAAGAAGACCCGGCCCGAGGAGGAGACGGCGATGTTGCCCGGCGGCAGGTCGAGGTCCGCCACGACTTCGAGCGCGGAGGCGGCCAGCTCCGGATCGGTCGTCCGATCCTCGAAGCGGTCTCCCCCGCCGTAGCGGAGCCAGAGTCCCCCGACGGCCAGCGCGCAGAGCCCGCACAGCAGGAGCACGAGTCGCAGGATGATGCGCATGAGACTCTCCCCGCCCGCACCGGCGAGCTCGCAGGGGGCATTCTAGAGCGGGAGCAGTGGCGGCGTGCGAGAAAAGCCCTCCGTCCCTTTACGCGCCGCTCCCCGCCCGGGTAAGGTGGGGAGACCCGTGGAGGATGCGAGCATGGAGATCCCCTTCTACTTCGACTACGCCTGACCGTGGGCCTATCTCGGCAGTTGCCGAGCCGAGTCCTACTTCAAGGATCTGGGCGTCGTGATCGACTTCCGCCCGGCCCTGCTCTCGATCATCGTGGAGCCGCCCGAGAACCCGCTGCCTGAGGGCGTGAAGCGACCGGGCCTGGGGCCCCGCAAGAAGGCCCACGCGCACGGAGACCTGCGTCACTGGGCCGAGCTGTGCGGCGCCGAGTTCTCGCCGGACGCTCGCAAGAACCGACCCGACCCGCGCCTGATGACCCAGGCCTCGCTCGTCGCCAAGGACGCGGGCCGCTTCCGGGAGTTCCACTACCCCGCGTTCCGCGCGCGCTGGGCCGAGGCGCGCGACATCGCCGATCCAGAGGTCGTCCGCGCACTGCTGGCTGGCGCCGGTCTCGATGACGACGCGGTGGCGCGGGCGCAGTCGGATGAGCTTCGCGAGCGTCTGGACGCCGAGTCCCGGGCCGCCGTCGAGCGCGGCGTGTTCGGGGCACCCACGCTGTTCGTCGGCGACGAGATGTTCTGGGGGAACGACCGCTTCGAGCTGGTTCGCCACTACATCCAGAAGAGCTCCAGCTGACCCCGGTCTCGGCGCGTTACGACATGGCTCGGACGTAGGTCCCGAGGTCGAAGTAGTCGCGCCAGACCTTGATCTTGCCGCCCTCCATCTCGAACACGCCGGTGCACGGAAGATCGACCGACTTCTCCCCGAGCTGGGTGCGATCCAAGCGCTCCGCGATGACGAGGTCTCCCGCGGCGACCAGGCTCACGATCTCCCACTCGGTCTCGGTCCACGCCGCCGTGAAGTCGCGAATCATCTTCTCGACGTTCTCGCGACCGGCGACCGGGCCGGTCGGGATGTTGTGGTAGACGCCGTCGGGGGCGAAGTAGCTCGCCAGCTCCGCGGGGTCGAGCCGCGACCAGGCTGCGATGAACTTGCGGATGATCTGCTCGTTGTCGGGCATCGGTGCGTTACCTCCCGTCCCGGCTCAGCCGGACGTCGTTGTCGACCCGCGCGTACTCGCGCTCGAACTCGGCCTCGAGCTCCGCGTTGAGCTTCTCGAATCCGCCTGGCTCCAGCTCCTCGGGGACCTCGATCATGCGGCCGAAGCGGATCAGGACGCGCGAGAACGGAAGCGGAACCTGGAAGCGGTCCCAGCTGTGCGCCTCCCAGATACGCGAGTAGCCGACGTAGATGCAGACGATGGGTGCTCGAGTGCGCTGTGCGATGCGCACCAGTCCGGGCTTCAGGCGGCGGGCCGGACCGCGCGGGCCGTCGACGATGTGGGCGCCGACGGTTCCGCCGACGATGGCCTCGATCATGCCCGAGAGCGCGGCCGCACCGCCGCGCGAGCTCGAGCCGCGCACGGGGGTCCAGCCCATCTTCTCGACCATGCGGGAGATCAGCTCGCCGTCGCGGCTCTGGCTGATCGCGATCGCGGGCGCGTAGCGCTTGAACCAGACGATCCCGCCGAAGAAGCGCTGGTGCCAGCTGCAGAGCAGGACCCGTCCGCCCGCATCGACGCGTTCGCGCACGGGCGCCTCGCCCTCGACGCGATAGCGCAGCGTGAGCGCGTGCAGGCGCAGGAGCACCACGCCGAGCGGGATCAGGATCCAGCGAAGCAGCCAGGTACGGATGGACATGCCGAGACTCGAATTCCCGGCTGGGCCGTCAACGGTGCCGGGACGCGAGCGAGTATAGCGAGGTCGGGATCCGCGACCCGCTGCCGCGCCCGGCCGCGCCGAGGGGCAATCGGAGCACCCCGGAGGCGCCCTCGTCGTGTAGGCTGCTCGGATGATCGTGCGCCTCGCACTGGCTTGCGCACTGCTCACCGCGTCGGCGGCCGCGGCGAATCCGTGGCCGATCCCGCCCGAGGGATCGTGCGCTCCCAGCGGGGGCCTGCACGGGTGGCCCATCGGCGAGGACGCGCCGCCGATCGCGTTCGAGACCGGCGACGTCATCGACGCGGAGCGGCTGAGCCTGGTGCGGGCCTACCTGCCGCCGGAGCTCTGGGAGCACCGCGAGCGGTTCTTCTTCGGCGGCATGCAGCTCGAGGTGGGGCCGTGCTTCCGGAACTACGACGGCCCGGAGTTCTTCACCGCCGCGACGGAGCGGTTCCGGGGACGGGCCAAACTCCTCGCCAACGGCGGCCTGGAGGGTGCGGTGGCCGGCCTGCCCTTTCCGCCGGACGCGATCGACCCGAACGACTCCGACGCGGGGCAGAAGTGGGCCTGGAACGTCCAGGCGCGCTACCGGGCGGGCGGCATGCGCGGCAAGTTCCGCATCTCCGACCTGGTGGGGCGGATCGGTCGCGCCGAGCCGTTCGAGGGGGCGATCTTCCTGAATCTGCTGGCGCGCCGCGCGGACCGCCCCGACGACGGCTACCGGGTTCCGAAGACCGAGCCCCGCGTCTGGGTCGCGGGGGGTCGCTTCTTCGTACCGTTCAACGCCCGCGAGTTCGCCTGGCTGCAGTACCGCGAGCCCGGGAGCGACGTCGACCTCGAGTACGGCGACGAGCTTCACATCTACCTCCCGACCCTGCGCAAGGTGCGGCGCGCACCCGCGTTCGGAGTCGAGGGACTGTTCATGCCGACCTTCAGTGTCGGCGTCTCGATCGGTGGCTCGGGCCCGACCGGCGATATGGGACCGGGAGGCTCGATCGACGTCGCGTCGATGCCCGACATGATCGAGACCAAGCGGAGCGGCTTCGAGGGCATGGAGCTGCGGCCGCTGCTGCGTCGCTACCGCGTGCTCGGCGTGCAGGACGTCCTCGCGCCCATCAACTCGGTCGCGCCCGCCTATCCCGAGACGGACGACCGCTCGTTCGGCCCGTACGGCCTCTCATGGGCGTCGGACCGCTGGGAGCTGCGACGCGCGCTGGTCCTGGAGGGGCGGGACAGCGAGGCGACCGACCCCGGAGACCCGGCGATCCGGCGGCTCTGGGTCGACCTCCAGACGCTCGTCGCCCTGTACTACGTCTCCTACGACCGGCGCGGCGAGCAGATCGACGTCGGCTACTTCGTCGGACGCTGGAGCGAGGACCGCCCCGACTACCCCCGCTGGCCCGACGACCCCGAGCGGCCGGTGCGCGTGCTCGACAGCGCAGGCGCCGCCTTCGCGAACCTGAAGCTGCGCGGCAGCTGGCGCCGCGAGTCGTGGAGCATGGTCTCGGTCCCGGAGAGCGACGCAGAGGTCCGCCGCTCGCTCTCGCTGCGGAGCCTGCAGAAGGGGCGCTGAGAGGGCGTAGAATCGCGTCATGAGTGAGAGCGCGTGGTTCGAGTCGTTCTTTGGCGAGGACTACTTCGAGATCTATCGAGATGTACTCTCGGCGGAGCGCACGGCCGAGGAGGTGGCGGGCATCGTCGCGCTCCTCGGTCTCGACGCCGGTGCGCGGGTGCTGGACGTGGCCTGCGGCCACGGCCGCCACGCGATTCCCCTGGCGAAGCGGGGCTTCGAGGTCACCGGCTACGACCTGACCGAGCTGTTCATCGAGCGCGCGCGAGCGGACGCGGCGGAGCAGGGCGCCGACGTCCGCTGGGTCCGGGGCGACATGCGCGAGCTCGCCTTCGACGGAGAGTTCGACGCCGCGATCAACGTCTTCACGGCCTTCGGGTACTTCGAGGATCCCGAGGACGACCTCGAGACCCTTCGCGGCATCCGCAGGGCCCTGCGGCCGGGTGGGCGCTTCCTGCTGGAGACCCTGCACCGGGACGGCCTCCCCGCTCGGTTTCTACCCCAGAACGCGCACAAGACGCCGAACGGAACGATCGTGCTTCAAGAGCGCGTCTGGGACCTCGCTCGCGACGTGATCGACGAGCACGTCACGCTCGTTCGCCCCGACGGTACGCGGACCGAGTACACGACTGCCGTTCGGACGCGCACCCTTCACCAGCTCCTGGCCGTGATGCGGGAGGCCGGTCTGGAGCCCGTGGCCTGGTACGGCGGCCTGGACGGCAGCGCGCTCGACCTGAGCAGTCGCCGCCTGGTGCTGATCAGCGCGCGACCTGAGTAGCTTGCTAGCTAGCTAGCTACGGGCGGGACTCACCGGCCAAGCGTACCTGACGTCGGGCTCGCTCTCGGGCGCGGGACTCGTGCCGAAGGCGACCGCCCGAAAGCCCCGCCGCTCGTAGAACGCTCTCGCCCGCTCGTTTCGCTGGTGCGTATACAAGGTGATCCCGCCCGGCCGGAGCTGCTTCGCTTGGTTCAGCAGTGCCGTCCCCACGCCCTGGCGCTGCCTGCGCGGATCCACGTAGAGCTGCTCGACCTCGCCCGCCCCGAGAGCCAGCAGCCCGACGACCGCGCCGTCCTCCACGGCGAGCCAGATCTCGCTCCGCACGGCCAGGATTTCCCGGAAGAACCTCAGGTTGTCTTCGTCGGTGTAGCCCATGCGCTCTTCGAGCCAGGGCTGCGCATCCCAGCGGGATCGCACCCACACGTCCACGGCTGCGTCCAGGTCCTCAGGGACCATTCGCCGGATCTCGACCGCGGTCATGCCCGTCATTCTCGAAGCTCACTCGCCGCTCGGCAAGCTGCGTCAGCCGAACGTCGGGTAGCACTGCTCTGCTCCCCAGGGAATTTCACCTCTCTCAAGAGAGGTCATCCGCAGGCCGAGAACTCGGGGGTGATCCTCTCTCTGGTCATCCTCGGCGCTCTCTGCATCGCCTCGCTCTGGGTCTACTGGCGCAGCTCTCCGACCACGGAGCGGCGAGGCGCCCTGCTCGCCTATGACGTCAGCGTCGCACTCATCGTTGCGGGCCTCGCTGCGGGCCTCGCCCTTCATCTGCGTGCATCGCTTGCCACCGGACCCGATCGGGCCTGGTGGCCCGTGCTCGCCACACTCGGCGCCATCGCGCTCGTCCCGCCTTCGCTCACTCTTGCCGCTCTCCTCCGGAATCTGCTCCTCTTCCGGCCTGGATCATCTCGACACTGAGGCGCGCCACGGGCATCCTCTACCGGGTATCCGATGCGTAGCCGCGCTCAACGATCATTCCTGGTGGCGAGCTCGCTCAGCCTGGCCCTACTCGGGTGTGGAGGGCAGGAGTCCGTCGAATCGGCAGCGACATCCGATTCGGCCTCCTCGGCGTACACCCTGGATCCCGAGAACGTCCCTCAGGCACTCCGGAATCTGATTCCCCTTGCGCAGGTCTGGGGCATCGGAGACGACGTCGAGCGGATGGAGCTCATCCAACGCTCATCCCCGGCGGACCGGTGGGCGCTGGAATCGGCTCTGGCTCCCTATCATGGCCAGATCACCGCCTGGCTCGACTCCTTTGAGCCCGGATCCATGACGGACGAGGCTGCCGCATTCATGTACATGCAGCTGGCTCTCGAGGAGATGCCCTGAATCCTTGCGGGTGATCCCTCAGCCGAGTGCGCCGGCGGCTCGCAGCGACTCGATCCGCTCGTCGCTGTAGCCGAGCAGGTCTCGGAGCACCGAATCCGTGTCCTGCCCGATGGTCGGGCCGCCGCGCTCCACGCGGGCCGGCGTTCGCGAGAGCCGGAAGCGCGTCGACTCGACGAGCACTCGATCGCGGGCGGCGTGCTCGACCTCCACGAAGTGCCCGCGGCTCTGGAGCTGAGGGTCGTCCACTGCGGCGTCGGTGTGCATCACGATGTGGGCCGGAATGCCGTCCCCCTGCAGGAGCCGTTCGATCTCGAGCGCCGGCCGCTCGCGGGTCCAGGTGGCGATCGCCTCGTCGAGCGCGGCGGCGTTGGCGAGCCTCGCCTCGAGCGAGGCGAAGCGCGGATCCGCGCTCAGCTCGGGCCGCTCTAGCGCGCGACACAAGCGCTCCCAGTCGGAGTGGTCGCGGGCGGCGATGGCCACCCACTCGTCCTCCCCCCGGGCGGGGTAGACGCCGTGCGGAGCCATCTGCGGATCTGCGTTGGCGACGCGGTCGAGCGCGTGCCCGTTGAGTGCGCAGTCGAGGACCGCTGGCGCCATGAAGTGCAGCGCCGACTCCGCCTGCGACTGGTCGATGTACTGACCTTCGCCGGTGCGGCCGCGATGGTCGAGCGCCGCGAGCAGGGTCGGCACGCTGAAGCGCGGCGCGATCCAGTCGCTGTACGGACCCCAGGGGCCGGTCGGCGGGCGATCCGGCCAGCCCGTGGGCTGCACGAGCCCGCCGAGGGCGGCG
This sequence comes from uncultured Myxococcales bacterium, assembly GCA_964557495.1. Lineage (GTDB taxonomy): Bacteria > Myxococcota_A > UBA9160 > SZUA-336 > SZUA-336 > CAZLBF01. The sequence continues at coordinate 10,597 of CAZLBF010000241.1, read as the reverse complement.
CCCATGGTCCCGTAGCCGGCCATGCGCGAGATCGGTCCGGTCTGACCGAACAGACACGTACTCAGCATGATCAGGTCCGGCTTGTGCGCGCGCAGGGACTCGTAGTCGAAGCCCCAGTTCGCCATCGCCTTGGGCGAGAACGCCTCGGCCACCACGTCGGCCCACTGCACCAGGTCGAGCACGACCTCGCGTGCCTCGGGCTTGCGCAGGTCGAGCGCCAGGCTCAGCTTGCCCGCGTTTATGCTCCCGAATGCGGCCGAGGTATCGAGCCCGAGCTGTCCGCCATAGAAGGGGGGCAGCACCCGGACCAGGTCGATCCGCCCCGCGGACTCGACCTTGACCACGGTCGCGCCGTAGTCCGAGAGCACGCGCGTCGTGTACGGGCCCGCCATGACCCACATGAAGTCGAGGATCTTCAGTCCGGCGAGCGGCCTCGCGTCGAGCGCCGCCTCCGGACCACCCGGCGCTGCCGCGGCGGGTGTGCGCACCTCGTTCAGAACCTCGTCGGTGTGCTCGCCGATGTGCGGCGGACGCCGGTCGTAGCGGATCGGGCTGCGAGAGAGCTTGACGAAGGGTCCCGGGTAGCGGACCGCTCCGACGTCTTCGTGCTCCAGGTCGCGCCAGTAGTCGCGCGACTCGAGCTGGGGGCTGGCCAGCACGTCGTCCAGCGTGGCGACCGGAACCAGTAGCAGCGATCGCTCCGCCGCGGCCTCGAGAAGCTCGCGCTTGGTGCGGGCGCGCAGGAACTCCGCGATCGATTCCTTCAAGCTCTCGAACACGTCCAGCGAGGTCTGGCCCGAGAACGCCTGCGCCAGGTAGCTGGGCCAGTCGCGGTCCCGCGTCTCGGCGTCGCAGCCGCCCTCCTCGCAGATCCACTTCAGCAGTCGACGCGAGAACGCCAGGTTCACGGGATCGAAGGCGAGCGTCAGCGAGACGAAGCCGTCGGCCGCCTCCCAGATGAACGGAATCCGCGTGCCGCCCGCCGAGACACCCCCCCCGCTCCGGTGCGCCCGCGCGTGTCCGATCTGTCCCGAGAGCAGCGTGAATCCCGCCGCCAGATTCGCGGAGAGCTGTGCCGAGACGTCGACGTGCTGTCCGCGACCCGAACGCAGACATGCGTAGTGGGCGATGAGTGCGGCGCCGGCCGCCTCCACACCCGCGTAGCTCCAGGCCGAGACGCCGCCCGTGCGCAGCGGCGGCCGGTCCGGATCTCCCGTGAGCGTCATCGCCCCGGCGCTCGCCTGAACGATCAGGTCCGTCGCGGCGTAGTGCGCCTTGGGGCCGTCCCCTCCGAAGGGCGTGACGGACACGTAGACGAGCCGCGGGTTCAGCGCCGCCAGGTCGTCGTAACCGAGCCCGCGCGCGGCCATCGCACCGGGCACCTCGGACTCGATCAGGAAGTCGGCGCCCTCGACCAGGCGCCGGAGAGCTCGCTGGCCGTCGGGATCGTCGAGATCCAGCGCGACGCTTCGCTTGCCGCGACTGAAGGCCCACCAGTGGAGTGACCGCTCCGGGTCCCGCTCACCCTTGTAGAACGGGCCGACGCGGCGCGCGCTCGAGCCGTCCGGCGGCTCGACCTGGATCACGTCCGCTCCCAGGTCCGCGAGGATCTGGCCACAGGCCAGGCCGCGCTCGTCGCTGAGATCGAGCACCCGGTATGCAGAGAGCATCAAGACCTCCCGCACCGCTCGAGGAACGCCGCGAGCGCTGCGTTCACTGCGTCGGCGTGCGTGCGGTGCACGTGGTGCCCCGAGTCGGGGACGATCTGCGTCTCGACGTCGGGGAGTCGCCGCTCGTAGTAGGAGAGGGCCCCGTGGTAGACGCGGTCGCGCCCGCCGGCGAGCGCCAGCACCGGAACCCGGATCTCGTCGAGGTGATCGATCACGAAGCTGTCGTGCTGCTCCAGCATCGCGACCGATTCCGGCGGCACGTCGAAGCGGGCGAGCGCAGCGTGCGCGCCGCGGTTCCAGCGCTCGCGGCCCGCCGGATCGCGAAAGCCGGGACCGGTGTTGATGAGCACGAGACCCCGCACCCGCTCGGGCTTGCGCAGCGCCAGGCACTGGGAGAGGTAGCCGCCCAGCGAGTGACCGACGAGGACCGCCGGCTCTTCGCACAGCGCCGCAATGCGGCCCAGCTCTTCGACGGCGCCATCGCGCGAGTAGGCTGCGGGGTCGGTCGGCTTCTCCGATCTCCCGTGGCCGAGCAGGTCCCAGCAGTGCACGGCGTACCGCTTCGAGAGCGCCGCAAGCTGCTCACTCCAGGTCTCGGAGGTGTCGCCGAAGCCGTGCGTGAGGACGACGCCGGGACCGCTGCCCTGCACCTCGTGATGCACGCGCGACTCCATGCGCCTAGCTCATTCCGCCGGCGATGTGGACCCTCTCGTCGGGAACACCCGGCACAACGAGGTCGCCGGCGAACGGGACGGCGTCCTCGCCGATCTGCTTGGCCGCCAGCTCGGGTGTCACCCGCTAGCGCCCCTTCCAGACGGGCTTGCGCTTCTCGGCGAACGCGCGCAGACCCTCCTTGTAGTCCTCCGACTGCATGACCGGGGCGGCGAACTTGAGCTGCTCGCGCCAGGCCTCCTCCTCGGACCACTCCCTCGAGCGGCGCAGGATCTGCTTGCTGGCGACGACGGCCAGGGGTCCGTTCTCGAGGATGCGTTCCGCCAGCTCGAGCGCGACTTGCAGCGCCTGGCCCGGCTCCGCGAGGCGGTTCACCAGACCCAGCTCGTGGAAGCGCTCCGCGGTCGGCGTGTCGGTGGTGAGCGCCAGCTCCATCGCGACGTGGTAGGGAATCCGCTTCGGCAGGCGAAACAGCGCCCCGCCGACCGCGACGAGGTTGTGCCGCGCCTCGGGAATCCCCATCCGCGCGTCGCGCGCCGCGACGATCAGGTCGCACGACAGGCAGAGCTCGAGGCCACCGGCGACGGCCGCACCCTCGACCGCGGCGATGATCGGCTTGTCGGGCGGAATCGCCATGATGCCAAAGCCGCCACGCCGCTTGGTGAAGCCCATGTCTCCCCGCGCGGCAGCCTTCAGGTCCTGCCCCGAAGAGAAGGCCGTGCCCGCGCCAGTCACGATCGCGACGCGAAGCTCCGGGTCCTCGTCGAACTGGTCGAGGGTCGCCTCCATCGCCCGCGCCGTTGCGCCGTCGAATGCGTTGCGCGCCTCCGGGCGGTTGATCGTGATGATCAGGACGTGTCCGCGCGTCTCGGTCAGGATCAGGTCGTCTCTCTGCTCGGGCATGCTCTCTGCTCCTACATACCGACGGAGAAGCCGCCGTTCACTGGGTAGGTCTGGCCGGTGATCCAGCTCGAGGCGTCGGACGCGAGGAACAGCACCATGTTCGCGACGTCACTCGGCTCCCCGAAGCGCCGGATCGTGTAGTTCCGGAGCACCCGCTTCGCGAGCTCCTCGTTCTCGGTCATCATCGCCACGGCGGGTGTGCGCGTCGTCGCGATCGCCACGCAGTTGGCGGTGATCTTGTAGCGTCCGAGCGTCTTGGCGATGGCGCGGGTGAAGCCGGCCGCACCCGCCTTGGCGGCCGAGTACAGCTCCAGGTTCGGCTCGCCGACGCGTCCGGCGTCGGAGATGACCGTGATCAGGCGACCCGCGTTCTTCTCGATCATGTCGGGGATCACCGCGCTCGCGCAGTTGAGCACGCCGTACAGATTCACGTCGATCCAGACGTTCCACGACTCGGTGTCGGACTCCCAGAAGGGCTTCCGCGACGCGCGGCGCGGGTCGGCGCCCATGTTCCCCGCGTTGTTCACCAAGATGTCGACGCTGCCGAGCTCGCTCGCGGCGCGCCCCACCATGGCCTGGACCGCCTCGCGGTCGGTCACGTCGGCCTGGACGGCGAGCGCCCGGCAGCCGAGCCCTTCCACCTCCTTCGCGACCGCCTCGGCGCGCTCCAGGTAGAAGTCGTTGACGACGACGCCACCGGCGCCGTTCTGGGCAAAGTGGAGTGCGACCTGCCTGCCGACGCCCTGCCCGGCGCCGGTCACCAGACCGACGCGGCCTTGCAGATCGAGAATGTTCTCACTCATGGTTCTCTCTCCTCAGCGAATCGCCGACATCCCGGTCAGGGCGCGGCCGATGATGAGCTTTTGAATCTGCGTCGTTCCGTCGGGCATCGTCAGCATACGCGCATCGCGCAGACAGCGTTCGACCCGGTTCTCGCTCGCCAGACCGTTCGACCCCATGCACTGGATGGCCATCGACGTGACGCGAACGCCCATCTCGGTGCCGTACCACTTGGCCATCGAGGCGGCGACGTCGGACCGACCCTTGCGCAGCGAGTGGAACGCGCGGTGGCAGAGCAGGCGGGCGGCGTCGATCTCGGTCGCCATCTCGGCGATCATCGCCGAGACCAGCTGGAAGCGCGCGATCTCCTTGCCGAACTGCTTGCGCTGCTGCACGTAGTCGAAGGCGATGTCGAAGGCGCGCTGGGCGATGCCGACCGACATCAACCCGGCCCCGGCGCGGGCGCCGGCGACGCCGGTCAGGAAGCGCCGGAACGCCTTGCCGGCGCCCTCGCTGCCCGAGCTTTCACCCCAGCTTCCGATGCGGTTCATGTCGGGGACTTCGAGGTCGCGGAAGTAGAGCTCGGAGGTGGGGAAGGACTTGAGGCCGATGGTCGGCGTCTCGCGGCTCTCGAACGAAGACTCGCGCCGGTCGATCACGAAGTGCCGCAGGCCCGCCGGCCCCTGGGCCGGGTCGGTCTGCACGAGCGCGAGCGTGACGTCGGCGATGTGACCGTTGCTGATCCAGCACTTGGTGCCGTTCACGATCCAGCGGTCGCCCTTCTTCTCGGCGCGGCACTCGATGGCCGACGCATCCGAGCCCACGTTCGGCTCGCTGATCGCGTTGCTCCCGATCAGCTCTCCCTGTCGCATCGGCTCGACGAGTCGCTCCGCCACCTCGGGATGCGCGCCGGCGGCGATACCCCCGGCGCAGGCCGCGGTCATTCCGGCGATGCCGGAGAGCCCGGGGAAGACGCGGCTCAGCTCCTCGTTCTGGATGCAGGCGATCGTGATGTCGCGCTCGACCCCCGCCGCCGCTCCGCCGCCGAGAAAGCCCCACGGGATGAGCTTCTTCGAGAGCTCCCGGGCGCGCTCCGCCGTCATCTCCTCGTCGCCGTAGCGGTCGTCGAACGGCTGGATCTCCGCCTCGAGGAACTTCCGGAAGCTCTCGCGGAAGATCTCCTGCTCTTCGGTCAGCTCGAAATCCATGGGTACCTCCGTGTCCGGCTCAGCGAGCCAGGGCCTTCTCGAGCGAGTCGCGCAGCTCGCTCCGCAGGAACGCGAAGTCGATTCCATCCGGATCGACGAGCCATTGGAGCGCGATCCCGCGCAGCGTGCCGACCACCGAGGCCGCGTGCGCAGCGGCCTGCACGTCGTCGCGAATCTCCCCGGCCTCGACGCCGTCCCGGATCCAGCCCTCAACGACGGCTCGGAACTCCCGGTTCGCGCGCGCGAAGGTCGGGCGCACCTCCGGGACTAGGCCGATCGACTCCGCCATCAGCACGTAGTAGGCGCGAACCGTCTCGCTCCCGCGCTCGAGCGCGTCGAGGTAGGTGTCCGCCGCGATCAGGACGGCCCGGAGTCCAGTCCGGCCCTCGAGCGCCGGGCCGAGCGCCTCGAAGGCGAACCGCTCCTGGATCTTGCGCGCCAGGATCTCGACCAGTCCCTGCTTCGAGCCGAAGCGCTCGGTGACCAGGCCTCGGCTGTAGCCCGCCTGCTCTCCGATCTGGGCCAGGGTGGTCCGGCTGCAGCCTTGCTCCGCGATCAACTGGATGGCCGCCTCGAGCAGGCGCTGCTCGGAGAGGGCCCGCCTCTCCGCCTGGGTCGGGCGCGATCCGGGCGTAGCCGCTTCGGTGCGGTCCGCGTCTCGCTCGGGCTGGGCCGGATCCCGTTGAACCATGGGGAATATATACTTGTTGACTAGCAAGCAAGTCAACAATAGAATCGCGAGCCACCACCCAGTTCAGGAGGGACATCCATGTCCGATCGCCGCGCCGCCCATCCCGGGCTCTACCCCGCCGAGGGCTCTCGGCCACCGCTCTACGGCCAGCGCTGCAGCGCGTGCAGCCGCGTCACCTTTCCCCCCAACCCTTATGGCTGCGAGGTGTGCGGCGCCGCAGCCGAGTCGCTCGAGACCCAGGAGCTGGCCGGCTCGGGGACCCTGCGCGCCTTCGCGACGGTCCACCTCCACCCCGGCATGGGCGGGATCCAGGCGCCGTTCACGGTCGCGTCGATCGCGCTCGACGACGGCCCGTCGATCCGGGCGACTCTGACCTGCCCCACGGACGAGGCGCTCTCGGTCGGCGACCGCGTGCACTCGGTCCTGGTGGCCCAGGGAACCGACGGCGAGGGGAACGAGACGGTGGAGCTTCGCTTCGAGCCCGAGGGAGGTGCGTGATGGGCAAGACACTTCGCGACCTGCGTCCCGTTCGCGTGATCGGCATCGGCCTGCACCGTTACCAGCGCACGAGCGAGACGACCTACGTCGAGCTCGGGCTCGGCGCTGCGCGCGAGGCGCTCGGCGACGCCGACATCCCGTTCTCCGAGGTGGAATCCGCCTTCGTGGGAACCACGAATCTCGGAATCGCGGCTGCGCGGCCCATGCTCCGCCACCTCGGCTCGAGCGGCATTCCGATGGTCCAGGTCGAGAATGCCTCGGCCTCCGGCTCCACCGCCTTTGCTCAGGCGTGCCTCGAGGTCGCGAGCGGCGTGCGCGACGTGGTGCTCGCAATGGGCGTCGACAAGCCCGACATCCCGAGGCTCGCCCCGACCAAGGCGGGCGTGCGAGACCTGGTGGGCGCGCGCGTGCTCCCCTTCACGCACTTTGCCCTGCTCACCCACGAGTACATGCATCGCCATGGCGTGCGCCTCGAGCAGGTCGCTCAGGTGGGAGTCAAGAACAGCCGCAACGGTGCCCACAACCCCTATGCGCAACGCCAGAAGGCCCGCACGCTCGACGAGGTGCTGGCGGGACCGGCGATCTCGGGACAGCTGACGCGCCTGCAGTGCTGCCCCGTCGGCGAGGGGGCGGCCGCGGTGATCGTCGCCTCCGACGAGGCCATCGCCCGCCTGGGGATCGAGCGCGGCCGCGCTCCGCGCGTGCTCTCATCGGTCACACGCACGGAGCGCGTCTACACCAGCGAGGGAAACTGGGACGCCGAGCTGACGCGCGAGACGACCTTTCAGGCGTACGAGGAGGCGGGCGTCGGCCCGGCCGACCTCGACGTCATCGAGCTGCACGACGCCTTCACCATCGAAGAGCTGCTCTACGCCGAGGCCATGGGCCTGTGCAACGAGGGTGAGGGCGCAGCCGTGGTCGCGAAGGGCGACACCGACATCGGTGGCCGGTGCGCGGTGAGCGCGTCGGGGGGCCTGCTCGCGATGGGGCATCCGGTGGGTCCGACGGGCGTCGGCCAGATTGCCGAGCTCACGCGCCAGCTGCGCGGCGAGGCCGGCCCCCGGCAGCAGCCCGACGCGAGGCTGGGGCTCGCTCACATGGTCGGCGTCGGCGCCGTCTGCGTCGTGCACCTGCTGCAGAAGGAGAGCTGAAGCCGCATCTCGCGGGCGGGCGGAAATCCTGCTCGCCGGCGCCCGATCTCCCGCTCGGAAGCGGTAGGCTAGAGACCGCAACACGGGAGGCACGAGAAAGGTGCAGCACAGCTCGGATCGGATCCTGACCACGCATGCGGGCAGCCTGCCGCGGCCCGAGGAGCTCACGGCGCTTCACGTGCGCCGGGCGGCGGGGGAGGCGATCGGCGAAGCCGAGTTCGACGCGGCGGTCGAGGAGGCGACCCGCGACGTGATCGCGGCCCAGATCGAGGCGGGCCTCGACATCGTGAACAACGGCGAGGCCGGCCGGGAGAGCTTCTTCACCTACGTGCAGCACCGCATGACCGGCTTCGGCGAGGCCTCGAACCGCCCGATCATGGCGGATCTGACGCGCTACCCGGGCTACCTGAAGCAGCTCGCGGAGCGCTCGGCGGAAACCGAGAGCATCAACCTGCTCACGGCTCCCAAGGCGGTGGGCGAGGTGCGCTATGCCGGCTCGCCGGCGATCGAGGCCGAGTGCGCGCAGCTCCAGCGCCTGCTCGAGCCACATCGCGGCCGCTTCGGCGAGGCGTTCGTCTCGTCTCCGTCTCCGGGGATCGTCGCCGCCGCCATGGAGAATGCGTACTACGACGACCTCGAGAGCTACGTCGCTGCGCTCGCCGCCGCGCTGCGAACCGAGTACCAGGTGATCGTCCAGGCCGGCTTCGTGCTCCAGATCGACGCGCCCGACCTGGCGATGGAGCGCCACACGCTGTTCCAGGACAAGCCGCTCTCCGACTTCCTGGACTTCGTGCGCGTCGTGGTCGCGGCGATCAACGAGGCGCTCGGCGGCCTGGCGCGGGAGCGCGTGCGGCTCCACGTCTGCTGGGGCAACTACGAGGCGGCACACGACCTGGACGTGCCCCTGGCCGACATCTGGCCGGAGATCTCGCGGGTGCACGCGGGCGGCTTCCTGCTCTCGATGGCCAACCCGCGCCACGCCCACGAGTACCACCTGTTCGACAAGGGATCGCTCCCGCGCGACGCACTGCTCGTACCCGGCGTCGTCGACACGACCACCAACTACGTCGAGCACCCGGAGGCGGTCGCGGACCGCATCGAGCTCGCCGCGCGAGCCGTCGGCGACCCGCTCCGGATCATCGCCGGCACCGACTGCGGCTTCGAGACGGCGGCCGGCTTCGTCTCGGTCGCGCCGGACATCGCGTGGGCCAAGCTGCGGGCCCTCTCGGAGGGGGCGGCGCTCGCGTCGAAGCGACTGCTCGGCTGACGTCGGTGAGCGGCGGGCCGGCGCGGCGAAGACGGGGAGAACGGAGTGGAGAGGTTCAAGGAGATCCAGCGCCGCGCCGCGTCGCGCCACGGCGGGGCGCGTGCGCTCGAGGCGCACCTCCCGAAGGCCAGAAGCGCCAACGCGCTGCGGCGCACGCCGGACCACCGCTACCTCTCCGGCATGACGAGGGCGATCTTTCAGGCGGGCTTCGTCTGGCGCATCGTCGAGGCGAAGTGGAGCGGCTTCGAGGAGGCGTTCGGCGAGTTCGACCCCGGCGCGGTGGCGCGCCTGTCCGAGAAGCGGCTGCAGCTGCTGGCGCGCGACACCCGCATCATTCGCAACCCGCAGAAGATCCGGGCGGTGCGCGACAACGCGAGCTTCCTGGTCGCGCTTCGCGAGGAGCACGGCAGCGCGAGCCGCTTCTTCGCGAGCTGGCCGGTCGAAGACATCGTGGGCCTGTGGGAGGTTCTCAAGCTTCGCGGCAGCCGCCTGGGGGGAACGAGCGGTCAGTTCTTCCTGCGGCGCCTGGGCAAGGACACGCCCCTCCTGACCCGGGACGTGGTCCAGGCGCTGCGCGAGCAGGGCGTGATCGAGCAGAAGAGCCCGACCTCGAAGCAGGCACTCCGCTCCATTCAGGAGGCCTTCAACACCTGGCGCGGCGAGAGCGGCCGAAGCCTCTGCGAGATCAGCCGGATCCTCTCCTGCAGCGTCGGAGACTGAGCTCCGCTCTCGAACGGAGTCGGCCGCATTCGTCCGGCAGTCGAGGCGCAGCGTAAACTTCCCGAACTCGAGGGCCGAAACGGACCCGAGCCACGGACGGATTCCGCTCTGGCGCGGAGCGCACGAACGTGTCCAGCTTCGCCCATGGGACGCCAACCTGGCCCGTGGAAGGAGCCCCGCGATGGAACGAGCGCCTCAGTCGGATCGGAGCTGCCGCGGCGCCGTAGGCTTGAAGCCCCTCGTCTACGTCGTGATCCTGTTTGCCGTGTACACCGGCTACAAGTTCATGAGCGTGCCCTTCAGCAAGGGCCGCGTGGAGCGGGTCGTGGTGACCGCCCTCGACGGCATCGCTCACAAGGCGAGTGACGACGGAATCCGCAAGCGCATCATCCGCAGGGCCGAGGCATCGTCGGTCTCCCTCGCGCCGGGTGACATCCAGGTTGGACGGGAGAAGCTTCCCGGGGAGCGCATCATCCACATCGACATCGCCTACCCGGTGAAGGTCCGCTATCTCGGCGGCGACCGGACGATCGAGACCGACGTGCACGTGACCAAGGTGATCGAGGTCGACGAGGCCGCCGAGGCGCGCCGCGCCGACGCCGAGCGCAGGGAGCGGGACGAGATAAACGCGAAGGTCGCAGCCGCCGGAGAGCACGTGGGCCGACTGAAGAGCGCGCTGCGCGACTGCGAGCAGAAGCACGGAAAGGGCGCCTGCCAGATCATGGAGATGCCCGGCGGCAGGCCCGGCGAGATCCAGAAGCTGTACTGAGCCCCTGACCCGACCGGATCGCGCGGCGCGTGTGATATGCTGCCGCGTCTTCGCGCCGTGCTGGACCCGGGGGAGTACCCGGGACACCGGTGGCTAGGATCCAACCGGTTGGACGCATGAGTGACGGCAGGGGCAGCTGGCTGGCGACGAAGCTCTACTACGGCGCCGGGTCCGTGGCCTACGGGGTCAAGGACAACGGCTTCTCGTACTTCCTGCTGCTCTACTACAACCAGGTCCTGGGGCTTCCGGCGGAGTGGGTCGGCGCCGC
>CAZLBF010000240.1:0-9352 GCA_964557495.1 uncultured Myxococcales bacterium | reverse complement strand
TCGTAGAGCTCGTCGCACTCCCCCGCTCGCTTCTCGAGTGGACGGTGATAGGCGGCGAGCTGGGTCAGGATGTCCTCTGTCAAGATGCTCGCAAAGCTCTTGCGGAAGCTCAGCATGGGGTCGCTGTCGTCCCCGGAGATCCCGTGGACCACGCGCACCGACTGACCGAGCTCGAGGTGCTCGAGCGACATCTGGTCCTTGATCGAGTAGAGGCAGAAGCGGCACATGCCCTCGCCACTGGTCTGCATCAGGTAGGTGGGCTTGTCGCTGGGGTTATCCTCGAGGTACTTGCGGAAGCTGCCCCACTCGACCTGGTAGGCCAGGCACTCCTTGCCCGAGCAGTCGCGCTTGGCCAGGGCCAGCGCCTCTCGCGTCGCCGGACCCGCCGAGTCCGCGTCGAAGCCGAACGAACGCGAGATGGCTGCGCGCATCGGCGTGAGTTGCTCGCCCAGGGGTGCGAGCACGAGCCGCGCTTGCCGGGCCTCCTCGACGGGAACGGGCGGCAGAGGCTCGAGCAGGCGCAAGCGCTCCGCGGACACGGGCGACGGCTTGCGGTCGTGCTGTCGGACGGCGTGCAGGAATGCCTGGACCCGCGTCACGTAGCCGGCCGTGCCGCCGTGGGCGTCGGTCTCGAGGCCCGTGTGCGGGTAGCCCTGCATGAGCCTGGCGTAGATCTGCTCCGTGAACGAGCCCGGACCGCAGCCGAATGACGTGAGCAGCAGCGGATAGACGTCGCCGCGCTCGCGACAGGCCACCGCGGTCCGCAGCTCGCGGTTCGCCTCCGCCCAGAAGATGCGGGGCATCGGGTGCACGCTCTGTGGGATCGGAAAGCAGTCCATGGGCACGGCGAGCACGCCGTTGTCGCGCAGCAGGCGGGGAATGCCCGCGTTGACGTTGCGATCGTGAATGACGTGGAGCGAGCCGCAGACGGCGACGACCGGAATGTCATGGCGGCGGCCGTAGTCGAGCGTGCGCTCGCCGAGCGCCGCGAGGTCGGCCTCGTAGCGCCGCTGTGCCTCGGCCGCCCGCTGCAGCGCCCGCCGCAGACGGCGCGTCGGTGCACCGAGCATGCGAGCCGCCGTGCGCGCCTGGCGTCTCAGCTCCGCGCTCTCGAGACCGGCCTCGAACGAGAGCAGCGGGTGCACCACCTCGGTCGAGCGCCCCCGCGCGCGGAGCGCCTCTCGCAGCATGTCGGGGAGACTCTGCTCCATGGTACAGGTGCGGCCGCTCGAGCCGTCGCGATCGTCCAGCGTCAGGATCTTGGGGAAGAGAAGCTGATCGGCGTCGCTGTCCACCGTGCCATGGGCGATCTTGACCGGCGCGCAGGCGTCGTACGAGTAGCAGCTCTCCTCGCCACGTGAGAGCGACCCGGAGTCGGGGCGCAGCACGCGCACGCCGAGTCCGAGCTCGCAGACGAAGGTCGCGAGCCAGGGGAAGATGCCGTGACAGGCGCCGACCAGCGGCAGCGCCACGACGCGTTCTCCCTCCTGATCTCGAAGATAAGGTGCCAGCAGCTTCTCGCGCTCGTCAAAGGCGCTCGGCGCTTCGCGCGGCAGCTTGGGACGCGACGCCGTCGAGATCTCGTACTTCGGACAGGCCCCGCCCGAGTGGACGGTCTGGTGCGTGCCCGCCACGTCGACCACGGTCTTCTCGATGCTGCAGAAGGTCGCGCACCCAGGGTCGCGGCACTGGAACTCGCCGCGCTCGACGACCTGCGCGCCGAGAGCCTCGCGCAGGTCGAAGGCGGGGACGTCGCGGAGCGCCTCCGCGCCGATCTCGTCGAGGGCGCAGAGCCCGATCCCCCAGGCACCCATCGCTCCCGGGTTGGGCGGTACGGTGACCTGGCGGCCCGTTACCGACGCCAGCGTCCAGGCGAGTGCCGGACCCGTCGCCGGCTTGCCCTGCAGGAAGATGCGCCGACCGAAGGTTCGCTGTCCCATCACGCGGTCGAGGTAGTTCTGGATCACCGAGAACTGGAAGCCGCCGAGCAGGTCGTGGACCTCGAAGCCCTCGTTGGCCGCTTCGGCGGCGGCCTCGGCGACGTGCACGGTACACATCTGTCCGAGCTCGGGCGGCGCACCGGCCTGCTGGGAGAGGGCGCTGAACTCCTCGATGTCGCGGATCCCGAAGAAGGCTCCCTGCTCCTCGAGGAACGATCCGGTCCCCGCGCTGCAGGCCTTGTTCATGTCGCTCTCGACGATCTGGCCGCCGGCGATCTGGATGAACTTGGCGTCCTGGCCGCCGATCTCGACGACCGACAGGCTCTCGCCCGCGGCGTCGTCGCAGCGAATCGCCGCAGTGGCGTGGGCCACGATCTCGTTCTGGACCCGGATCCGGTCGGACGCGTCGGGGAAGGCGGCGCGCAACACCGTGGCCGCCGCCTCGCGGCCGGAGCCGGTCAGGGCAATCGCGCGGACGTCGGGCGACGTTCGGTCGAGGATCGTCGCGACCAGACGCTGCGCGGCCTCCACCGGGTTCCCGCGCGTGCGGTCGTACACGTCGAGGATGGACTCGCCGGTCGCAAGCGAGGTCAGGACCGCCTTGCTTCCCGTCGAGCCGAGGTCGAGCCCGAGGATCGCAGGCTCGCGCTCGGCTCCGGGCGGCATCGGGACGGCCTCGAGGCGTCGAACCCGATGCGCGACCTCCGACGGTGCCGCGAGACTGCGGAAGCGTCGCGCCTTTGGTCGGATCAGCGCCTCGGGGTCGGCGGGAAGTGCCTCCAGCGCTCCCGCGGCGTACTGCTCCGCGGCCAGCAGCGTGGAGCCGATCGCCTCGAGGTGGAACGGATCCCGGGCCACGCGCGCGCCGTTGCCCACCGCGTCGCGCAGGGCGTCGACGAGTGAGCCGATCCGCGTGCAGCCACCGATCAGAAGCACCGGACCGTCGACGCTCGCTCGCGCCAGCAGCGCCGAGACGTAGCCGGCCACCGACGAGAAGTAGCCGTTGAACAGCGCCTCGGCCGGCCGGCCCTGGTTTCCGAAGTGGGTCATCTCGCTCTTGGCGAAGACCGAGCAACGTGCCGTGATCGGGATCGACTCCGTCGCGGAGCGCGCGAGCTGGTCGGCCTCTTCGATCGAGAGGCCGAAGCGTCCGGCGATCTTGACCATCGTCTCGCCGGTGCCGGACGAGCACTTGTCGTTCTCCAGGAACTGCACGCGCCCGTCGGCGTCGCGCGCCAACACCGCGTAGCCCCGCGCACCGACCCGGACCAGGTTCAGCGCACCATCGATCTCGGGATCGTGCTGCAGGGCCGCCAGCAGGCACGCGTCCTCCGGCAGCCCGGCGATGACAGGAGCGGTGAGCTCGTCGGCGTGCAGACCCGTCGCGCCGAGCGCCGCACACGAGGCCACGTCCGCGCGCCGGTACCAGTCGCGAAACGCGTCCATCGGCTGCCCGGTGTGCGTCACGCTCTCGGCATGCTCGATCTCGATTCCCCCGTTCCCGTCGAGGCGGCCGAGCACGAACTTGGCGCTCGCCTTGCCGAGATCGCATCCGGCGATTCGGAGCCTTCCTGGCACTGGCGCTCGTTCCGCGGTTTCCACCGAGACGGATGTTCGCAGTCCGACTGACTCCGCGTCAAATTGGCGTCGCGCTGCGGTATGATCGCGCCCACGACGGGTCGACCCGGCCGGGGTCCCAGCCCGAGCCGTCTGCATGCCGCAGGCAGGAAATCGAGAGGAACGAGAGCATGGCCGAGATCACCGGTGGAGAGCTTCTGGCGCGCTGTCTGGCCAGCGAGGGCATTCGCTTCGTATTCGGGCTTCCCTGTCCGGAGGTCGATCCGTTGCTCGCGGCGCTGGAGGGGAACGGCATGCGCTTCGTCCCGATCCGGCACGAGGCGGCGGCCGCGCACATGGCCGAAGGGCTCTACAAGACGACCGGTCAGGCGTCGGCCGTGCTCGGAAACCCTGGCCCGGGCTCCGCAAACCTGCTCCCCGGCGTGATCACCGCCCGGCACGAGGGCGTTCCTCTGGTCGCGATCACGGCGCAGCACCGGCTCGGCATCGTCTATCCGTCGCCGCCCTCCACGTTCCAGGGCCAGGATCAGCTCGATGCGTTCGGTCCCAGCGTCAAGTGGGGCGGACCGATCCTGTCCTGGGACCGCATTCCCGAGGTCGCGCGCATGGCCTTCCGCGAGATGTGGGCCGGCCGTCCCGGACCGGTGCAGCTCGAGGTGCCATCGCCGGTGATGTACGAGGAGGGTGACGAGGCGAGCGTTCCCGTCCTTGCACCCGAGCGCTACCGCGCCGCGCAGCCGCAGACCTCTGAAGCACAGCTCGAGCAGGTGGCCGAGCTGCTCGCGACGGCCGAGCGCCCCGCGGTGATCGCGGGCTCGGGCGTCGACCGCGGCGAAGCGAACTCCGAGCTGATGCAGCTCGTCGAGCTGCTCGGCTGCCCCGTGATTCCGACGATGGCGGGTCGGGCGGTGGTCTCGCGCGACGACCCCCACTACGTGTACGGCTACAACGACGCGGGCGACCTGGCGAGGCGCGAGGCGGACGTCGTGCTCGTCGTCGGCTCGCGCCTCGGCAACCTCGACCTTCCCTACGACAAGTACTGGGGCGATCCCGCGACCCAGAAGATCGTCCAGATCGATGTCGATCCGCGTCACCTCGGGGTCACGCGACCCATCTCGCTCGGGATCGTGGCCGAGGCCAAGAGCGCGCTCGCAGGCCTGGTGCGCGTGCTCGAAAAGCGCGGGCTACACCGCAAGGAGACGCCGGACCTGGCTCGCTATCGCGAGGTCGAGCTCGCCTGGTGGGCGGAGCAGTTCAAGGACGTCGGGGCCTGGTCGGGAACCGGAATTCACCCCGCACACGCGATGCAGAAGGTGGGGAACGTCTTCGGAGGGGACGTCATCTACGTCACCGACGGCGGCTACACCTCGCTCTGGGCCCACTGGGGGCTCCCGTCCACGCGGCCGCGCTCGTATCTCAACATCCTGGAGCTCGGCATGCTCGGCACCGGGATTCCGTCGGCCATCGGGGCGAAGCTCGGCGATCCCGAGCGCGAGGTCGTCTGCGTGACGGGCGACGGTGCGGCCGGGTTCAACTTCATGGAGATGCAGTCGGCGGCGCGCGAAGGCCTCGACCTCACGACGATCGTCTTCGCCGAGGGATCCTGGACGATGGAGGAGCCGAACGAGCGCATGCGCTGGGGCCGCACCTTCGGGACCGAGATGGGCGCCATACGCTGGGACGTGGTGGGCGAGGGCCTCGGCTGCGAGGGCATCTACGTCGAGCGACTGGAGGACCTCGAGCCCGCCCTCGAGCGCGCCAAGGCCTCAGCCGGCCCGACGGTGGTGTGCATCCGGACCAACCGCGACGCCAACATGGCGACTCCCATGAACCCGGTGATGCGCTTCGGCGAGGTCTACCAGGGTCCCATGGGCTGAGGCGCCGGCCCGCCTGCGTTCGGAGGCCGCTCGGGAGTCCTCTTGATGCTAGAGATATAGTGTACTAGTATTCTAGTACACTATCTCTCTAGAGCAGTTCGCGGAATCCATGCCGCGACCCGCAAGAGGGTAGGACTGCCGCGATGCCCGAATTCAGCATCAGCCTCGATCACCACTCCGGGGTTCCGATCTACCGGCAGATCATCACGCAGATCCTCTACGGGATCGCGCGTGAAGACCTCCAACCGGGGACCCAGCTGCCGACGGTTCGCCAGCTCGCCGTCGAGCTCTCCGTGAATCCCAACACGATCGTCAAGGCCTACAAGGAGCTGGAGATCCGCGGGAACCTGGAGACGCAGCAGGGCACCGGCACGTTCATCAGCGATACCGAGGTCACGGTCACGCCCCGCGAGAAGAAGCGCGTGCTCACCGCGCTGTGCAGGGACGTGGTGGTACGCGCGGGCGCCTACGGGATCGAGCTGGGCGAGATCATCGAGGCGCTGAGAGAGTTCAGAGAGGAGAGCTGACATGAGGACAAGGACCATCGACTGGAGGGAGCCGCTCCAGAGGCTCGCCGCCCTGCCGATCTTCAAGTCCCACTTCGCCTGGGGCCCGTTGAACTCGTTCGCGCTCCTGGCGGGCGTCGGCGCAACTGCCGCCGTGCTCTACCGGCGAGGCGATCTATCCAACGATCTCGCCATCGCAACCGGCGTCGCCGGGCTGTTCCTGGTCGCGAGCATGTTCCTCGGCAGGCGCTGGGAGCAGGCGCTGGGCGGCGTGGTGATCATCGCCATCGCGCTCAAGCTGGTCTTCCCCGCCGAGGCAGTTCTGCCTCTGATGACCGGCATCGCGCTCTCCACGATCGTCGCCTGCTCCGTGCAGGTCGCCAGCCAGTGGCAGAAGGCCATCCTGCTGCGGCTGGGGAGGTTCCGCGGGCTGCGTGGGCCGGGACTCTTCTTCATCCTGCCCTTCGTCGATCGGGTCGAGGCGTTCGTCGACCAGCGCGTCCGCGCGACCGACTTCCGGGCGGAGCGGATTCTCACGCTCGATACGGTTCCCGTTTACGTCGACGCCATGTGCTTCTGGCTGGTGTGGAGCGCCGAGAAGGCGGTGCTCGAGGTCGCGGACTACGCCCACGCCGTGATCCTCTCGGCGCAGGCGGCGCTGCGCGATGCGGTCGGCAAGCACGAGCTCAGCGACCTCCTCAGTGACCGCGACAAGCTGTGCGACGAGATCCAGAAGAGGGTCGACGAGAAGACGAACGCCTGGGGGATCACCATCCAGTCCATCGAGATCATCGACGTCGTGCTCCCCGAGGCCCTCGAGGAGGCGATGTCCAAGCGCGCGCAGGCCGAGCGGGAGCGGCAGGCACGCATCATCCTCTCGACGACCGAGAGCGAGATCGCCGGGAAGTTCGCGGAGGCGGCCGACAAGTACCGGGACGATCCCGCGGCGCTTCACCTGCGCGCGATGAACATGATCTACGAGGGGATCCGCCAGAAGGGATCGATGATCATCGTCCCCAGCTCCGCCGTCGAGACCATGGGTCTGGGCGCCATCAGCGGACTCACGGCCCTGGCCAAGGGCGAGAGCCCGGAGAGTGCCGCGCCCGCAGGCGAGGCCGAGGACAGCAAGAAGTCATAGCCGCGAGAGAGGAGGTCACGTCATGAGTGAGCTCGCCATTGTCACCACAGCAGTCGGAGTCCTGATCGTTCTGACGCGAGGTCCCTTGATCTTCGCACCGCAGCCCACGCTGGGGATCTATCGGAAGCTGTTGGAGACCCATGCTCGGATCCGCGTCATCGGCGCCTGTGTCGCCGTATTGGGTATCGCCCTGGCCGTCTCCGCACAGGGTGTCGACCGGACCGCGGCCCAGGTCATCTTCGCGTTCAGCGGTATCATCGCCCTGGGCGCCCTGCTGCTCCTCGTCTATCCGTCCGGCTACAAGCAGCTGGCCGACACGGTGCTGGCCGCCGTGGAGGACTCGATGACGCTGCGCGTTCTCGGCGTGCTCGGCACGGGGATCGGAGTCCTCTTGATCTATCTGGGCCTCTGGAGCTTCTGAAGCCAGGCGGTTCAGGGATCGGGCTCCGGCACGACTTCATAGAAGTCGAAGAAGGATCCCGATCCGATTCGCTTCAGGTACCTCGGCGCCGGGTTCGCAGAATTGTCGAACCGAATGCTCAAAACATAGTCGAAGGTGTTCGGCCAACCATCCCAGAACACCGAGCTGTACCGGCCGAGCGGCTGCCCGAGCGTGAATGGGGAGTTTAGAGGGTTGGCGCTCACCGCAAGAAGCTCGCGCGAGATCGGCGTGCCAGAAGGCGTGTCGATGAGCTTCCGGGTGGTCGACACATCGACGCTCGTGTGGCCGGTGAACAGACGAGGGTAGAACATCGATCTTTCGATCACCCCGAGTGCGCCCATATGCCAATAGACTGCATAGTTTCGTGAAATCCCCGTTTCCGGCACATCTCCGAGATCTTCCACGACCAGCAGGCTAGCTCCTTCCTCGAGGATTCCGGAGGCAGATCTGAACTCGTCGAACTGGCAGTCGATCGGCTGCCAGATGCTGGTGATGAAGATCGAGCGAAGAACGACTGCGACGACGGCAACTGCGGCAAGCGTTCTCTCCCAACGAGCGATCTCCGGTCGAAATCGAATGCCGGCAACGAGCATGCAGGCCAGGACAACCGGAAAACGGATATCGATGAGCCAGACATCAGCCAGTACGTGCGGCGTCAGCAGCGCCGCAACTGCCATGAGCAGTATGGGAGCTCTCAACTCTGGGGCAAACACCAACCCCTTCCGGAGCGTGCACCAGACGAGAGCCACTCCGGTAAGAGCAACAAGAGTGACGATTGGAACGTCGATCAGTGGCATTCCGAAGTAGACCGGTGAAATGAGCGCGACCAGCTTTACTTCGAGGGTCCCATAGAGGGTAGAAGCCGGACTGAGCGATCTGGTCTGGACAACCCACTGAAGGAACAGGAGGAAAGGCAAGACGAACTGTGCGGCGGTTACCGACCACTCGGCGGCGAGCCTTCCAAAGCCTGGTTTGCCGGGGAACGTGCGCCACATCTCGTAGCCGAGCACGGCGATTGCATAGACGAGCAGGCCGAACAGATGACCGAGGAACAGGACGAGGCTCGTGGTCGAGAACACCAGGATGCGGAACGTGCGACTCTTCTCACGCCAATGTATCCAGCCGCTGAATGCAAACAAGGCAAGGCCCGCGGTTAGTAGGTAGGCGAGAAAACCCCAAAGCAGCGAATGGTTGAATAGAAAGAGGTACGTGAAGACAGGCCACGGGCCGACACGGCCATGCAAGACCTTGTGCAGCGCAAGCGTGCCGCCCACGATGGAAAACAGGGTCAGGAGAATGACGGCCCGGCCCGCATCGTAGATCGAAAGGAGCTTCGTCAAGGGAAGCATCAACACGTCGAACGCCACGTTCGGGTGCACTGCCCAATCGACGACATAGTTCTGCTGTAACGCGGGGATGCGGTCCCATTCGGCCAGAATGTGGGCGCGTGCAAGATGGTTCGGATAGTCGATCAGCGGCGGAACGGTCACCGAAAGCACGGGCCACGCCACGACCACGAAGAGCGTCACGTAGAGAAGCTGCAAGAGCCAGCGGTTGTCGATCGAGAAGCTCGCTGCAGGCGACCTGTCAGAGTCCCTGGCCTGTCGTGTTGGCTGCTGCATCAGGGTGTTCCGCCAATCTTGATCCGAATCGAAATGAGATCAGCCGTTCTCGACCAACCACTGACGCACGCAGGGGAAATCGGGAGGTTGCACGCGCGACCGGGTTCTGGCGAATCCGGCATTCTAGAGTCGTTCTACCCGCCTCGCACCCTGAGCCGTCCGGGACCCTATGATGGCGCCCGTGAGATCGGCACTGGAGAGCGTCGACCAGATGCTGCGGCCCCAGGGAAGAGTCTTCTTCGGCTGGTG
>CAZLBF010000239.1:0-4638 GCA_964557495.1 uncultured Myxococcales bacterium | reverse complement strand
GCCTTCGAGGTTCCGCTCTACGAGCTCGTGAGTCCCTTCGAGCTGATTCCGTACATGCTGGTGGGCGTGCTGTGCGGGCTGGTCGGCTTCCTGTTCGTGCGCGCCCTCGCACTGGTCGAGGACCTGTTCCAGGCCGCGCCGCTCCCCGAGTGGCTCCAGGCGGGTGTCGGCGGGCTCTGCGTGGGAGCGATCGGCATCTATCTGCCCGAGGTGTTCGGCGTCGGCTACGGAACCATTGCGCAGGCGCTCACGGGGCAGATCCCCGCCTTCGGTCTGGGCGTGCTGCTCGTCGCCAAGCTGGTCTCGACCTCGCTCACGATCGGCTCGGGCGGCTCGGGGGGGATCTTCGCCCCATCCCTGTTCCTGGGCGCCGCCGCGGGCGGCCTGATCGGGACCGCCGTGCACCAGCTGTTTCCCGACGCGACGGCGGCCTCGGGCGCCTACGCCCTGGTCGCCATGGGCGCCATGGTCGCGGCGACCACCCACGCCCCCATCACGGCGATCATCCTGATCTTCGAGATGACCCAGACGATCGCGATCGTGCCTCCGCTCATGGCGGCCTGCGTGGTGAGCACGCTCGCGATGCGCGTGCTTCACGCGGATTCTGTCTACACGCAGAAGCTGCGGCGACGCGGCGTCGACCTCGAGCGCGAGCAGGACCCGAACGTGCTCAAGGGCCTGTACGTGCGCGACTTCGTCGACCGCGAGCCCGAGGTCGTCTCGGCCGACGCGTCCTTCGACGAGGTCATGGACCTGATCGTGCAGAGCGAGCATTCCGAGTTCTTCGTGACGAGCGACTCGGGCGAGCTCAGGGGTGCGATCTATCTGCAGCAGGTGCGTCGCCTGCTCCACGAGCAGGAGGACCTTCGGGCTCTCGTCGTGGCCGCCGACATGACCGAGCCGGTCGTGACGATCTCCGAGGACGACAACCTGGACCTGGCGCTCCAGCTGCTGAGCCGAAGCGTGGCGGCCGAGATCGCGGTCGTCGACGCCGCGAGCCCGCGCAAGCTGGTTGGCTCACTTCACCAGCGCGAGGTCCTCTCGGCCTACAACCAGGAGGTGTTGCGCCGCGACCTGGTGGCCGGCGTGTCCAACCGCCTCTCGATTGGCGGAGGCGGTCGCCGGGTCGATCTCGGAGGAAGCTTCGTGCTGACCGAGCACACCGCCCCCAGACACTTCGAGGGCCGCACGCTCAAGGACCTGAACATCCGTCAGCGGGCCGGTCTCCAGGTCCTGCTCATCCGCGCTGCGAGCGGCGCGATCCGCGTGCCGACAGCCGACGACCGCATCGCGGCGGGCGACCGCCTCGTCGTCGCCGGCCCCCGCGACGCGGTGGACGGGATTGCGCGACTCTGACGCGGCGCATTCGCAGACGCGAGAGAGAGATGAAGGACGAGGTGATGGGAACCGTGAGAGAGCGACCGAGGGACCGCCTGCACGGGGGTAGCCGACACCGGACCGTGGAGCAGGTGCTGCGGCTGACGCTGCTCTGCGCCGTTCTGCTTCCGCCGGTTGCGAGAGGGGAGGACAGCATGAAGCGCGTCGAGCTTCCCGAGCCGAGAACGCGCGGCGAGGTTTCGATCGAGCAGACCCTGCACCAGCGTCGCTCCGTGCGTGAGTATGCGCCGAAGCCCGTGGCGCTCGTCGAAGCCGCTCAGCTTCTCTGGGCGGCGCAGGGGATCACGGACGCGCGAGAGGGTCTGCGGACTGCACCCTCCGCAGGTGCGCTCTACCCGCTCGAGCTGTTCTTGGTGGCGGGCGAGGTCGCGGGCCTGCCGGCGGGCGTATACCGGTACCAGCCCCGTCAGCACCGACTCGTCGAGGTCGCCGAGGGGGATCGGCGTCGAGCCCTGGCCGACGTCGCGTTCCGCCAGTCGTTCCTGCGGGACAGCGCCGGGATACTCGTCTTCGCGGCCGTCCACGAGCGCACGAAGCGGAAGTACGGGGAACGCGGCATCCGCTACGTCTACATGGAGGCCGGTCACGCGGCCCAGAACGTCTACCTGCAGGCGGTGGCCCTGGGCCTGGGTTCGGTCGTGGTGGGCGCCTTCGACGACGCGGACGTGCAGCGGGTGCTCGGCATCGCGGAGAGTCCCCTGTACCTGATGCCGTTCGGCCAGCCCGTGGACTGAGACGCGGGAGCGGCGCGCGCGTATTGCCGCTCAATGCTCCGAAACGCTGGCGTACACGGCTCGCTCGTACGCGTCGTAGAGCGCCGTCGCCTCGGAGTCAAAGAACGGGAGCAGCTGCATGAGAATCACGCCGCACACGCCGGTCTCCAGGTCGATCCAGTAGTAGGTGTTGAAGAACCCGGCCCAGCTGAGGCTGCCCGCGGCGCGGCGTCCCTCGAGGGGCTCGGTGTTGACCAGGAAGCCGAGTCCCCAGGTCTTGGCGGTCCCGGGAAAGAAGTCCACGTCGCGCGACAGGTCCGCGTTCGTCGTCCGGAGCGCGCGCACCGGGAGGTCGCCGATCTGGCCCTCTCCCATGCTCTGCACCGTCCGCTCCTCGAGGATGCGCACTCCGTCGAGCGCGCCCCCGCCGAGGAGCATGCGCAGGAATCGGAGGTAGTCGCCCGCAGTCGACACCAGACCGCCGCCGCCCTCGTAGAAGCCGTTCGGGCTGGGCGGTCCGAAGGGCAGCTCTGCCAGCGAGCCGTCCGCTTGGCGCTGCTGCACCGTCGCGAGGCGCGCGAGCTTGTCCGGGGGTAGCTCGAAGAGCGTGTCGCGCATGGCCAGCGGCCCGAGAACGTTCTGGCGGAAGTACTCGTCCAGGTTCGATCCGCTCGCGCGTTCGACGAGCCTGCCCAGCCAGTCGGTGCTGATGCTGTAGTCCCAGCGCGCACCGGGATCGTCGAGGAGCGGCGCGCGCATGAAGTCGTCGCCCGCCTCCATGACGCTCGGGAGGCCGGTCTGCTCGCGGTAGGCGACGATCTCGGGGCTCCACATCTCGTAGCTGAAGCCCGAGGTGTGTGTCAGGAGCTGGCGAACGGTGATCGGGCGGGCGGGCGGTCGCAGCACGGGCTCGCCGCTGGCCGCGTCGAGCCGCTCGAGAACGCGCACGTCTCCGAGCTCCGGGACGTGCTTCGCGGCGTCGTCCTCGAGGCCGATGACGCCCCGCTCCACGAGCTGCAGCGCAGCTACCGAGGTGACGGCCTTCGTCATCGACGCGATCCGGAAGATCGAGTCGATACTCACCCCCACGTCGTTCGCCACATCGGCCGTGCCGAACGCTCCCTCGTAGGCCACACCGCGTCGCGTCGCCGCGGCCGCCGCGACACCGGCGATGCGATGCCGAGAGACCACCTGCTCGAGCACTGCATCGATCGCCTTCACGCCGCCCTCCTCCTGGCTTAGGCCGTCCAGTGGCCCCGTGCCTGCATCCGAGCATTGTAGACTGGCGGGCGGAAGGAGCACGCTCTCGTCGATGCGCGTCACGCGGCTTCCGAGCAACCCGATCGTCGTCCCCGAGTCCGACCCGAGTCTCGGGGAGAACATCAACGGACCCTCGCTGGTCCGCGCGCCCCCGTGGCTCGCGCGTCCGCTCGGCCGCTACTACCTCTACTTTGCGCATCACAAGGGGTCGTACATCCGCCTGGCCGTCGCGGACGAGCTGGCCGGCCCGTGGCGCGTGCACGCGCCGGGGGCGCTCCGACTCGAGGAGTCCCGCTTCCCGACCGAGGTCTCGCAGATCGAGGCCCAGTCCGAGCTCGTCCGGCGCCTGCTCGATACCGGCCTCGAGGAGCCGCACATCGCGTCGCCCGACGTGCACGTGGACGCCGAGGCGCGACAGCTTCGCATGTACTTCCACGGACTCTGCGAGGACGGTGGACAGCGGACGCGCGTGGCGACCTCGGAGGACGGCGTGCATTTCTCCGCCCGGCCGGAGATTCTCGGGCTGCCCTACTTCCGCGTCTTTCGCCACGCCGGCTGGCACTACGCGCTGGGGATGCCCGGCCTGCTCTACCGCTCGCGCGACGGGCTCGAGAAGTTCGAGCCAGGTCCGATGCTGTTCGGCCGGGACACGCGCCACATGCGGCTGCTGCAGCGCGACGACGAGCTGCTCGTCTTCTGGACGCGCGTCGGAGACGCCCCCGAGCGCATCCTGTGCTCGCGCATCGCACTCGGACGCGACTGGACGGCGTGGCGCGCCTCGGAGCCGGTCGAGGTCCTGCGCCCGGAGGCGACCTGGGAGGGGGCCGATCTGCCTCGGGCAGTGTCCGTCCGCGGGGCGGCGCTCGAGCCGCTGAACCAGCTCCGCGACCCCTGCATCTTCGAGGAGGAGGGCGCCGTGCACCTGCTCTACTCGGTCGCGGGCGAGAGCGGGATCGCAATCGCCCGGCTCGAGCTCGACGACTAGTCGGAGGGGAAGACGGTCACGCCGTCGCGCGCGAGGCGCGAGATGCGTTCGGGCGAAGCGCCGAGCTCGGCGAGCAGCGACTCGCCGTGCTCTCCGAGGAGCGGTGGGCGCAATCGGAAGTCCGCGGCAGTGCGGCTGTAGTCCGCGAACCCGCGCACGCCCTTGAGCGGACCGAAGAGCGGATGGTCCAGCTCCTGGAAGAAGCGGTTGGCCGTGTGCAGGGGGCTATCGCTCAGCTCGGCCGCTCGCGTGGCGGGGGCGGCGGGCACACCGCTCTCGCGC
>CAZLBF010000238.1:0-8176 GCA_964557495.1 uncultured Myxococcales bacterium | reverse complement strand
GAGGAGCCCACCATCGTCTTCGCCGAGAACACGATGTCGAGGCCCGGGATCTCGACGTTCACGCCGAGCGGGACCAGGCCGATGACCACGCACATTCCCCCCCGGCGCGTCATCCCCCAGGATTGCTCGACGGTCTCCTTGAGGCCGAGCGCCTCGAAGGCGTAGTCGACTCCGCCCCCGGTCAGCTCCTGGACGGCCCCGACCGGGTTCCCGCTCGACGCGTCCACGCCGTCGGTGGCCCCGAGCTCCTTGGCGAGCTCGAGCTTCCAGGCCGCGGTGTCGACCGCCACGATGCGGCCGGCTCCCGCGATGCGGCTTCCCTGGATCGCGGCTAGGCCGACACCCCCGCAGCCGATCACGGCGACGCTGCTGCCCGGCCGGACCTGCGCCGTGTTGAGCGCGGCGCCGACACCCGTCGTGACCCCGCAGCCGATCAGCGCGGCCCGGTCGAGCGGCATGTCCTCGCGGATCTTCACCAGCGCGTTCTCGTGGACCAGCATCTGCTCTGCGAACGAGCTCAGGTGTGCGAACTGCAGGATCGTCTGACCGTCCTCGGAGAGGCGCGGCGGCTCGTCCGCGGCGCGCATCGTCGCCGCGCCCCCACACAGAGAGGGCCGCCCCGACAGGCAGAACTCGCAGTGGCCGCAGAAGGCGGAGAGACAGCCGATGACGTGGTCTCCCGGCTGCACGTGCCGGACCTCGGGCCCCACCTCCTCGACGATACCGGCCGGCTCGTGCCCCAGAACCGTCGGGGGGGGAATCGGAAGCGCCCCCTCGACCACGTGGAGGTCGCTGTGACAGACGCCGGTCGCCGCGGTACGGACGAGAACCTCGTGCGCCCCCGGCTTGCTGATCTGGATCTCTGCGATCTCGAGCGGCTGCTTGTACGCTCGCATGACGGCGGCCTTCATCTCGCTCTCCTTCGGGCATCCGGCCCGTATCGAGGCAACTACCCGTCATTGTCGCACTCCGGTCCGTCCGGAGAAAGCTCCCGAGGTCGCCGGCGCACGCGTGCCCGTCGGACCCTTTCGTGAGAGACTCCCGGCGTGTTCTACGGCTGGGTCATCGTCGCGGTCACCTTCCTGACGCAGTTCGCGGTGATGGGCACCGTGTTCTACTCGTTCGGCATCCTGATGAAGCCCCTGGCGGCAGAGATCGGCGGCGACTCGCGCCTGGGCGTGAGCCTCGCGATCCCGCTGATGTTCATCGTCGGCGGCCTGGTCTCCCCCTTCGTCGGTCGCGAGGTGGACCGGCGACCGATTCGCTGGATCATGCTGGTCGGAGCGGGACTGTTTGTGGTCGGGTTCCTGGGGCTCTCGCGGGTGAGGTCGCTGTGGGAGTTCTACCTGGCGTTCGGAGTCGTCCTGGCCCTGGCGATGTCGCTGCTCGGTGGACTTGCGAATACGGCCCTGGTCGCCAACTGGTTCATCCGGCGCCGGGGTACCGCCCTCGGGGTCTCGCAGGTGGGCGTCTCGATCTCGGGGATGGTGATGGCCTACTTGACCAGCTGGCTCGTGGGCGCCTTCGGCTGGCGGGATACCTCGGTCGTCTTCGCCGTGGTACCGATGCTGGTGCTCGCACCCCTGATCCTGCTTCTCGTGATCGACCGGCCCGAGGACCGGGGCCTCCAGCCGGATGGCGACGCGGCTTCGCCGACGCCGCTCGACCTCGCGGCGACGGAGAGCGAGCTGAACGGCTGGACCACCGCGCGAGCCCTGCGCGAGCCGAGCCTGTGGATGATCGCCCTGATCATCGGCCTCTGCTTCGCCTCCAACGGGGCGGTGATCCTGGGGATCTATCCTCACGTGACCGACATCGGCTACAGCGAGAGGCAGGCGGCTGCGGTGCTCGCGGTCATGGCCGGTGCAGCGGCCCTGGGCAAGCCGATGTTCGGCTGGCTGTCCGATCACGCGTCGCGACGCGTAGCCACCTGGCTCTCGATCGCGCTCCAGTTCGGGGGGCTGCTGATGATCATGTACGCCCCGTCGCACCCGGCGCTGCTGGTCTCCGCGGCTCTGTTCGGCGTGGGCTACGGCGGCGTGCTTCCGCTCTGGGGCGTGCTGGTTGGCGCGATCTACGGGCGCCGGGTCTTCGGGCGCATCATGGGTCTGATGGGGCCGCTGCTGGTCCCGTTCGAGCTGCTCGGGATTCCCTTCGCGGCCTGGGTGTTCGACCGCACGGGGAGCTACGACTCCGCCTTCGCCACGTTCCTCGGGCTCTATGCGCTGGCCGCCCTGCTGGTGGTCTTCCTGCGGCTACCCGAGGTCGACGTCGACCTCGTCGAGGCGCGAGCCGGCGGCGCCAGCGACCCGATCAGTGCTTCAGCCTCTCGTACAGCTCGATGACGTTGCCATCGGGGTCTCGACCGTAGGTGACCTTCGTGGACCTCCCGAGCTGCATCGGCGGGCAGTGGAAGCGCATTCCGGCCTCGCTGAGGCGCTCGTACTCGGCCGCCATGTCGGTGACGTCCAGGCAGATGTGCGTGAAGCCGTGGTCGCAGACGGGCCGCCCGGGGTGCATCGGCGTCGGGTTGGGTGCCTCGAACTCGAACAGCTCCAGCAGGGTGTCCCCCAGGCTCATCATGACTGCCCGCACCGAGACCTCCCCGAGCTCCATGATCTGCTCCGCGTTCGCCGCCGCCTGAGAGCCGCGCTCCCACGTCGCGTCGCTGATCACCGTGAAGCCGAGCAGGTCGCGGTAGAACTCGAGCGCCCGCGCCATGTCTCCCGTGGAGATGGCCGCATGTTGGATTCGATTGATCAAGTTCGCACCCTCCGATCGTCTGCCGTGGCACGATACCAGCAATCGTGAGCCGGCCCGACTACCTCGAGCGAAACCGCAGCGCCTGGGATGGGTATGCCGCCGAGTACGTGGCTCCGGGTCGCGAGAGCTGGGCCGGCGAGCCGCGCTGGGGCATCTGGGGCATCCCGGAGGCCGAGGTGGGACTGCTCCCCGACGTCGCCGGGCGGGACACGCTCGAGCTCGGCTGCGGCACCGGCTACGTCTCGTCCTGGCTGGCCCGACGCGGCGCGCGACCGGTCGGAGTCGACCTCTCGCCCCGACAGCTCGCCACCGCGCGCACGCTGCAACGCGAGTTCGCGCTCGAGTTCCCGCTCATCCGCGCTGCCGCCGAGCGGGTGCCACTCCGGGACGAGCGCTTCGATCTGGTCATCTCCGAGTACGGCGCCGCCATCTGGAGCGACCCCTACCTGTGGATTCCCGAAGCGGCCCGGCTGCTGCGTCCCGGCGGCGAGCTCATCTTCCTGGGCAACGCCACGCTGCTCATGCTCTGCGTGCCCGACGAGGATGGTATCGCCGCCGAGACCACGCTGCTGCGGCCCTACTTCGGCATGCACCGCTTCGAGTGGCCGGACGATCCCGGCGTGGAGTTCCACCTCGGCCATGGCGACTGGATCCGCCTGCTGCGCCGCTACGGGTTCGTCATCGAGGACCTGGTCGAGCTTCGCCCGCCACCCGACGCTGCGACCCGCTACCCGTTCGTGACCGCCGAGTGGGCGCGCCGCTGGCCGTCGGAAGAGGTGTGGAAGGCGCGGAAGGTCTGAGCCGGCTCGCCTCGAGCGCGTCAGCGTCCCCCGAGGGACTTCCCCTGGACCGCGAGCTCGAGCATGTCCTGGTAGTCCCGGATCCGGTTGACGTAGCGCACCGGCTCACTGCCCCGGGCGTAGCCGTGCTTGAGCGTTTGGAAGTGACGCCTCTCCGCCAGCAGCGGCAGGACCTCGGAGAGCTGCCGCCACTGATCGGGATCCTTGCCCAGACGCCGGGCCAGCGTGCGCGCATCGTAGAGGTGTCCCATGCCGACGTTGTAGGCGGCCAGCGCCGTCCAGGTGCGATCCGGCTCCTGGATCTCCTCGGGCAGACGCTGACGCAGTTTCACCAGGTAGCGAGCCCCCGCGGCGATGCTCTGCTCGGGGTCGAGGCGGTCCTGGACGCCCAGCTCTCTCGCGGTCGGCAAGGTCAGCATCATCATGCCCCGGACGCCCGTCGGGCTCCGAGCGCGCGGGTTCCAGTGAGACTCCTGGTAGGCCTGCGCCGCGAGCAGGGTCCAGTCGAGCCCGCTGCTCTCGGCCGCCTCCTCGAACAGGGGGCGGTAGCTCGGCAGAAGCTCGTCGACCCGTCGCTGGAACTTGCGGACGTCCACGTAGTCGAAGATGTCGATGAAGCCGTAGTAGCGGTGTAGATGGCGTTCGAGTCGACCGCTCTCTACGAGCTCCTCGAACCAGCGGTTCGCCTCTTCCTCGAGCTGCTCTGCGTCGGGCGGCAGCAGCCACGCCAGCCGCTGCGGCTCGCCCAGGTTGAACATCACCGTGAGCTCCGGATGGTAGCGGCGATTGATCGCCACGATGTTGGAGTCGGCGATGGTGCAGTCGATCTCTCGCTCCCAGACCTGTTGCAGCAGCTGCTCGGTGCCGAGGTGCGGCGAGACCCGCCAGACCAGCTTCGGGTGGACCTGCTTCAAGGCCTCGAGGCTCTCCACGTAGCTGCTCTCCGCGGGCACGTGCAGCTCCACCTCGGTCAGCTGCGCGAGGTCGGTCGGCCGTCTGCCGTTGCGGCGACACACGACCTGCTCCTCCACTTCCTGGTACGCCGGTCCGGCCCGAAAGCTCAGGGCGCGAGCCTCGGTGCGCGTCAGGCCCGAGGCCGCGAGATCGGCCTCTCCCCGCTTCAGGGCATCCAGAATCGCCGCGACCGTACCCAACACCCGGTACTCGACCTCCACTCCCAGGTGCTCGGCGAAGGCCGACGTCAAGTCGTGCTCCAGGCCTTGCGAGCCGTCGCGACCCTCGTAGTACGTGGTCGGCGCGTTGCGCGTCAGCACCACGAGGGTGCCGCGTCGCTGCACCACCTCGAGCGATCCTGGCGGGTCGCTCTCGGCGCAGGCCTGCAGGGAGAGGCCGAGCGCGAGGACGCAGCCGATCCACGACCGTCCGGGTGACCGCATCAGTCCCGGTACGAGCGGATCTGCGTCGGGGCCAGCTCCAGTGCCACGAAGACGCCCGCCGCCTTCCTCCAGAGCTCGAGCGTCGCTCGACGGTGCTCGTCGCCGAGGTCCCAGTATCCGGGGGCCAGGCGCTCGGCGATCTCCAGGCCGCCCTCTTCGTGAATCTCGACCTCTCCATCGAAGGCCACCCAGGCCTCTGGCTCCTCGAGCCGGTTCGTCACGAGAAGCGAGGCGCGGGGATCGCGCTGCAGACGTTCGATCTTGGGGGACATCCGGCTCGAGAACATGCGCACGAGCTTCCCGTCCCACTCGAACCAGACCGGCACTGCGAGGGGCGTGCCGTCCTGCCGCAGCATGGAGAGGATCCCGTAGCGGGGCTCGGCGAGGAACGCAGCGCGTTCCGCGTCTGTCATTGAGGCCATCGCTGCTCCTTCCCGGCGTGCGCCTGGCGGTACTCGCGGGGAGTCTGGCCGGTCCAGCGACGGACCGCGCGGCTGAAGGCGCTCTCACCCGAGAACCCCGCGATGTACGCGATCTCGGCGAGGGCGGCGTGCGTGCTGGCCAGGTGGTGAAGGCAGAGCTCGCGCCGCACGGTGTCGAGCGTGTCGTTGTAGGTCGCTCCCTCGTCGGCCAGACGGCGCTGCAGGGTTCGCGGGCTCAGGTGAAGGCTTCTTGCCGCGTCGCGCAGCTCGCACGGCCCCCGATCCAGATGCGACAGCAGGATCGTCTTGACCTTGCGCGTGACGCTCTGATCTTCGAGCGCCGCGAGGTGGCGCTCCGCGTGCTCCTCGTGGAGCTGGGCAATCTCGGGGTTGCCGTAGACGGAGGGCTCAGCCAGGCTCACCTGTGACATGACCAGCTCGCTGTCGGCGTGCTGGAACTTGACGGGACAGCCCAGGATCCGCTCGTACTCCGATCGCTCGCCGGCGGGCGGATGGCGAAAGCGCACCTCGCCGGGCCGAAGGTGGGCGGCGGTGATCCAGTCCACGAACTTCAGGACGATCGCCGCCATGTACTCGGTCCTGACGGCCACATCCAGCGCGTCCGCCTCCTGGAACTGGAAGCGGATCAGGGTCGAGGATCCCTGATCCACCAGTGCGATCCACTCCGCGTTGAAGACCAGCCGCTGGAAGCGGGCGACCCGCTCGAGCCCGAGCCGAGCCGTTTCGCTGCTCATCAGGAGGTACCCGATGATGTTGACGGCCACCGGGCGCACCCGCTCCCCCACGTGGAGACCGAAGCAGGGGTCGCCGGTAACTTCGGCCGCCCTCCGCCAGAAGCGATCGAAGACCTCCGCCGGAACCCGCGCCTCCGGGTCGCCGACGAGTTCCGGCTCGATCCCGCAGGACTCGAGCAGGGACCGCCAATCCAGCCCGAGCGCCGTGAGCCCGTGAAGGATCGGTCGGAATACCGTTACGGATGGACCGTCGGGCTTGCCCAATCGACTCAGTCCCTCCTCGTCTGCTTGGCCTTCGGCAGAAGCTCGCCCAGGTTCTTGCGAATCGCGATCTTGTCGAACTTGCCCACGCTGGTCTTGGGAATCTGATCCGTGATCAGCACGTAGTCCGGCAGCATCCAGCGGGTGATCCGGCCCTTCTCGACGCCCTCGGTCTCCAGGTAACGCATCACGTCGTCCTCGTTCTCGGTCGCACCCGGCGCCAGCGTCAGGATGGCCGCCGGGCGCTCGCCCCACTTCTCGTCCGGAACCCCGACGTAGGTGGCCTCGAGGACGAAGTCGGCCGTGGCGGTCAGGTTCTCGAGCAGCACGGTCGGCACCATCTCCGCGCCGCTTCGAATCACGTCCTTGATCCGATCGGCGATCGTGATGTAGCCCTCGTCGTCGATCTTGGCCGCGTCCCCGGTGTGGAACCAGCCGTCGCGCCACACCTCGGCCGTCTTCTCGGGCTCGCGGTAGTACTGCCCGGTGATCCACGGTCCCCTGAGCACGATCTCCCCCACCGTCTCGTTGTCCCGCGGCACGGGGTTCAGCTGTTCGTCGACCACCGCCACCTCGATGCCGGGCACGGGCAGGCCCGTCTTGACCCGGATCGCGTCCAGCTGCTCCTGCGACCAGTCGGCCATGAACTTCTTGGCGAAGGCGGTGATCACCACCGGCGCGGTCTCGGTCATGCCGTAGCCGGACGTGGCGGAGAAGCCGGGGATCGCCTTCTCGGCCTTCCGCTTGAGGCCCAGGGGCAAGGCGCCGCCGCCCACCCCGAGGCTCCTCAGACTGCTCAGGTCGTACCGCGCCAGGTCCTCGAACTCGATGATCATGGCCAGGATGGTCGGAACGACCGCCGTGCTGGTCACCTTCTCGGTCTGGATCAGGTCGCAGAAGCCCTCGACGGTGAACATGCCGGGAAGCACGATCTTGTTCGCGGAGAATACGTGGAAGAAGGGGGCTCCCCAGGCGTGAATGTGGAACAGCGGCGTGATGACCAGCGGAACGGCCGCCTCTCCCAGGCTCACGCGCGCCGGATCCGTGCTCATGCTGGCGTTCAGCATGACGTGCACGGTGTGCAGATAGAGCTGCCGATGCGTGAACATGGCGCCCTTGGGGAGGCCGGTCGTGCCGGTGGTGTAGCAGAGGGTGGCGCAGGTATCCTCGTGCAGGGCGGGCCACTCGAACTCGGGAGTCTGTGCGTCGAGCAGCGCCTCGTACTCGTAGATCGGCGCGATTCGAGTCTCGGGCAGTCCGGGCTTGTCCGACAGGTAGACGAACGCCTCGACGGTGTCCTTGATCTCGTCGTAGATGTTCTCCAGCAGCGGCAGGATCACGTCATCCACGAAGACGATCTTGTCCTGCGAGTGCTTGATCGTATGGATGATGTGATCCGGCGAGAGGCGGACGTTGATCGGATGGAGCACCGCTCCGCTGCAGGGCACGGCGTAGTAGAGCTCCATGTGCCGGTGATGGTTGAGGGCCATGGTGGCGATCCGGTCGCCCGGCTCGTTCGGTCCGCCGGGTCTCACTCCGAGTGGTCCCCGGAGCACGTTGGCCAGACGGCAGGTGCGCTCGTACCACTCCCTCCAGGTGAACCGCGCGTACTCGCCGCTGGTCGGGTTCCGGTAGACGATGCCGGTCTCGTTCGGGTACAGATCGACCGGCCGCTTCATGAAGGTGGTCAGGAGCAGCGGGTAATGCGTGCTGAACTCGGGATAGGTCTTCGCCTCCACGTCCTCTCCTCTTCTCCGACTCGAAGGGGCCTGATCGGG
>CAZLBF010000237.1:0-12604 GCA_964557495.1 uncultured Myxococcales bacterium | reverse complement strand
CGTTCTCCGCCGCCACCAGGGCGATCGACAGCCCCACCAGCGCCCCGACCTCCTGGGCCTCGGGCCGCGCCCAGCCGAGCACGGCCACGCTCAGGGTGATGCTGTGCGCAATCGTGAAACCGGTGATCACCGTCGCGACCTCACCCAGGCGCGCCGCGATCAGGATGAGCGCCAGCACGAAGGCGAGGTGATCCGGTCCCGTCCCGATGTGCTCGATCCCCAGCGCGATGTACGAGGCGAGCGAGCTACCCGAGGGCTCGGCGGCGGCGCCCTCCGCATCCGCTGTGAGCTTCCAGCTCTGCGTGCCGGCGCTCAGGACGCGCTCGAGCGGCTCGCCGGCCGGGGTGCGGATCCGCGCGAAGTGCAGGTGACTCGGCGCGGCCTCGAGCATGAGGGCGCTCTGGATCTCCCGCGGACCGCTGCTCGGGCAGTCGACCCGCCACTCGAGGGCGACCCGGTCGGAGGGGGCGTCGAGGATGCGAGGCGTGCGCGGCGTGCACAGCTCCCCGCCGGAGCGGAGCTGAAGGCGCGTCGTCAGGTACTGCGACAGGTTCGGGTCGAGCTCGCGCTCCCAGACCGGGCCCCACGGAAGCCGCGTGAGCTCGAGCTGGGTCACTCGCAGCGTCACGGTCGCGCCCTCGGGATCGAGCTCCCAGCTCGAGTAGGAGAAGCTCCGCGTGTGCGCCCCGGCGGCCTGCGCGCAGACCAGGAGCGCGGCCATCAGCAGACCGGCGTAGAGCCGACGCCGGCCGGACTCGAGCGCGGCAGGCCTCACGCCCTCGTTCCCCACTCGAGCGCCAGGACCAGGAGACCCGTCGCCGCGATCCAGCTTCCGACGACACGGACGCCCGTCTGCATCCAGAAGGCGCGGTAGCGGTGTACGCGAGTCCCGACGTGGAAGAGGATCAGGCCGAGCGTGGCGCCGAGGCCGGTGAGGAACAGGAAGGGGCGCTCGATCGACTCGCCCGGGGCATAGGTGTTCAGCTGTCCGCTGTAGAGCCCGAACACGAGCGCCAGCGCCAGCGCCACCGCAGCCGGCAGCCTCTGTCGAGCGGCGACCAGCAGACCCAGCACCAGCATCGAGAGCAGCAGCAGCGAGCGCCCGAGGCCGAGGTCGATCTCGAAGATCCCCGCCAGGGCACCCAGCAGTGCGGCGGTCAGGAAGGCCAGCGGCAGGCGCCAGGCATCGGCGTCGTGGAGCTGTCCCGCCCAGAGCGCCAGCGCGAGCGTGGGGAGAACGGTCTCGAAGTGCAGGAGCGGGTGCAGCATGCCCGAGTAGAACTCGCCGATGCTGAGGCTCCCGTGCGCGAACGCGGGCGCGGGGTCGAGCCAGCAGAGCACGCTCGCGCAGACCAGCACCGCTGTCTGGCGGTGGCGAGCGCGGGACTCGGGAGCTGCCGTCGCAGAGCGATTCATGCCAGGAGCAGCTGTCCGGCGAGGAGCAGGCCCGCGGCGGCGATGGCGCCGCCGCCCGCCCGCAGCATCCGGGTGCCGTGGGGAAGCTTGACGACGAAGCCGATCCCGATTCCGGTCAGGTGAATCAGACCGGTGGCCGTGACGAAGCCCGCGCTGTAGGCGACGGCGCCCGCCTGGCCCGGAAGCTCGGTGCCGTGGGCGTAGCCGTGGAAGATCGCGAAGAACCCCACCAGCAGCGCCGCGATCCACAGTCGCGGTCGCGCATCGAGCGCGATCATCGAGCCCAGTGCAATGACCGAGAACGTTACCCCGACCTCCACTCCCGGGAGCGGCAGGCCGAGGATACCGGCAACGCCGCCCGCGGCCATGACCTGGGGAAAGGCCACCGGCAGCACCCAGATCGCCGGATAGCCCAGCTGCGCACCCCACATCCCCACCGCCAGCATGGCCAGCACGTGGTCGAGGCCTCCGAGGGGGTGGAGAAAGCCCGTGAGAAAGCCTGCCCCGGCGCTCGAACCCGCGGTGTGGGCGAGGGCGCGAGCTGGAACCAGCGCGAACAGCAGCAGGGCGGGCAGGGCCGCGGGGGGCCAGCGGTTCCGGAGGGTCATGGGGCCCTAGTGTGCCAGCGACTCGCGCGATGTTCACTCCGCAGCGCCGCGAGAGCTCTCCGAGCCGGCGGGCGTCGATCGTCGCTAGAATGGCGGGCAGAGAGGTCGCACCATGGAATCAGATCGCGAGTTCCCCCGATCCCTGGCCCCGCTGCGCGCGCCGCTCGACCGGGAACTGCTCGAGCACTCCGTGTCGAGCCTGGCTCCCGAGGGCGAGACGTCGCGAGCGCTGCTCGACGCGGGGATCGTTCCCCCGCACTCGCTGACTCCGGTGACCCTGTTCCTGCTGGCCAGTCAGCCACGGCCGGCGCAGCCGGACGGGAGCCGGGCGCGCGGACCGATCGCCGGGGGCGTCTGGACGCGCCAGCAGATCACCTACCACCGCCCGGTTCGTCTCGACGAGGTGCTCGAGACGCGCGGGGAGGTCGCGCGCCGCTACGTGCGAGCGGGCCGCATGTTCAGCATCTCGACCTCCGAGACGCGCAACGCCGACGGACTGCTCGCCGTGTCGAGCTGTGCAACCGGCCTGCAGCAGTATCGCCGCGACGAGAGCCTGGCGGACTCCGAGGAGGGAAGGAGCGAAGCGGACGTATCGCGACCCGCACCGGATCCGAGCGTGGCCAGTGCGAATCCCTCGCTCGGGGTGCTCGGCGCACTGCGCGTCGGCGAGCGCCTGGTCGCGCCCACGGTCGAGGTGTCGCTGGCCCGGATGCGGGACCGCGATGCGGGGCGCGACGAGAACCCGATCCACACCGATCCCGAGGAGGCGCGCCGCGCGGGGCTGTCCGCCCCGATCGTCGGCGGCTCTCACGTGCTGGCCTATCTCCAGGACTTCCTGATGAGCTCGTGGGGCCACGAGGCCCTGCTCCACGGCGCCTACTTCGACGCGCGCTGGCTCTCACCCGTCCACGCCGGGAAGAAGATCGAGCCGAGCGCTACCGTGTCTGCCTGCGACTCCGGTCGAGTCGAGCTCGAAATGGAAGTTCTGTGTGAAGGTCAGTCGGCTCTGGTCGGGACGCTCGTGATTCCGCTGGCCGAGGCGTCGGGCTAGAGTCAGTCGGCCGACAGGTCGCGGCCCCCCGCAGCCGATAGGGAGACGATGGCCCGGTGGAGACGACGCCGCTACCGCCGGCGGCGCAGCCTGCGCCGCCGAATCGCGTCGCTGGCGTGGAAGCTGGGACTCGGGCTCGTCGCGCTCTCGGTCCTGCCGACCGGGTGTCTGCGCTGGGTCGACCCGCCGACCTCCTCGTTCATGATCCAGAGTCGCTTCGAGTCTCACGCGGAGCGGCCCGACGGCTACCGACTGCGCCACTACTGGGTGGATTGGAAGGACATCGCGCCGCACGCCAAGCTCGCCGTCGTGGCCGCGGAGGACCAGCGATTTCTGGCTCACCGCGGCTTCGACCTCGACGAGATCGCCGATGCCGTCTACGAACGCGTGAAGAACGATCGGCGGCGGGGCGCCAGCACCATCTCGCAGCAGGTCGCCAAGAACCTCTTCCTGTGGCCCGACAAGAGCCTGGTGCGCAAAGGGCTCGAGGCCTACTTCACGGCCCTCATCGAGATCTTCTGCCCGAAGCGGCGCATCCTCGAGGTCTACCTCAACGTCGCCCAGTTCGGAGACGGCGTGTACGGGATCGAGGCGGCCAGCGTGACCTACTTTGGAAAGCCCGCCGCGCGCCTGAGTCGCGACGAGGCCGCGCTGCTGGCCGCGGTGCTTCCGAACCCGCTGCGACTCCGGGTCGATCGACCCTCGAGCTACGTCCAGCAACGCGCGCAGGAGATCGCGGCCCAGATGGAGCGGCTCGAGGGCACCCGGTACCTTAGCCGCCTCTGAAGCGACGAGGGATGACGAGGCTCACGCGGAGCGCCACAGGCAGGCTCCGGGAGAATCGAACCGTGCCACCGCCCGACTCCAGACCGAACGCTGACGGCCCCTCGGGTTCGACGCAGCCGGCCTCCGCTCGAGCGGGATCGTTCTACGGCTGGCGCATCGTGGGCGGGGCCTTCGTGATCTGCCTCGTCAGCGGCGGGCTCTTCAGTACCGCGACGGTGTTCCTCAAGGCGTTCACGGAGGAGTTCGGCTGGAGCCGGGGCCAGGTATCGGGGGCCTTCTCTCTCGGGATCGTCGTCGCCGGGCTGGCGGCGCCGCTCTGGGGACGCATCGCGGACCGGCGCGGCCCCCGCTCGTCGTTCATTCCGGGGGCACTCATCGCGGGAGCGGTCTGCCTGCTGCTCTCCCGGCTGTCGGGGATCGCCACCCTCTACGTCCTGTATGCCGTGTTCGCCTTCGGCTCTGCGGGGATCTACTTCGTTCCCATCAGCGTGCTGCTCTCGAGGTGGTTCGTCGAGATGCGGGGGCGCGCGATCGGAATCGCCTACATGGGAGAGGGCTTCGGGATCCTGCTCTTCGCGCCCGCGGCGGGAGTGCTCGTCACCACGATCGGCTGGCGCGGCAGCTACGTCCTGGCCGGGGCCGTGGTCCTGGGGGTGATCGTGCCCGTCGCGTGCTGGATCAAGAACCGCCCCGCGGATCTCGGACTCCTGGCCGATGGATCCGACCCCGAGCGGGTCGAGTCGCGGTGGAGCCAGCCCGAGGCGAGCCACGCCGATGCCGGCCTCTCGCTGCGCAGCACGCTGGCCACGTCGGCCTTCCGGATCCTCGCCGTCAACTGGGTCTTCACCACGATGGCGATCCTCGCCATCGGCCTGCACCAGGTGGCGCTTCTCACCGACCTCGGAATCTCGACCGAGGCGGCCTCGCTGGCCGCCGGCGCCGTGGGTGGACTCGGAGTCCTCGGGCGACTCGGCTTCGGCCTTCTGGCCGAGCGCCACTCGACGGTCTGGCTCTTCGTGGTCTGCTACCTGCTGTGCGCGGTCGGGGTCGCGCTCCTGTGGGCCACCGCGAGCCTGGGCAGCGTGGGACTCGTGCTCTACGCCGCCGTCTTCGGGATCGCCGCGGGCGGAGCCTGGGCCTTGAGCCCACTCCTGATCGGCGAGCTCTTCGGCGTCGTCGCACTGGGCGAGATCTTCGGGATCCTCGGGATCGCCGCGACCCTGGGAGGCGCTGCAGGTGGCGTCGGCGCCGGAATCCTCTTCGATCTCAGCGGCAACTACGACCTGGTCCTCGCCCTCTGCATCGCGCTATTCGCAATCGGCGCCCTCCTCATGCTCTTCGTGCGAGCGCCGCGCTCGACGCCCGTCCAGTGAGCCGCGGCCGACGCTCCGCGGCTCCGTTCAGTGCTGGACGCGCGGCAGGCGGATTTCGTCGACGAGGTCCTGGACCTCCTGCGGCGGCGGGCCGGTCAGCCGGTTGACGACCAGGGCGACGGCGAAGTTGAGGAACATGCCGATCGTGCCGATCCCCTCCGGGCTGATCCCCCACAGCCAGTCTTCCGGTCCGGCCGTCCGGTTCAGGAGCGCGAAGTAGATGATGTAGCCGCCCGTGAACGCGATTCCGGCGAGCATGCCGGCGATCGCCCCCTGCTTGGTGGTCCGCTTGCTGAAGATCCCGAGCACGAGAACCGGGAAGAAGCTCGACGCGGCGAGACCGAAGGCGAACGCGACCACCTGCGCGACGAATCCCGGCGGGTTGACGCCGAAGTAGCCGGCCACGACCACGGCCACGCCCGCCGAGCAGCGCGCGAGCCAGAGCTCGCTCCGCTCCGACATCCAGGGCCGGACCATCGACTTGAAGACGTCGTGCGAGACCGACGAGGCGATCACGAGCAGCAGCCCGGCCGCGGTCGAGAGCGCCGCTGCGAGGCCGCCCGCGACGACCAGCGCGACCACCCACGCCGGAAGTCGCGCGATCTCGGGGTTGGCCAGCACCATGATGTCGCGGTCGACCTCGAGCTCGTTGGTCTCCGGATCGTTCGTGTACTGGATCCGCCCGTCCGCGTTCCGGTCGTGGAACGCGATGAGGCCGGTCTTCTCCCAATTCGTGAACCACTCCGGCGCCTCGCTGTACGCAGTCTCGTTCAGCGTCTGGATCATGTTCACGCGCGCGAAGGCCCCGACCGCGGGGGCCGTCGTGTAGAGCACTGCGATGAACGCGAGCGCCCACATCGCGCTCCAGCGAGCGGCGCTCGAGGTGGGCACGATGTAGAAGCGAACCAGCACGTGCGGGAGGCCCGCCGTGCCCACCATGAGCGCGAAGGTGATGGCGAGCACGTCGAGCATCCCCTTCTTGCCGCCGAGCCACGCCCCGGTGTACTCCGGGAAGCCGAGGTCCCGGTGGATCGCGTCGAGCGTCTCGAGCAGGAACAGACCCGCATTCGGACCCTCGGCGATGGTGGACCCGAGGCCGAGCTGGGGCACGGGGTTGCCCGTGATCTTCCAGGAGATGGCGACCGCGGGAATCAGGTAGGCGACGATCAGCACGATGTACTGCGCCACCTGGGTGTAGGTGATGCCGCGCATCCCGCCCAGCACGACGTACACGAACACGATGGCCATGCCGATGTACACGCCCGTCTCGACGTCGACCTCGAGGAAGCGGGCGAAGACCACACCGATGCCCCGCACCTGGCCCGCGACGTAGGTGAACGAGACGAAGATCGCGCAGAACACCGCGACCAGGCGCGCCCCCTGTGAGGCGTAGCGATCGCCGACGAACTCCGGGACGGTGAACTTGCCGAACTTCCGGAGGTACGGCGCGAGCAGCACCGCCAGCAGCACGTACCCGCCGGTCCACCCCATAAGATAGATCGTGCCGGTGTAGCCCATGAACGAGATCAGCCCCGCCATCGAGATGAAGGAGGCGGCGCTCATCCAGTTGCCGGCGGTCGCCATGCCGTTCGCGAAGGCGGAGACCCCGCGACCCGCCACGTAGAAGCCGGCCGTGGAGCCGACCCGCGTCCAGATCGCGATGCCAAAGTAGAGGGCGAACGTCAGGCCGACGGTCGCAAAGGTCCACGCCCGGATGTCCACGCTCCCCCCTAGTCGAGCCCGAACCGCTTGTCGATGCGATCCATCCAGAAGGCGTAGACCCAGACCAG
Source organism: uncultured Myxococcales bacterium (assembly GCA_964557495.1). Taxonomy (GTDB): domain Bacteria; phylum Myxococcota_A; class UBA9160; order SZUA-336; family SZUA-336; genus CAZLBF01. Next base: position 5,580 of record CAZLBF010000237.1, on the reverse strand, counting down.
CGCGATGAACACGTACATGGACCCCTGGTGGGCGAACCAGAAGCCCAGCGGGAAGCCCCCGATCCAGACTTCGTTCAGCGGCTCGACGAACACGATCGCGAGCCCATACGAGACGACGAGCCAGATCGCGAGCAGCACGGCCATGACCCTCAGGCTGGCGTGCCAGTAGCCTCGCACGTCGGGCGGCTTCGACTCCACGGTGCCCGATTTAACCGGAACGCGCGGGAGCCCGTCAATCTCCGACCGGAGCGGCTCACGCCCCGCGGGCGCAGGGAGTAGGCTGTCCCGGCCCGGGACGACGGCGGATGTCGCCCGGAGGAGGCGAGAGCGCCATGGCGAGACGCGTCGCGATCGCGGCCCTGCTGATCACCGGAATCGTCAACACGCTGCACTATGCGCGGCTGATCGTGCGGGGCTACCCGGTCGCGCCTGGCCACCCCGAGGCGTATCGAGACCTCGCGCAGGCGGCCACCTGGGCGGACGGCTGGATGGGCCTGATGGCCATCGCCGCGGCCGTCGGCCTGATTCGAGGCCAAGCCTGGGGACGACTGTGTGGCATCGTAGCGGCGGCGGCGCTCGTCCACATGGGCCTTCTCGACGTCGCCTTCTTCGCCCAGCACGGCATGTACGCGCGCATCGACCCCCTGATGTCCGAGATGATCACCGTGGACCTCTGGGCCTTCTTCATGGGCAGCTTCCTCATCGTCCACCTTTGGCGCGAGCCGACGCGGCAGACGACCGGCGCGACGCAGAGCTAGCCACTTCGGAGAGGCGGACGCCATGTCGGTACGCGGACCCATCAGCCACATCGACCTGACCGTCGCCGATCCGAGGCGCTCGATTCCCTTCTACGCCGCGCTCTTCGCGGCGCTCGGCTTTCGGCGTCAGCAGATCGACCACGCGGACTTCGCGGGCCCCGCCCCCCAGCGCGCCGCCTGGCTCTTGCAGTACGCCTCCGGTGCCTACTGGGGAATCGAGGTCCGCCCGGCGCGAGCCGAGAGCCGCGACGCCTCGCACGACCGCTACGCGCCGGGCCTCCATCACCTGGCCTTCCACGCGGAGAGCCGCGAGGACGTGGACCAGATCCACCGCGCTATGCAGGAGAGCGGCGCGACGATTCTCGATCCGCCCGCCGAGTACGGCGGGCCCGCATACTCGCCCGGCTACTACGCCGCCTTCTTCGCCGACCCCGACGGACTCAAGCTCGAAGTCGTGCACGAGCCCCGGAGCAACCTCTGACGGGGTGAATTCCTGCCTCCGCTCGACGCTCGCGGGTGTAGGCTCATCGCATGCGCGTGCGCTTCTGGGGCACTCGGGGATCCATCGCGAAGCCCGGGGCGAATTCCCTGCGCTACGGCGGGAACACGTCGTGCGTGGAGGTCCAGACCGCGGAGACGCTCGTGGTACTCGACTGCGGCACGGGTGCCTACGAGCTGGGGCAGGCACTCGAACGCACGGGCTCGGGAGAGCGCGGTCACCTGCTGATCGGGCACACGCACTGGGACCACATTCAGGGCTTTCCGTTCTTCGAGCCGCTCTTCTTCCCCAGCGGCAGGTGGGACGTGTACGCGCCGGCGGGGCGGGGTCGAGAGGTCGAAGCCGCCCTCGCGGCCCAGATGTCCTACCAGTACTCGCCGATCACCATGGATGCGCTGAACGCCGACGTGCGGCTCCGCGACCTGGGGGAGGGCACGTTCGAGATCGGGGACATCCGGGTGACGACCCAGTACCTGAATCATCCCGCGCTCACGCTCGGCTACCGTCTGGAGGCCGAGGGGGCCACCCTGGTCTACGCGACCGACCACGAGCCGCACTCGCTCCACCCCTGCGGCGGTACGCCGGGGACGCCGCCGGTGCACCACGAGGATCGTCGTCACGTGCGTTTCCTCGAGGGAGCGGACCTTCTGATCCACGATGCGCAGTACACGCTGGAGGACTTCCCGGACAAGACCGGGTGGGGCCACACGCCGACCGATCGAGCCGTCGACTATGCGATGCTCGCCAGGGCGACGCGGCTGGCACTCTTTCACCACGATCCGGCGCGCACCGACGAGGGGATCGACAGGGTCTGCGAGCTCGCCCGGGATCTAGGCGCGTCGGGCCAGCACTCGGTTGAGATCTTTGCGGCGGCGGAGGGGCAGGTCGTCGAGCTGTCGGGCACGTCCCCTCGTTCACTCGCGCCGCTCGAGGACCAGAGCTCCGCACTGATCGAGCGCGCCCCCCATCTCGCTGCCTCGGTGCTGCTCGTCGACGACGACCCCGACATGCTCGCACTGCTCGAGGCCACCCTCCGAACCGAGGGGGTCCGGGTCTGGACGGCCCGCGACGGCGAGTCGGCGCTGCGGCTCACACGCAAGGAGCACCCGACGCTGATCGTGCTCGACGTGAATCTTCCCGATTGCAGCGGGCTCGAGGTCTGCAGGCGGCTTCGAGTTGAGCCGGACCCCTCGCTCTGTAACATCCCGGTTCTGCTTCTCACGGGCACGAATCTCGGGGAGAGCGATGTGGTCCAGTCGTTCGTGGCCGGCGCGACCGACTACCTCACCAAGCCGATCAAGCCAACCCTGCTGCGATCCCGCGTGCGCGGCTGGCTGCTACGCACGGCTCCCGTCTGAGCCGCGAAGCGAGGCCCGAGCGCGACCGAGCTGGACGTCGACCTCGGCCCAGAACCCGTCTTCATCCGACACCTCGCCGTCCAGCAGCGATTGCACCGAGTCCTCGATCCGCGCGAGCGAATCGGCGATCTCGCCGAACCCGTACGAGCCCGCCGTGCCCTTGAGCTGATGGGCGCAGCACAGGACGGCGAGGCGCTCCTGCTCTTCGGCGCGGGGCGCCCGCGCCCTGCCCAGCAGCGCCTCCAGCTCGTCCAGCCTGCCGGGCAGCTTCTCGCGGAACGAGGCGCGCAGGGCGATCAGCTCCTGCTCCACTCCGCCCGAGGGGTGGCCGCGACCACAGCCAAGGATTCGCTTCACCTCGTTCGCGAGCTGATGGGGCTCGTACGGCTTCTGGACGAATCCCGCGACGTCGGTCAGGAGGGACTCGCTGGCCACCTCGCGCGGCGCGTATGCAGACGAGACCAGGACGACCACGTCCGGACGCAGCGCCCGCAGAGCGTGCAGCGTCTCTTCTCCGCTCAGGCCGGGCATCGCGAGGTCGAGCACGATCAGATCGATCTCGTGCGCCTTCTCGTGAAAGAGCTCGATCGCGCGGCGGCCGGTCGGGGCCGGAATCGCCGTGTATCCGAACGCCTCGAGCGTCACGCACGCTCCTCGCAGAACGTACTCGTCGTCGTCCACCACCAGGATGACGCCCTCTCCGCGCGCAGCCTCATCCGACGCTTCGCGAGTCACTCGAGCGCGCTTCGCGGAGGCCGGGAAGAGCAGTCGGAACACCGTCCCCTGTCCGGGCGTCGACTCGACAGACAGCCCGCCCCCATGCCGGTGCACGATCCCGATCGTGGCGGCAAGCCCCAGACCGTGCCCGGTGGGCTTGGTGCTGAAGAAGGGGTCGAAGATGCGCTTCAGGGTGTCCGAATCCATACCGCAGCCATCGTCCTCGACCGAGAGCTCGACGTGGAGACCCGGCTCCGCTCGACTTCCCGGCACGTGATGCGGCAGGTCTCCCTCCTCGAGATCGACGGCGCTCGTCCCGATCCGCACGTAGCCGTGGCGATCCGTGGACTCGGCAGCGTTGCGGGCCAGGTTCATCAGCACCTGCTGGATCTGCGTCGCGTCGGCCTCGATCGCCGGCAGGTCCCCGGCCAGCTCCGTGACGAGCCGCGCCCGCTTCCCCATCGAGGACTTGAGGAGACCCTCGAGTGCGTGGACCTCCTCCGAGAGATCGAGCGGGCGCACGTCGAGCTGGCCTCGGCCCGAGTAGGAGAGCAGCTGCTGAGTGAGATGCGCCGCAACCTTCGCGCCCTGCACGATCTCATCGAGGCTCTGCAGCACGAGATCGCCAGGCTCGAACTCCCGACTCGCGGCGGCAGCGTTGCTCAGGATTCCCGTGAGCAGGTTGTTGAAGTCGTGCGCGATCCCCCCGGCCAGGACTGCGAGGCTCTCCAGCTTCTGCGCCTGCAGCATTCTCTCCTCGAGCTTGCGTCGCTCCTCCTCCGCGCGAGTGCGCTCGGTGATGTCGGTGGCGACTCCCAGGATGGCCGGCTCGTTCGAGCTCGACTCCGTGAACGGGATCTTGATCGCCTGGAGAATCCGGACGCGCCCCTCACTGTCCGTGAACTTCTCGGCGGGAACGTACTTCGGCTCGCCGCTCTCGATGACCGCTCGGTCGTCCGCGAGCATCGGGGAGACCTCGTCGGCCGATGCATGCAGGTCACGATGACTCCGCCCTACCAGGTCCTCCACCTTCGTGCCGTACGCGTCGGCGAGCGCTCGGTTCGCGAGCAGGAAGCGACCACGCGAGTCCTTGGCGAAGATCATGTGGGGCACGAGATCGATGATCTGCCACAGCCGCCTCTCGCTGGCGCGCAGCGCCTCTTCGGCGCGCTTGCGCTCGATCACCCGTCCGAGCTGCGTCCCGATGAGTGACATGACCTCGAGCATCCGCTCTCCCGGGGGCTCCGGTTGCTCGCAGAAGAACTCGAGCACGCCGACGACCTCGCTGCCCGCCAGCACGGGAAAGGCGAACCCCGCACCCATTCCGAGCTTGCCGGCCAAGCGTGCGCGCGGATAGGCCGGGTCTCTGCCGGCGCCGGCGATCCAGAGGGGCTTGGCCGAGCTCAGGACGCGTCCCGGCAGGCCGACGCCGGGCGCGAACCGCGTCTGTTCGGTGGCCTTGCGGAGCGGCTCGAAGCGCTCAGGATTCTCCGCGTACCAGATCGACGTGGGCACCAGCTCGCGCGTGCCGTCGTCGGTCAGCAGGTACGCATGCGCGGCCGGCCAGCCCGCATGCGCGCAGACGGCCTCCAGACAGGTCTGCAGCGCAGCCTCGATCGTCGCCGCTTCGTTCGCAGCGACCGTGACGGTCTGAAGCAGGCGAACGTGGGCCGACTTCTGACGCAGAGCCTCCTCTACGCTCGCGTGATCGCGCTGCAACCGCTCGAGCTTCTCGATCCTCTGGTGCAGGATCCGAAGCTCGTCCACCGGCTCTCGCGTCCTGCGGCTGTCCTCGCCCATACGCGGCTCCGCGCCTCCCACCTCTGGAAGGCAGCCCCTCGAAAGCATCGACCCAGACCGGTACCCAGATCAAGCTCGAATTTCGCGAGGAGTGCGATTCGGCGCAGCGCCGTACGAGCCTGGCTCCCTCCTCGCCAGCGTCACCGGGAGATTCAAGGCTGACCGGAACCGGCGGATCGGGCGAGCCCCCGCGGAGGCCGAATAGCGCGATTTGGCATCGGGCGCGCGGCTCCTTATCCTGCCGCCACAATGTCGTACACGCTGTCTGAACACGAGTCGAAGCAGTTGCTGGCAGATGCCGGAGTTCCGATTCCCGAAGAGCACCTGGTCTCCTCCCCCGACGACGCGGCGCGCGCGGCCGAGAAGCTCGGGTTCCCCGTTGCGCTCAAGCTCTGCGGTCGCGGTATCGCGCACAAGACGGAGCGGAACCTGGTGCGCCTCGATCTGG
>CAZLBF010000236.1:0-24296 GCA_964557495.1 uncultured Myxococcales bacterium | reverse complement strand
TGCCTTGCCAGTCAGGAAATCGTGAACGCCGTGCTGCGATGGAATACGACCGGTAAGAAGACATGCCCGGCTGGCTGAGCAGACAGGGATGGTGATGAAGAAATTCTCAAATCGGACGCCGGTGGCGGCGAGACTGTCAATGTTCGGTGTACGGATTTCCGGATTGCCGTAACATCCCGCGGCCCAGATGCCCTGGTCATCGGTGAGAATGAATACAATGTTGGTCTTTTCGGGCCGTGACAAGAGTTGCTCCTCAAGAAGTTGTTCGGCTGTTGGTCAGTGCGATTATTGTTACATACACCGTATTGAAGAGCGGATAGGCAGTTCAAGCGGGCTTTCCGAGTTCCGGTAGGGGGTCTTCTGTTCAAGGGGAACCCCGGAGCCGCCTCTGGGGCCGACCGACGCTGGGCCGTAGCGGCCGCCCGCTAATAGGACACTAGCGACCGTCCCCCGCGGCGCGTGTCGCCGAGAGGACGACGCCCGCCTCGTGAAGTGCCTGGCGCTCGGTCGCCTGGAGCCCGAGCTCGGCCAGGATCTCGTCGGTATGCTCGCCGTGAAGCGGCGGGAAGCGGCTCAGGGCCGCATGCGGCCCTTCGATTCCGGCTCGGAGTCGGGAACGGGCGCCCCCGGCGCGAAGCGCGTGACGCGCTCACCGGTCATCGTGGTGCGCGTCGACCCGTACTCCTGCCCCGGGGCCGCGCGGTTCTCGATCTCGAGGGTGATCGTCCCATCCTCGTGGATCGTCGCGACAGACGTGGATTCGATGCGCGGACCGAAGACCTGAGGCAGAAACGGGAACTTCGGGTCGACCCCCTGGAACATGGCGGTGAGGATCTGGGTCTCGGCGGTGCCCTCGAGGCGTCGACCGTCGACCCTGCCCTCGCCCTTGCCGACCACCTCCGCTTTCATCACCCCTTCGGGTCCCGGGAAGTTAGTGAGCAGGTGAAAGCTCGAGACGTAGCCGTCCCCTTCCACGGCCAGGATCACCGATCCCTCGATGTGGCGCGCCCGGCTCCCGTCCAACGGGGTCGTCTCCCCGCTGACGCGGTACATGCCAGAGATCACCAGCGGCTTTTCGCGGGATGGAGCAAGTGCGGCGACGCCGGTCTCCTCGGCGCCGCAGGAGGCGAGCAGCAGTAGCAACAAGGACAGCGAAGCGAGGACGCGGAAGCTCATGGCACTCCTCCGCTCGTTTGTCTACTCGCAGACAAGCATACGCCCTCCGGTGACAACCTTGGGTCTAAATTTTCGAGGAGCGAGAGGAGGGTGACGGCTTCGGGGCCGGCGGGGATCTCGAGAGACTGAAGTTCAAAATGGGCGCGTCGCGCTGGTGGCGGAGCCACGGAGAGCTCGTCGCGAGGGTAAGCTGTTCAAAGGCCCTCTTCGGGGTCCAGTAGCCCTCTTTCTGTTCAATCGCCAGGCAGAGGGCCTCTATGTGGCCCGCCGTACCCGACCACGTCGGCGGAGAGGATCGCGGCGAGCTTGCGTTCCGTGGATGGCATGGCTCAGCTCTCGGGGAAGCCGATGCGGCGGAGCAGGTCGTCGAAGCGGGGGTCGGAGCGGATCGAGTCGAAGCCGGGGTGCGTCCTCAGGAAGATCATCAGGGGGTCACGCGCGCGGTAGCCGCGGTCGAGCCAGGCTAAGGCCTCGTCCGTCTCGTCGACCATGGCCCAGCTGATGGCGATCATCCAAGGGGAGTACCCTCCCTTTCTCGTCGCCGCCTCGAGCCAGATCCGCAGTGACCCCTCGAAGCCACCCTCAGCCCAGCCGCGTTCCCGCGCCTCCCGCTCCCAGTCGCAGGACGCACCGCACTGCTCGGAGACGGCGATGAAGGCACGGTGCGCCTCCTCGAGCCGGCCTAGCTTGAAGTAGGTCGACCCGATGTCGAGGTCCGCGAAGCCGGGGACCACCCGCCGCGCCCGTGCGGCCTCGTCGAGGGCGCGCTCGTACTGGCGAGCGTGCAGCAAGAGCCTGAGTCGCGTCGCGCGTATATAGCGATCGAATGGAGCGGCGTGCAGCAGGCGCTCCGAAACAGCAAGCGCCTTCTCTGGCCTCCCTTCAACTGCCAGTAGATACCAGACGTACACATCCAGGGTGATCGGATCGCCGGGACTGAGCTGCACCGCCCGCTCGATGGCGCGTTGGGCTCCGGGGAAGTCCCAGCCGTACCACATTCGGACAGCCCCCAGCGAAGCGTGGGCTGAACCGAGGCGGTCGTCGAGCTCCAGCGCCCTCTGCGCCGCTGCCTGCGCCTTCGGGAGCTCGCTGCGGTAGCGCAGGTCGAAGCCGGCGATTCCCAGGAGGCGGTAGGCTTCGGCCAGCCGGACCCAGGCTTCGGCGAAGCCGGGATCCAGCTCGACCGCCCGCTCGAACTGCTCGATGGCTCGCTCGCCCCAGACCCCGACGAGCGTCGCAGGGCCGCTGAGCTGCAGCCCGCGCAGGTAGGCGTCGTAGGCTCGGGGATCGACGGGCCGGGAGGTCGTCAGTGCGGCCCGCTCTTCGGGATTGAGTTCGAGGCCGATCTGCTCGGCGACCGCCCTCGAGACTTCTCTGTGGAGCGCAATGACATCGCGCAGCCGGCGGTCGTAGCGTTCGCTCCAGAGGCGGCGTTCGCTCCGCGCGTCAAGAAGCTGCACGGTGATGCGGACGCGGTCCCCTTCGCGGATCACCTCGCCCTCGATGATCCCCTCGATGTTCAGCTCCTTGGCGACTTCGGGGAGCGACCGGTCGCTCCGCTTGTAGCGCATCACCGAGCTCCGCGAGATCACACTGAGCGATTGCAGCTTCGCCAAGTCGCCGATCAGCGCCTCGGTCATCCCGTCTGCGAAGTACTCCTGCTCCGGGTCGCCGGTGAGATTCTCGAGAGGCAGGACGGCGATGGAGCGGATCGGAGCAGAGATTTCAGCCGCAGTGGGCTTCACAATGTCGCGGAGGAAACCCCTCCAGACCGCTACGGCTGCAGCTCCGAGCACCACAACGAATCCAAGCGCCAGCGCCGCTCGCCACCACGACGGTCTCTTCTCCGCCTCGGGCTTCACTCGGAGTACCCGCACAGGATGGGGGAGGTTCCTGAGCGACTTCGTGCCGACAGCGTCGAAGCCCATGTCGAACTTGGTTCAGACAAGGCCGTGGACGTTCCCCGACGCATGCATGCAGGATCGATGACGGGGCCTGGTTGCCCGCAGACAAGGTCGCCGATCGCGTGGCGGTGGGTCGCGAGAGTCCGGAGGGCAGCCGCCTCGTCCTCGGCCACGAGGCGCGAGTAGCCGACCACCTCCGCCATCAGGACGGCGGCGAGTCTGTGCTCGGTGCCCTCGAAAGCCACGCCTCGCTCGGGGCCTCCTGTCTTGGGTCAGGTGGAAGAGTACTCCTCTGGCAGGTCACAGGGCTATGTGACTCTCGGGCGCAGAGGTGGGAGGAGGGGAGGAGCCGGCTGACCCGTCCATTTGGTGTGCGAAACAGCGTGCGAACTGAGTCGCACGGCGAGGAACGGACGAAAGCTCGTCAGGGCTAAGTGCTTGATTCTTCTAGCCTTCCCCAACTACGAGCAACCAAGAAGAACACTTCGGCCGGACTTCGAATCCGTAGGTTGCAGGTTCGAATCCTGCCGGGCGTGCCACGCAAGGTCCCGGGGGTGCAGGCGATTCTCTGCGACCGTTGCCGGACGCCCCCCGGCGCGCCCCCGGCGGTTTCGCCCAGGAGTCCCTACTCCTCCAGCCTCACACGCGCGGTCCCCTCGCCCGTCCCCCCGGAGGATCGGGTCAGCTCTGGGGCCCCTGGGCGACGGCGACGATAAGGTCTACGGCCTCCTCGTGACCGAGGACATCGGTGTTGATGACCAGGTCGTAGTGGGTTGGCGCCTCGTGGCTCACGCCGTAGAAGCGCTTGAGGTAGTCGGCTCGCGCCCGATCGGTCTCCTGCACCGCCTTGAGGGCCCGGGGCGAGTCCAGCTCCGGGCCGGAGACCCTCTGCGCGCGCGTCTCGAGCGAGGCGGTCACCAGCACGCGCAGGAGTCCGGGCATGTCGGCCAGGGCGATCGACGCCGCGTGCGAGACGATCACGACCTGCCCCTGCTCCGCGGTCTCGTGAATCACTGCACGGATCGCCGCTCGGTGGTCCTCGGTCGTGGCGAGGGGCAGGACGCGTGGCGGCTGCTCGGCATCGGGATCCGGGAACAGGACGGAGTGTGCGAACGTCTCGAGCTTCTCGCGCCGCTCGAGCCCGTGCAGGAGGCGCCGCACCAGCGTCTGGCGGCGCTCGACGTCGGCGACCTCCTCCGGGTCGATTCTCTCTCGCGCCGCCGCCAGCGCGACGATCTCCTCGTCCAGGTAGCGGAAGCCGAGACGCTCGGCGGCGGCGTGGCCGATCTCCAGACCGCCCGACCCTGTCGTCTGAGAGATGCAAACGATCGACCGAGCCACGCCCATCCCCGGGGGCCTACCTACTGCCCCGCCGCCGTCGCGCGTGCAGGACCCTCATGACGATCCGGGCCAGCGCCAGCATTCTCGTTGAGCGCATGAGTCGTCCCCCTGTTGCGTCGAGCGTGTGCCCCAGAGGATAGGCACTAGAGGATAAGCGATTCAAAGGCCCTCTTCAGCCTCCGATGAGGGTCTTTCTGTCAAATCGTCGCGTAGGGGCTAGAGGTCGGTGAGCGAGTTGGATGACCTGGGTCCCGGCGTCAGCGACGCCCCGCGTTTCGCCGCCCTCCTGCTGCGGATGGGGCTGGAGGATTAGGGGGCGCGGGCGCGGGCGTATACTGATCGCGACGGAGGAAGCGCCATGGGCTGGACAGCCGAAGATGTTCCCGACTTGTCGGACCGCACCATCATCGTGACCGGAGCCAACTCGGGGCTTGGCTTCGAGACGGTGCGCGCGGTGGCCCGCCGCGGGGCACGCACGCTGCTGGCGTGCCGCAACCCGGAGAAGGCCCAGGGCGCACTGGATGCCGTGCGCGCGGAGTCGCCCCAGGCGCAGGTGGAGGCGGCAGAGCTCGACTTGACGAGCCTGGAGTCGGTACGGAAGTTCGCCGAGGTCGTCCTGGGCACCGACTCGACCCTTGACGTGCTGGTGAACAACGCGGGCGTGATGGCGATTCCGCGCCGCACCACGGCAGACGGCTTCGAGATGCAGCTCGGGACAAACCACCTGGGCCACTTCGCACTGACCGGCCTGCTGCTCGAGAGGCTCCTGGCGATGCCCGGCTCGCGGGTGGTGAACGTGAGCAGCACCGCGCACAAGATGGGCCGCATGCACTTCGACGACCTCCAGCTCGAGGCGGGCTATGGCAAGTGGAAGGCCTACGGGCAGAGCAAGCTCGCCAACCTCCTCTTCACCTACGAACTCCAGCGCCGACTGGGCCGCGCCGGGGCCGGAACCATCGCGGTGGCGTGCCATCCGGGCTACTCGGCCACGAACCTCCAAGCGGTGGGGCCGCAGATGAGCGGCTCGTCCCTGATGGAACGCACCATGGAGTGGATGAACCGGCTCTTCTCCCAGAGCGCTGACATGGGCGCGCTGCCCACCCTCTATGCGGCCACGGCGCCCGAGGTGCACGGCGGCGACTACTTCGGCCCCGACGGCTTTGCCGAGACCTGGGGGCACCCGAAGAAGGTCACCTCCGCGCGCGCGTCCCACGACGAAACGGCGGCGGCCAGGCTCTGGGAGATCTCCGAAGAGCTCACCGGCGTTCGCTACGCTCCGCTCTCGTGAGCTTAGAGGCCCCGGCCTGACGATCTCGCAGAAAGACCGCTATCAGACGCCAGAGAGGACCTTTGAACGGCTCCCTTGGCAAAGAGGGAATCGATGATGAGTGAACCGCCCCGGGTTCTCCGGAGACCCTGGTGTGCCCCAGGTTCCGCGGAGGCTGGTGGCTGGACTCATGCTGCCGTTGATAATGTGTGCTGCATTTCATACTCGACCGGAGAGAGCATGCCAAGCGCGGAGTGTCGGCGCTGGATGAGACAGGTCGCCGCACTTGAGCTTCGAGCGCCGCGAGCTTCAATGAAGTTGTGGCGGTCGGATCCTCGTCTGTGCACTCGACGTCATCGTTCCTGGTACTGAGCGCTATCGAACCGTCCTGCTGGCCGGACGCAGAATCCCCGCCATTGCTCTGAGTTGTGCTTTCCAGGGCGCACCGCGGCTGTACACGAAGCTGCCGATACGGTGCATGCGCTCCAGCTCTTCCTCGCTCATCGGGCCCCGCTCCAGGCACTCCAGGTTCTTCTCGAGCTGATCCATGTTGCTGGGTCCGCAGCAGGCGACGTGGACCTTGGGGTGAGAGAGAACGAAGCGGAAGCAATCGGAAGCAGAGGGCGGGGGATCTCCGGGGGGCATGAAGGCGGGATCGATCAGGCTGCCCCATCGGGTACTCGTAAAGGTGACGACCCCGGGACCCCCTTCCTGCGGAAGGTGTTCAAAGACCTCGTTCTCGGCGCCGCGGTGGGCTGCGTTGTAGCGCAGGTGAAAGATGTCGATCTGCCGCTCCTCCTCGAGTTCCGGGAACAAGAGACGTTGGTGACCGGATAAGGCCACGAAGCGGATCGCCCCCTTGTTCCTCAGCTCGTGTGCATGTTCAAGGAGCCGGGGATCGGGTGCCTTGTTGTACCCGGCCAGGAGCAATACATCCAGATAGTCCACACCCAATCGATTCGTGCTCTTCTGCACTAGTGTCGACATGGCAGATGGTGTGCGCGACATGGCGTGCAGCACGACGACGAGATCTTTTCTCTTCTTCCTGGCAACGGCCTTGATACCCCTTGCCATCTTCTTCGTTCGAAGGGCGCCCCACCAGAAGTAGTTCACGCCCCTCTCGGCGGCCGCCTCGACCATGGCCTCGTCCGTGCCGTAGCTCGCAGCAACGCCAAGGCGGGTCACCATAAGCCCAGTCCGCCCCAGGCTCACTCTCTCGAACGCCATGATCTACCCCCAGGATGGACTATTCACAGCACCCCAGGCTCTTTCAGGCCGAGCGCCTGTTTGAGCATCAGGATCTCCTCGTCGCGGCCGGGCAGCGGCGCGGGCGGCGTGAACATGCCATCGCGCGTCAGCTCTTCGACCACTGCCTCGCCGCGCGGGTAGGCTTCGCCGTAACTGTGGATGTGAAAGAGGTCTTCGAACGGCAGCCGCGGACGCTGGCCGCCGGCTTCCCAGTGCTCGAGGGGGTAGCCGACCGTCTGGGTCACGACCATGCGGCAGTGATCCGGTATGCCGAGGGCTTTCATGAGCTCCTGGCCACGCGGGCCCGGGCCGAGGCAGCAGGTGCCCAGACCCAGCTCATACGCCGCCAGCGTCGCCTGGCCAATGCCCTGGCCGCAGTCCATCTCGTTGACCCCGGGGGCCTTGAGAGCCTCGCCGATGCTGGCGAAGAACGGCAGGAGCTTCTCCTCGACGCCCTTCCTCCGCACCACCTTCGAGCCCACGCCGAGCGCGCCGACGTCGGCCAGCTTCATCAGGCTCTCGGCCTGATAGCTGACCGCGGCTTCGGGATCCACGAACCAGACGATGACGACCGGCGCGATGCGGAATTGCCAACCGATCACCGCTCCCTGCAGGATGTCGATCAGCTCCTTGTCCTCGTCTTTGAATAGAGCGACTGCGCGCAGGCTCTGGGTGTTCCCCCAGTGTGAGGCAATGCGCGCGGCCTCGAACATGATCTGAATCTTCTCCTTCTCGACCGGCTTGTCTGGATTGAGGAATCGGATCGATCGCCGGCGACCGATGGCTTCACGAAGTTCCACAGTTGGGTTCCCTTCTTGTTGTCGGAGCCCGTCATGGTCTCGCAATCCAGCTCAAAACGCATCGAAAAACGCTGACCCTGGCCCGCAAGCTGGCCTCGACGGTGCTCGCGATGTGAAAGAAAGAGGAGCCCTACCAACCGGAACGGGACGCGAGCCCCCAGAGCCGAGCGCGCGGGCGGAGGATTGGTAATTCAAGCGAGCTCTCCGAGTTTCGGTTAGGGGGTCTTCTAGAAGCTCCGCAGCAGGTATCCACACCGAGGGGGGCGGCTGAGCTCCAGCTCGCGCGTCTCGCTGGCCGGCGTCGTGCGCGGGCGCCGACGGTGTTGGACAGGCCAGGCGGCCCCCCGTACACTGGCTGCGACGCAGCGCGTGGACTGCAGAAGGAACGGGACGGCATGATCGTGGCAGGCTGTGACGTGGGCTCCGCGACGGGCAAGGCCGCGGTGATCGACGACGGGGAGCTGGTGGCGCACGCCATCATCCCGTCCACCACCCGGCCCGAGCTGACGGCGCGCACCGTCATGGACGAGGCGCTGGCGAAGGCGGGACGGTCTACCGACGACCTGGACTATATCGTGGGAACCGGCTACGGCCGGATGAAGGTCCCCTTTGCCAACGACAACGTCTCGGAGATCACGTGCCACGCGCGCGGGGCACACTGGATGTCGCCCTCGGTGCGCACCGTGGTCGACATCGGGGGGCAGGACTGCAAGGTCATGTCGCTCAGCCCCAAGGGCAAGGTGCTCGAGTTCGCCATGAACGACCGCTGCGCCGCCGGCACCGGCCGCTTCTTCGAGGCCATGGCGCGCGTGCTGCAGTGCGGGCTCGACGGGCTTTCCGACCTGTGCCTGAAGGGCGAGAACCCGGCCACCATCAGCAGCCAGTGCAGTGTCTTCGCCGAGTCGGAGGTCGTCACCCTGGTGAACGACGGCGTGGAGCTGGCCGACATCGTCGCGGGCCTGCACTACGCCATCGCGCGACGGCTCCAGGCGATGGTGAAGCGGGTCGGCCTCGTCGAGGACCTGGCGCTCACGGGCGGGTGCGCCAAGAACGAAGGTCTCGCCTCCGTTCTGGCCGACCGGCTGAGCGTGAGCGTGAAGCAGCTGCCCCAGGACCCCCAGGTCGCGGGTGCGGTCGGGGCCGCCCTGATCGCGCTGGAGCGGGCGGCGAAGCAGAACTGACGAAGGCGAGCGGGCGTCGCCCGGAGCTCGCCGGAGGAACCCCGGTGGCGACCTTCGATCCGTACGTGAGGAAGGTGGCGGACTGGGTCGAACGCAGGGTCTGCCGCGGAGGCTTGATCCGCGAGTTCGATGCCGAGGACCCCGGCGGCGAGCTCCTGGCCGCGATCCCCGAGTCGGCCGGATCCGCGGGTGGCGGCGGCATCGTGCTGCAGCGAGACACCTTCGTGGAGCTCGGCAGCCCCCGCGCCGGCTCCTGCGCGTTCCCGCTCTGCACCGACGACCCGTCCCTTGTGCGCGACGGGCGGATCACCCTGGTCGGGCCCGGCATCCAGGCCTCGCCGGGAGCGAGCCTGCCGTTCGGGCAGGTCCTGCTGGCCGCCGGCCCGGCCCTGACCGACACGGACTTCGCGGAGCTCGAGCAGGCGCAGTACCTGGCGGGCCGCACCCCGGGCTACATGATCCGCAGCACGCCCGGCCGCATGTGGAGCCGGGTCAGCCGCGGCGCCGCGAAGGCAGGCTTCGACTTCGAGCTGCTGGGTCGGGCCCTGATCGGGAGCTTCAAGTCCCGGCTCCTCGGGATCGAGGCGATGCAGGTCCTCTTCGTCACCTCGTCGCGCGAGGACCTGAGCGAGCTCCAGGAGATCGCCGAGCAGGTCCGCACAATCGGCCGTCACGTGGCGAGCGAGACCTGGCGAGCCCGCGGCATCGATCTGGAGTGCTCACTCGGGGTGGACTGCAAGTCGTGCGACGACAAGCCCGCCTGCGACGACATCCGCGACGTGGTCCGGATCCGCAAGCAGCGGGTCGATGCCTGAGGCGCGCGCCCGCGCTGAGCGGCTCGTGGCCGTGTGCGGCAAGGGGGGCACGGGGAAGACGGCCTTCACCGCGCTGCTCTCGCGCGAGCTGGTGGCGAGTGGCCGGGCCGGCAACCTGCTGCTGATCGACGCGGACCCGGCGATGGGCCTGCCGATCGCGCTCGGCATCGAGGTGGAGCGGACCATGGGCCAGGTCCGCGAGGACATCATCGAGACGGCTCGCCGGGGCAAGCGGGAGGAGAAGGTCCGCCTGGTCGACATGCTCGACTACATGGCGCTCGAGGCGCTCAGCGAGCGGGACGACTTCGCGCTGCTGGCCATGGGCCGCACCGAGACGCTGGGCTGCTACTGCCCGGTCAACGACCTGCTGCGTGGCACGATCGAGACGCTCTCGAGGAGCTTCGACACCATCCTGATCGACGGCGAGGCCGGGCTCGAGCAGATCAACCGCCAGGTGATGCGCGGCGTCGACACGCTCATGATCGTCAGCGACGCCACCTCGCGCGGCATCCAGACGGCGGGCCTGATCCGCAAGATGGTGCGCGACGATGGCGTGATCGAGTGCGAGCGGCTCGCCCTGGTCTTCAACCGGGTGCAGGGCAACGAGGAGATCCTGGAGCGCGCCGCGGGCGAGATCGGCCTGGAGGTGGCGGGCTGGATCCCGCACGACGACGCCATCGCCTACCACGACCTGCTGGGCAAGCCGCTCTGCGAGCTGCCGCTCGACTCGCCCGGCCGGGTCGCCGTGCGCGAGATCGCGGCGAGGCACGTTCTCGCATGACCCGGGCGACCGACGAGGAGAAGCTCGCCATCCTGCTCGCCCACTGGGCCGAGCACAACGAGGGACACGCGCACGAGTTCGGCGTCTGGGCGGAGCGCGCCCAGCGCTCGGGCCGCGAAGGTGTCTCGGACAAGATTCTCGAGGCCGCGCGACAGCTCGGCCGGGCAAACGCGTGTCTCCTGGACGCCCTCCGGGAGCTGGAGGAGAGCTGACATGTGTCTGGCGAAGGCCTACTTCGAGCGGGACGAGAAGAGGGAGCTGCTGCTCGAGGACGTGGCGCTGCTCGAGATCGACGGCCGGACGCTGCGCCTCGCGACCCTGTTCGGCGAGGAGCGGGAGCTCCAGGGGAAGGTCCGCGCGGTGGACTTCCAGCAGGCGACCGTTCTGGTCGAGCAGGACTGACGGCTCAGTCGAGCGTCTCCAGGAACGCCTGCACGCGCGTGCGCAGCTGCCCCAGTCCGCTCGCGGCCAGGTAGTCGCGCTCGAGCACGAGCAGCGGCACCCCGGCCTCCTGCTTGAGCGAGCGCCGCAGCATCTCGATCTCGCCGCCCCAGAGGTCGCAGAACTTGAGCCGCTCGCAGATCACGCCGTCGATCTCGTGCCGCTCCACCGCCTCGAGCAGGTCCGCCAGCCGCCGGGGGTACTGGTCGACCATGCGCGGACAGGGCATGTGGTCGAGCATGCGCCGGGCGATCGCTTCGATCGGATCGATCTCCTCGTCGGCCAGGTTCGTGAAGCTCTTGGAGCCCCAGCAGAGCTGGTCCGCCACGACCGAGGCGCCCAGTGACTCGATCACCTCCAGGTAGCCGGGCTCGTCGAGCGTTCCGCCGATCACGAGCAGGCGGGGGCCGGAGATCGCGGGTCCCGGCTCGCGCCGCTCCAGCTCCCCGAGGTGTGCCTCGAGCAGCTCGTTGAAACGGTCGCGCGGCACGCTGGCGGCGGCCACCGCCAGGGTGAGCGCCTCGCTGCCCCGCGCCCGCGGGGGATCCTCGCTGCGCAGCGCCGAGGCCCGGGCCAGCAGCGTGCGCGTGCGGTTGTAGAGCTTGACCGCGCCTGTGAGCGCCTCCTCGGTGATCTTCACGTCGAGGTGGCGCTCCAGCTCTTCCTGCAGGCGACGCAGCTGAACCGTCAGGCGAACGAACGCCTCCTCGGTGTTCAGATGAGGGACGTCGAGGTAGTGGCAGAAGGGCGCCAGCTCCTTGGCCGTGAAGACCTCGAAGAGCCGGCGGATGTGGTCGCAGCTGTTCGTGACCAGCAGACCGTCGAGGAAGGCGAGGTCCCCCTTGACCACCCGGCTCAGCGTGTGACGCACGAAGCTGCAGTTGAACGAGCCCAGATACTCGTCGGCGTGCGAGGTGTCCTCGCTCCCGGTCCCCCGCATCCGCACCGGCAGGGCTCCCGCCGCCCAGAGCAGCTCTTCGGGCGCGTGGGCGCAGAAGAACCCGATCACCGGGCGCCCGGAGCTCTTCCAGTCCCCCACGTACTCGTTCTCGAGCGGGCCGGCGAGCAGCCCGAAGTCGGTCGCCTCTCCCATGACGCTCTCCGCTACTCCATCACCGTTTCGAAGAACTGCTCGATCGTGGTTCGGATCGAGTCGGCCGACCGGACGCGCGAGTCCATCCAGTCCAGATCGAAGACGCAGATCGGGATCCCGCGCTCGCGGCAGGTCTCTCGCAGCAGGCTCAGCCAGGCCCACACATGCTTGCAGCCCGCCGGCGCGGGGAAGATGACGCAGTTGGCACCCAGGTCCTCGTAGTCGCGCAGGAACTGCTCGGTCAGCCGGTGTCCCGTCACCCGCAGCCGGCTCATGGTCGTCTCGAGCCCGCGGCGCGCCAGGCCCACCAGCATGGAGTCGACGCTGGTGGTGTCGATCGGGTCCTCGCGGAAGTAGCTGCTGAGCAGGTCCATGATCACGACGGCGTTGAACGTCTCCTCGAGCCAGCTGTACATGCCCTCGTCAAAGGTCACGGGCGTGTAGTACCAGAACACGCGGTGCTTCTCGTTCTCGAGAGAGCGCCGGCCCTCGCGGATGGCCTCGGCCGCGTCGTCGCGCAGGAACTCCAGGTAGCGCGTGAGCTGAGGCGTGCCCATGCCGGTGAGCATGGCCCCGTAGGCGGCCGCCGTGACGCCGGCGGGGTGCGGACAGGGGCTCACGCGCTGCATCTCGAATCTCTCCAGGAACGCCTCGCCGGCTCGGTTCGACTCCTCGCAGACCTCGCGCAGCCGGTCGGGGTCGAGGCGCGTGCCCGTCTGCTCCTCGAGGAAGCCGATCATCTTCTGGATCTCGGACGCGTAGTAGACGTGGGCCTCGCGCGAGTCCTCCACGGGAGCATCGAGGCGGAAGACGGGGGCGTCGGTCAGCTGCTCGAACATCTGGTAGCCGATCCGGGAGCTGTCGCAGGGCGCGCTTCCGGTGACGATGAAGTCGGCCTTCGGCATCTCGTCCCGCAGCAACGCGCCGTACATGACTTTGTCGAGCACGCACAGCTCGGGGGGCACGCCAGCCGCCTCGGCGACGTCGACGTACTCCCAGCACGCCTCCGGCGCGCCGCGCGTCAACGCGCCCGCATGCGACTCGCCCAAGACCGGGTAGATGTCCATCGCACGGAAGATCTCCGGGGTGAGGCAGAACTCGTACCAGCAGAGCTTGCGGTCCCCCTCGTCCATGGCGCGGAAGATCGCCTCGTAGTGGTCGACGGTCAGCTGGATCCCGTCGGCGATCAGGGGCCCGTTCGGGAGCAGGTTGGCCCGGCACATCTCCAGCGCCGGCTTGTACTGCGTCTCGACCTTCTCGCGCATGGCGCTCATCGACCGCGCACTCATCTGGAGCCTCCTCGCGGGGGGAGCGCCTGCCGCGCACCCGCCCGTTGCACCCAGTATACGCGCGCGGCCGGGGATCGGCGGAGAGGCTGGGTCCGGGGCAGGGGAGGCGCGAGAGAGTGCGGCCGTGCTCCGCCGGTTGCTCTCGCTCTGCTAGAGCGCGCGGCGCAGTGCCCGCACCCCCGGTGTCTTGTACACCGCCTCGAACTCCGGGTGCCGCTTCTCTCCCACCACGACGTAACCCGCCTTCTCGTACGCCTTCTGCGCCGAGTCATTCCCGATGAACACGCTGATGTCAGACACCGTTGCTCCCCGCTTACGACCGCGGTTCATGATCTCCTGCATCAGCGCGTCCACCAGACCCCGGCGCCGAAACTCGGGCCGCGTCGCCACGTCCTCGATGATCCAGGCTCCCGGCACGTGCTCCGGCGCAACGTTCGTGACCGTCAGCGCCCGTTTCACCCCCGCTGGGTCGGGATACAGTCCCGTAGCCTCGAAGACCTCGGTCATCCCATCGGTGAGTTTCTCGCCGGCATGCTCCTCTTCGAAGTAGCCAGACAGGGCCGCCGCCGGCTCGCCGTCGACCTCCGCGACGAGGAACAACGGCAGCTGTGCCCAGTGGGCTGTCTTGGTCGACGTCAGAGCCTCGAGGTAGTGCAGGATCTCCTCGTCCGTACCAGGACACATGAAGTCCCAGAACCCCCGCTCGAGGTGCGAGCGGAATGCCGTCAATATCACCCACGCTATGAACGGCGCATGCTTCGGCTGTGCTTCGACAATCTGGAATCCGCTGGCCGCGGTCACTTCTTCACTCCTCCTGCAAGCCCCACTTGAGTGCGTTTCGGACTAGCGTCCCGTGACCGCGCGGAAGGCCCGCGCCGCCAGTCGCGACGTCCACCCTCCGGCTCCGGCGCGATCCACCGCACCCGCTGCACCGATGAGAGACGTCACCGCGAGCCAGCGAAGGGGCTCGATCTCCCACTTGCGTGCCGGCGGGCTCACCAGAGCGAGGCGGGTTCGCTCCGTATCCAAACCGGCCAGCAGCTCGGCGAGCGTGTGACCGGCGAGGTTCGAGATGGCCACGCCTTCACCGATGTAGCCGCCGATCCAGCCCATGCCCGACTCGGGGTCGAACCCGACGCGCGTTCTCAGGTCGCGCGCCGCGGCGATGGGACCGCCCCAATGGTGCGTGATCTCCGCATCCGTGAGCGCGGGAAAGAGCTTCAGCATCATGCGGTGCAGCTCCGCGAAGAGAGGTTCCGACCGGTCGAAGCGATGCTGCACGCGCGACCCGAAGTTGTAGGTTCCCCAGGCTCCGAAGGCGAGTCTGTCGTCTACCGTGCGCTGCGCGTAGGTGACGCTCAGGCTCGCGTCACTGAAGGCCTCTCGCTCGTCGAGACCGATCTCCTTCCAAACCGACTCCGGCAGCGGCTCGGTCGCCAGCATCCACGAGTGGAGCGTCAGTAGATCGCGATGTCGCCCCTTTAGCAGGGAGGTGAAGCCTTCGGTCGCCACGACGACCTGCTCGGCGCGTAGCTCCCCGCCGGCGGTACGAATCGCGCGCGGCGCAATGTGGGTCACCGGTGAGTCCTCGAAGATGCGAACCCCTAGGGCCTCCACGCGGTCTGCGAGACCCCGCACCAGGCGAGCGGGCTGGAGCACCGCACAGTGGGCACCCAGCATCGCGCCGTATGTCTCGATCCCGCGGAACCGTTCCGCGACTTCATCGGGCTCCAGGAAGAGGTAGTCACTCGGCTCGAAGCCGAAGTGGGCGAGGCGGGAGACGTGCTCCCGAAGCTGCTCTCCCTGGGTCGGGTTCGCGGCGATGCGCAGCACGCCGCCCTTCTTGTAGTGAGCGTCGATCCCCTCTTCGCTGCAGACGCGGCCGATCTCGTCGACCGCCGCGAAGGCGGCACGTTGGAGGTCGAGGCCCGCCGCGCGGGTGCTCCGCCGCGCGAGCAGAGCGTCGGCCCCCGAGACGTCTCCGACGCACCACCCCCCGTTGCGTCCGGACGCGCCGTACCCGGCCACCTCGCCTTCGACGATGGCGATGCGCAGCTCCGGTCTCGAGCGTGCCAGGTAGTACGCGGTCCAGAGGCCGGAGTAGCCCGCGCCGACGATCGCTACGTCCGCCTGCTCGGCGCCCTCGAGAGCCGCGCGTGGTGTGACGGGCGCATCCAGCTCGTCGAACCAGAGGCTCGTGGAACGGTAGAAGGACTCGTCGCGCTTCATCGATCTGCTGCTCCCATCGACTGTCGCTCCGGCTCAACCCCCGGGACGCGGAGTACACGACCGTACGGACGGGAATCATAGCGGCTCTCCCCTGGGTCCGATGACGATCTTTCAGCCAGATCCTCGGGGGCCCGCGCTGATGCGGCGGAGAGGCCGGCCGCGTTGCGATTCCCGGCGCGCGCCCGCACTGGGGTAGGATCTGGGAGACCAGGCCACACTCCGACCTGCCGTCACTCCCTGGAGGATCCCCATGTCGACCGATGACGCTGCGCCCTCCGGCTCCGGGAAGCCCCCGCCGCGCTGGGCGCTCAAGGCGATATCGCGCGCTCACGTCTTTCTGAACCGTCTGACTGGCGGACGCCGGTTCAACACGCTGACTGGCGACGAGGTCTGTTTCGTCACGATGAGTGGCGCAAGGAGCGGGCGCACGCTGACGCTCCCCCTGATGTACGTGCCCTATCAGGGAGGCATTCTCCTGGTGGCCTCTCAGGGCGGCGCACCCAGGAACCCAGTCTGGTACAACAACCTGGTGAAGCACCCGGACATCGAGGTGAGCCACCGCGGCCGACTCATGAAGTTCCGAGCCCACCTGGCCTCGGCCGAGGAGAAGCCCGCACTCTGGCCGATCTGCGACGAGCACTACGCTCCCTTCGCCGAGTATCGCCAGCGCACGAACCGGGAGATCCCGATCTTCGTGTGTGAGCCGGTAGGCTGACCTGCTTGGCCCGGCGATCTCAGTGTGGAATCCTTAGACCGTGAGCCGCCCGACCGACACCCGCACGCCCCGCCCTCCGGTGGTCGAGCGACCCGGAGCCGACGACTCGCCCCTGACCACCGTGGTTCCGGAAGAGGACGAGTCCGAGGAAGACACGCTCGAGGTGGTCTCGACGATCGTTGGCTCTCTCGAGCGCGCCGGCGACTGGCTGGTTGCCGACCGCATTCACGCGCGCGCGTTCTGCGGCTATCAGAAGCTGGACTTCACGCGCGCGGACCTGCCGGCGGACGGGGTCGTCGAGATCCACTGCAGCGTGCTGTGCGGCCAGCTGGAGCTCATCGTGCCGGAAGGATCCGAGATCGACATGGACGACCTGCGCACGATCGTCAGCGACGTCAAGCATGGGGGCGCTCGCAAGAAGCTGGGTAAGTTCCTCCGGCGCGTGATCACAGGGGACGTGATCGAGTCGAGGGCTCGGCCCGAGGGCGAGCCGCCCCTCTTCGTGATCACCGGCCAGGTCATCCTCGGGGGCATCGCCGTCATCAGTCGCTAGCGGGCGCCCACCCGCGCTGGGGCCGCCCGGGCGGCGGCGGGGCGTTGGATCGACACTCTCTGACGTCCGCCTGGCAGGATCGTGCTAATCTTTCGGGTGGCAGGTGGTAATACCAACAGCCAGACTTCAGAGCCCCATGATCGAGATTCTCCAGCCGCTGCGGCCGGCCAGCCTCAAAGACGCGCTCGTCGAGCGTCTCGAGGAGTTCATCCTCTCGGGCCATGTCTCGATCGGCGATAAGCTGCCCTCCGAGAGGGTCCTCGCCCTCCAGCTCGGGGTCAGCCGGCCGGTGGTGCACGAGGGCCTGGTCGAGCTAGCCGCGCGCGGCCTCGTCACGCTGAAGCCCCGGGTCGGTGCGCAGGTGAACGACTACCGGCGCCAGGGGTCCCTGGCGTTGCTGAACTCGCTGATCAGCTACCGGCAGGGCGCCCTCGACCCGGCCCTGCTCGAAGGCCTGCTGAGCCTGCGACGTCTGCTGGAGTCGGAGACCGCGAGGCTCGCCGCGCGCAACCGCACCCGCGACGACCTGCACGAGCTCGAGCAGGTCCTGGCCCGCGAGCAGAAGGTCGACCCGCGCAACATCGACGCGCTGGTCGACGTCGACTTCGACTTCCACCACCGCGTGGCGCTGGCCTCCGGCAACCCGATCTATCCGATGTTCATCAACTCTTTCGAGCTGGCCGCCAAGAACCTGGCCGCACAGTTCTTCGCCGCGAGCTCGGTCGCGCCCACCGTCTTCGGCTTCCACCGGGAGCTCGCCACGGCCGTCGCCTCACGCGACGCGGATCGCGCCGCCACGGTCATGGTGAACATCCTGGATCACGGACGAACGGTACTTCACGAGAAGCTCGGCGCGTCGCTCGAGGCGAATGGCGAGACCGAAGGCGATTAGGAGGGGACCATGCAAGCGCAGCCTGCCACCCGCACCGAGCCCGGGCTGAAGCAGCCCCACGGGCTCTCCCCGCGCATCCAGTGGCTTCGGGACTACTTCTTCGAGGGCGTGAAACGCAGCTGGAACAACCAGTACACCTGCTGGACCACCGGCGAGCCGTGGGACGTCCTCTACGACGAGATCAGCTACTACATCGTCCCGGAAACCTACGCCTTCATGCCGGTCTTCCGCGCTTCGGGGCTCCAGGCCGCCCGGCCGGTGAAGCTCCACCCGGACTTCTGGACCTGGAGCCTGGCCGAGCGACGCTCCTGGTTCATCCGCGAGGTGATGGTGGAGCATGTGCCGCAGGAGATCCTGCCCGGTGACCTCGTGGCCGGCGGCCGCTTCAACATCCTGGCTTCGCGCTGCTGGACGAAGCAGGAGGCCGAGGCGCGCAACGGGCGCGTCGAGGGTCCGGACGGATCGCGCGCGGCCATGAAGTGGTTCCACGAGCACGGCTACGGCAACGCCGGACCGACCTCCGGCCACCTGATCCCCGATCATGAGCGAGCACTCACGCTCGGCTGGAAGGGAATCTACGAGGACCTGAAGCGGCGCTACGAGGAGCTGTCGGCGAGCGAGAAGCGCGGATCCCTAGGGGCGCAGCTGCGCGCCATGCTGACGGCTGCCACGCTGCCTCGCGATCTCGCCGCCAGGTATGGTGCCCTGTGCCAGCGTCTCGCCGACGAGGAAGGGGATCCGGCCCGCGCGCAGGAGCTTGCGCAGATGGCGCGGAACCTCGAGCGGGTGCCGTGGGAGCCGCCCGCGACGTTCTGGGAGGCTGTCCAGGCGCTCTGGATCAACCACATGCTGATCATGAGCGACGAGAACTACCCGGGGCCGGGCGTGAGCTTCGGGCGCTTCGACCAATTCCTCCATCCCTACTGGCAGGCGTCGCTCGAGGCGGGGATGGATCGGGAGTTCGGCAAGGAGATCCTGCGCTGCTTCTGTATGCACGCGAACACCGTCTACGACGCGATGATCCAGGTGGGCGGCAACCAGGGCATCACGTCCGGCTTCGGCCAGCTCGTGAGCCTCTCCGGCATGGGTCCGAACGGCACGGACATGACCAACGACCTGACCTATGCGGTGCTCGAGGTGATCGACGAGATGAGCCCGATCCTCGAGCCCAAGCCGAACGTGCGG
The DNA here is from genome assembly GCA_964557495.1 of uncultured Myxococcales bacterium. Lineage (GTDB taxonomy): Bacteria > Myxococcota_A > UBA9160 > SZUA-336 > SZUA-336 > CAZLBF01. The sequence goes on along the minus strand of CAZLBF010000236.1, from coordinate 5,386 downwards.
CTGCACCGGAACTCCCCGGACGCACTGCTCGACAAGCTCGTCGACATGATCGCGTCGAGCCAGGGGGCGCCCTTCCTGCTCAACTTCGACGAGCGCTCCATGGCCGGACTGCTGCGCCAGGCGAAGGAGGCCGGCTGCGAGCACCTGATCCACGCGGGGAACGTGCACGACTACGCGTCGGTCGGGTGCCTCGAGAACACCATGGTCGGCAACGACCGCTCGGGCACGGTCGACAACAACCTGAACCTCCTGAAGGCGGTCGAGCTCGCGCTCACCGGAGGCAAGGACCTCGCTCCCTCGGTCGACGCGCTCACCGGGCAGGCGCTGCCGGTCGAGCAGGACGGCCCCGAGACGGGGGATGCGCGCAGCTTCGAGACGTGGGACGAGTTCTGGGCGGCCTACGTCGAGCAGACGCGCGACCTGGTGCGCCGCTGCGTCGACCTCTACGAGAAGAGCGAGTCGATCCGCGCGGAGTTCTCTCCCACGCCCTATCTCTCCTGCCTGGTGCGCGGCTGTGCCGAGCAGGGGCTCGACATCACGCAGGGCGGCGCGGAGCTCAACTTCACCACCGTCGAGGGCGTGACCTTCGCGACCACGGTGGACTCGCTGCTGGCCGTCAAATACCTCGTCTTCGATGAGAAGAAGGCGACCATGGACGAGCTGATCCGCGCCCTGGAAGACAACTGGGAGGGCCACGAGACGCTCCAGGCCTGGGCGAAGCATCGCGCGCCCAAGTACGGGCGCGACGACGACGCCGGTGACGAGATGGCCCGGCGGGTGATGGATCTCTGGACCGGCGAGACCTGGAAGCACCAGACGGTCTCGACCCGGCGCCGCTTCCGGCCCGGCATGCTGAGCTGGAACTACTGGGTGGGCGACGGCTACATCCTGGCGGCGAGCGCCGACGGCCGACCGAAGGGGCAGTTTCTCTCGAACGCCATCTGTCCCTCCAACGGGGCCGACATCAACGGCCCCACGGCCAACGCCAACTCCGTGGGCAAAGCCCTCGGCGGCATCGACACGAGCGGGGGAGGGGACTGGGACGGCTACCTGAACTCGCTGCCCAACGGCGCGAGCCACACCATGACCTTCAATCCCTCGCTGCTGCGCGACGACGTGCACCGCCAGAAGTTCAAGGCCTTCCTGCGTGGTTACTGTCGCAATGGTGGCACCGCCCTCCAGGTGAACGTGATCGACGCGGGGATGCTGAGGGACGCGCAGCAGAACCCGCAGAACTACCGACACCTGCTGGTGCGCGTCACGGGCTACAACGCGTACTTCACGAACATCGGTCGCGAGCTTCAGGACGAGATCATCGCGCGGGTGAGCCACGGCGAGCTCTAGGAGGCGTGCGGGAGGGAAACCGACCATGAGTCTGGATCGCGCCACCGAGCCTTCCGGCCCCCAGCTCACGGTGTTCAACATCCAGCGGATGTCGACCGAGGACGGACCCGGGCTGCGCACGACCGTCTTCGTGAAGGGGTGCAGCCTCGAGTGTCGCTGGTGCCACAACCCGGAGGCCTTGTCTGCGAACCCGGAGATCGTGTGGCACGGCCAGCGCTGCATTCACTCGCGAGCCTGTGACGCGGCCTGCCCCGAAGACGCGATCCTGCGTTCGGGAGACGAGATCGAGATCGACCGCGACCGCTGCACGGTCTGCGGGGAGTGCGTGGAGCAGTGCCCGTCGACGGCGCTGGAGCAGTGGGGGACGCGCTGGGGGCTGGACGCGCTGGTGAGCGAGGTGGCCAAGGACCGGAGCTACTTCGAGACCTCGGGCGGCGGCGTGACCGTGTCCGGGGGAGAGCCCGCCCTGCGCGCGCCCTTCCTCGCGCCCTTCCTGGAGCGCAGCCGTGGTCTGGGGCTGCACACGGCCCTCGACACCTGCGGGATGTGCTCGCCGTCGGCCTTGCAGACGCTAGCCGCACACGCCGATCTCGTCCTCTTCGATCTGAAGGAGATCGACTCCGAGCGCCACGTCCGCTTCACCGGGCAGCCGAACCAGAAGATCCTCGCCAACCTCGTCGCTCTCGCCGAGCAGGCGCGAAGCGGCCCGCTGCCCGCCGAGCTCTGGATTCGCACCCCCTTGATCCCGGGTGCCACCCTCACCGAGGAGAACATCCGGGGAATCGGCGCCTTCATCGCCCGGGAGCTCGGCGACGTGGTGACGCGCTGGGAGCTCTGCGCCTTCAACAACCTGGCCGCCGACAAGTACGAGCGCCTGGGCCTGCGCTGGGAGTTCGAGGGAGTGGAGCTGATGGCTGCGTCGGAGCTGCGCCACTTCGAGGAAGTCGGGCGCCGCTCCGGCGTCGATCCCGAGATCGTGCTGGGCACGGGACGCACCCGGCTGGAAGGCGCGGGTGCCGCACCGGCCGCAGATCCGTCGCTTGCGGCCGAGCAGGCGAGCTGAGGCCGTGGTTGCTCCGATGCGCCACGGCAGGGGAGAGGACATGACGGGCACCGCCCAGATTCCCCCGGAGGCCAGCCGCGCGTTCGAGGAGAGCGCCAAGATCGGGCTGGTGGCGACGGTCGACCCCCAGGGTCTGCCGCATGTCAGCCTCATCACGTCGATCCAGGCGAAGGGCCCGGATCGGCTCATGTTCGGCCAGTTCAGCGAAGGGCTCAGCAAGCTACACGTCAGGAGCAATCCGCGTCTGGGCTTTCTCGTCATGAACCGGGAGCGGGAGCTGTGGCGGGGCAAGGCTCGCTGGACCGGCGAGGCCAGCAGCGGCGAAGACTACGAGATGTTCAACCGGAAGCCGATGTTCCGCTACAACTCCTACTTCGGCATTCACACGGTCCACTACCTGGACCTCGTCGAGTTCTCGGGCAAGGAGTCGATCTCCACGGCTGCGGTGGCCGTCGGCTCGCTGGTGACCGCGCTGGCCCGTCGACGGGCGGCCACCCGGAAGTCCGGGGAGATTCTCAAGCCGTGGGCCGAGCGGCACGTCTCGAAGCTAGGCACGCTCAAGTTCCTGTCCTACGTGGGCGCCGACGGCTATCCGACGCTCGTTCCCGTGGTGCCTTGTCAGGCCGCGGGCAGCACGCGGCTGGTCTTCGCACCGACGGTGCATCGCGCCGAGCTCGCGGCGATTCCCCCGAGTGCGACGCTGGCCGTCTTCGCGCTGAGCCTCGAGATGGAGAGCGTCCTGATCCGGGGGTGCTTCCTCGGCTACCGACGCTACGCGGGCCTGCGAGCGGGGGCCATCGACATCGACTGGGTCTACAACTCGATGCCGCCGCTTCAGGGGCCGATCTACCCGGTTCCGCCGGCTCCAGCCGTCCCGGGTTCAGCGCCCTCGGCGTAGCTGACGACGTCGCGAGCCGCTCGTCCGGCTCAGACCTCTCCCGGCGTCTCGACGCCAGGCTTTACGGCTGCGCCTCGCCCTCCGCCTCGGTGTACGACCTGAGGACCACGACCTCGTCGCCCGGCGCGAGGGTCCACTCGGCGTCACGGTCGGGGTTCAACGTAAGACCGCCGTCGGGCCCCTCGGTACGCCGCAGCCCGAGGGCGATCTCGCCGCGTGCGGCCGCGGTGCGGTCGAGATCCTCGAAGCGCACCGGACCGTTCGTGGCCAGGTACTCCTGCGCGGGTTGGAGAACGATACGCGCGCCCCGCGGCCGGGACAGCTCCGCGAAGACTGCCGCGAGCTCCCGGCGCAGCGCGACCTGTGAGATCAGGTAGCTCACCAGCATGGGGCTCACGATCACGTCCTCGTGCTCTCGCCCGAAGAGGAATTCGTTCTCCTCATCGAGGAGCTCGACGAACACCTCCGGGTGCGGGCCCTCCTCCGGAAGCAGTCCGCGCAGCATCAGGTACCCGAAGACGGTGGTCGCATCAGCCTGCTCTTCTTCGTCGAGGCGCTCGCTGGCCACGAGGACGATGTTGTCGTAGCGCTGCGGCTCCAGGCGCTCGAGCACGCCGGGCGCGGTGAAGCCGGCCACGATCTGCCGCACGCGGCCGCTCGAGCCGCCGGCTGCGTGACGCTCGAGCGCACTCTCGCGCTCCTCGACGGGAGTGGCCGATACGACGTCGATCTCGAAGGCGTCCGCCCCGTAGTGCCCGAAGTTCTCGAGCAGCGCGGGCACCTTGCGGCTCCACCCCAGAATCAGCACGCGGCGGCTCTCGGAAGCGCGCTGCAGCGGTGCGGCGGTCGAGATTGGAGTGCTGGCTTGCGCCGTCGCGCCGGGCACGCAGTCCTCGAAGCTTCGCGCGACGAAGACCAGCAGATCCTCGGCTTCGAGGACGGTCTCGGGATCCGGGTTGAGAGCGGGCCAGCCCTCGCCCGACCGGACCGTGCCGATGAGGATCGCCCTGGAGAACGCGCCGCGGATGTCGCGGAACCTGGCACCGGCCAGGCCCTCGATCTGCCGCACGTAGAGGGCGCAGCCCCGGTCGAGCGTGAGCAGCTCGGTGAACACGCTGCACAGTCCGCGCTGGCGCACGCTCTCGGCGATGAGGCGGCCGATGATGTCATCCGCCGCGAGAATCTCGCTGTCGCCCGCGTAGGCCTGTCGCGCGACGATCGCCCTGCGGCCGTCGAAGAGCTCCGCCACGGCCAGAGGGGGAGCGGCGCCCGACTCGCGCGCGTGCCTCGACACCGCCATCAGCGTCTTCACGGTCTGGGCGTCGACGATCTCGGGTCTCCGCTCGGCGAAGTCCGCGCCGGGAAGGATCAGCACTGCAGCGTCCCGGAAGGCAACCCGCTCCAGGTGGTCGACGCGCAGCGGCGTTCCGGAGCGCAGGAACACCTGCCGGTCGCTCCACAGTTTCCCGAGTCTCTCGCGCAGCTCCTGAACGAGGGCGCCGTCCACACGCTCCGCCAGGATCACGATCCGGAGGTCGCGCGCGCCTCGGCGCGCGAGGAAGCGCTGGAGCCGTCCCCTGGTGCAGAGCAGCTCCTGGACGATCGCGGGGGTGCGGTGAGTCCAGCCCAGCAGGATCACGTGGTCGGAGAGCGCGACCGGCGTGACCCCGGACTCGAGCTTCGAGATGACCGCGTTCAGCCACTGCGTGAGGATCGCGATGAGCAGGCCGAGGAACAGGACGTAGCCGAGCACCGTCACCACAGTGGACACGGTTCGGCGTGCCATGCCCTCGTCGTCCCCCAGGTAGCCCGGATCCGTGAGCCGCAGGAAGGCCCACCACACCTCCTTGCTCAGCTCCGAGAAGCCGCTGTCGAGAAGCGCGATGAGACCTCCCGAGGCCAGAGCAACCGCCGCGACAATCGCGGCCGCAATCAGAAGACGGTATTGGAGGCCGCGCAGCACCAGGCGCTCGAGGCCGAAGCGGAGTCGCTGGAGCCCTCGCTGTCGGGCCGATGGCCTGCGCGGTGCGGACGCATCCAATGCGAGTCCTCCTCGATAAATGACTGTACTGCGCGATTCT
>CAZLBF010000235.1:0-8675 GCA_964557495.1 uncultured Myxococcales bacterium | reverse complement strand
CTGCTCGATGAGCGCCGAGGCGTCCTCGATCAGGGCCCCGGAGGCCGAGATGTCCCAGACGGTCCCGTGCCCCTCGATACCTGAGTTCCGGTACTCCGTGGGCCCCCGCAGCTTGACGCGGGGAGCTGCTCGCTTCTCCTGCTGCACCAACGACCGCCTCCTCTCGAATCAGCTGACGTGAAGGGACCACGCGAGTCGCATGCCATCGGTCCGGGCACGCTCCATGCTTGCGCGCTCAGGCGAACTGCTCGCCGCCTCCGCTCGGGAACTGGGCGCGGAGGAACTCTGCGAAGCTCCGGCACGCGTCCGTCGCCGTGAAGATCCCGACCAGCTTGCCCTCCTTGACCACGAGCGCCGAGCCGACGTGCCGCTCCGCCATCTGGACGAGCACGTCATCCAACGGCTCCCACGGATCGACGACGTACGGATCGAGGACACACACGTCCCGCACGAAGAGCTCGTTCTTGGGCGGGAGGCCGATGCTGGGGTCGAGGCTCCGCTTCAGATCCCGGTCGGCGAGCACCCCCACGAGTGCCCCCTTCTGGTCGGTCACCGGCAGGTGGCGAATCTCATGCTCCGCCATCAGACCCTGGGCCAGCCGCACCGGCGCATCGAGGTCGATCGCGTACGGGGACGGCGTCATCACCGCCCGGACCGGGGGCATCTGGCTCGTGGCCGACGGCGTCATGCTCGTCGCATCCGCCTCGTGCTCGACTGCATTCGCGTACTCCCCAAGTCGTCCACCTCAGCGTTCGCGCAGATCAGCCCGACATAGCCCGGAGCAGGTCGAACGTCGTGATGATTCCGACGACCTCCTCGCCATCGCACACCAGCAGCCGGTGTACGTGCAGATCGATCATCTGTCGCGCAACCTCGCGCACGTCGTCTTCCGCCTTCACCGTGAGAACGTCGTGTGTCATGACGTCCTCGACGGTCAGACCGGCGTCCGCGAAGTCGGAGATGGTCCTCCCGTTCTCGTCGCTGAGCGCGCGCACGATGTCCGTCTTGGAGACGATGCCAACCACCTGACCCGCGGAGCCGAGCACCGGTGCCCCTCCGATGTCCTCGGTCGTGAGGAACTCCTCGAGGTCGGCCAGTGACAGCTCAGGGCTGACCGAGATCACGCCCTTCTGCATCACCTCTCCAGCGCGCATTGCGATTCCCTCCGCTCCCCAGGGAGATCGTCAGAGTACCATTCCCTCGCGCCAGCGCTCCAGCCCGCCCGGCCGAGGAGTGGCGATGCGCCTCATCGGTGCGGTGAGGGTCACCGCGAGCGGTGCGGCCCGCCCGCGGCCGGCCATCCGGCGCGGCGAGAGCGGCTCGGCGTGACTCCGGTCGGACTCGCCCGGCCACACCCGGTAAGATGGCCGGGAGCCGCCCCGGGGCGGAGTCCCGGGCGGCGCCGGGCCGCGAGTCCGCTCGGGCCGGGAGGGAGCATGGAGTTCGCACGACTGGGCAGATCCGGCCTGCAGGTTTCGGTGGTCGGACTGGGCTGCAACAACTTCGGCTGGCGCTGCGACGCCGAGCAGACGCGCGCAGTCGTTCAGCGAGCGCTCGATGAGGGGGTCACCCTCTTCGACACCGCGGACATGTACGGCAACCGAGGTGGGTCCGAGGAGCTGCTCGGCAAGGCGCTCGGGAGCCGGCGCCACGACGTGGTGGTCGCCACGAAGTTCGGAGCGCCCATGGGGGAAGGTCCGTACGAGCGGGGCGCCTCGCGCCGCTACATCCAGCGTGCAGTGGAGGCGAGCCTGCGGCGGCTCGGCAGCGACTACATCGACCTGTACCAGATTCACTTCCCCGACGGCTCGACCCCGCAGGAGGAGACGCTGAGCGCGCTCACCGATCTCGTGCGGGCCGGAAAGGTGCGGTACATCGGCTGCTCGAACTTCGCCGGCTGGCAGCTGGCCGAAGCGCAGTGGATCTCGCGCGCGGGCGGACTCAGCTCCTACGTCTCGGCGCAGAACCTGTACAACCTCCTGGATCGGCGGATCGAACGCGAGCTGGTTCCCGCCTGCCGTCACTTCGAGGTGAGCCTGCTGCCCTACTTCCCGCTCGCCAGCGGACTCCTGACCGGAAAGTACCGGCGCGGTGCGGAGCCGCCCGAGGGATCCCGCCTGGCGACGGTGGACCGGATGGCGGAGCAGGCCCTGACGGACGCGAACTTCGATCGAGTCGAGGCGTTGGAGCGCTTCGCGCGCGAGCGCGGACACAGCCTGCTGGACCTGGCGGTGGGCTGGCTCGGGTCTCGGCCACAGGTCGCCAGCGTCATTTCCGGCGCGACCCGGCCGGATCAGCTGACGGCCAACGTGCGCGCCGGAGAGTGGAGACTCGCTGCGGAGGAGCTGGCGGAGGTCGACGCCCTGACGCGGCGTTAGCGAGGGAGGAAGAGATGCTGGATTTGAGTCGAAAGGCCGCATTCGTGACCGGCGGTGGGCGCGGCATCGGGCGCGCGATCGTGCTCGGTCTCGCCGAAGCTGGAGCCGACGTCGCAATCGCCGACGTCGATCTCGACAGTGCAGAGCAGACCGCGAAGGAGGTCTCGAGCCTCGGGAGACGGGCCCTCGTGCTCCGGGTCGACGTCACGGATACGCGCTCCGTGCAGGCGGCCGTGGATCGCGCGATCGGCGAGTTCGACAAGCTCGACATCCTGGTCAACAACGCGGGCGTCGTCTCCGATGCCCTCGGAGCCGCCGTCACGGGCGAGGACTTCGATCGCTGCTACCAGGTCAACCTCAAGGGCATCTGGAACGTGAGCTCGGCCCTGACGCCCCACTTCCGCGCGCGCCGAGAGGGGAAGATCGTGAACATCGCGTCGATCGCCGGGCGTCACGGAAACGGCATGCTCGCGCCCTACTGCGCCTCGAAGGCGGGCGCAATCAGCCTCACGCAGTCCCTCGCCGCCTCGCTCGGGCCCGAAAACATCAACGTCAACGCCGTGTGCCCGGGGCTGCTCTGGACCGACATGTGGCGGAAGCTCGAGGGCCTCGCGCACAACGACGCGTCGCCCGAGGTCGTCGACGAGCGGGCCATCTTCGACGCGTTCATCCAGTCCAACTGCCCGCTGCAACGCGAGCAGAATCCCGAGGACATTGCCCACGCCGTCGTATTCCTGGTCTCGGAGGCCGCCCGGAACATCACTGGTCAGGCACTCAACGTCGACGGCGGCATCGAGATGAACTAGCAGGGCGCGCCGGAATTCTCCCAGGTCCCTGCTCGAGGAGCGACGCTGCGCGCGCTCAGGCCATGTGATGGCGAGCGACGAACTCGCCGACCACGCGGTTGAACTCGTCGGGGATCTCGAAGTGCGGGAAGTGCCCGGCCTCGGGAAACTCGACCATCTCGGCCCCGGGGATCAGGGCCGCCGCCTCGCGCAGCGCTGCGGAGGGCGAGATCCAGTCCTGCGTGCCGCCGATCACCAGCGTCGGCGTGCTGTAGCCGGTGAGCTCCTCGCTCCACACCCGCGCCTCGATCACGTCGCCGACCAGGAGCGGATCGACGGGCGGGTTCAGGCCGAAGATCTGGAGCAGGAGAAAGGCCTTGGCGGGGTTGCGCTCGATGAACTCCGTCGGCATCGCCTGCTCCGGTGCCGCCCCGCGCCGGGAGTAGTCGACGCTGATGCGGTCCAGCGCCTGCCGGATCTCATCGGTCATCACGCCGCCCATCGTGTTGCTGAGCACCAGGCAGCTGACCCGCTCCGGGTGCTCGAGGGCGAGGCGCAGTCCCGAGATCCCCCCAATGTCGTGAGCGACGATCGCGGCGCGCTCGGCCTCCTCCGCGTCGAGCAGGGCGAGCAGGTCCCCGGCGAAGTGTTTGAGGTCCAGGTCCTTCCGGTCGCACTCGGAGCGACCCCAGTGGCGGTGATCGAAGTTGATCACCCGATAGCGCTGCGCGAAGTGGGGCACCTGCTGATACCAGGTCAGCGTGTTGCCGCCGAAGCCGTGCGCAAGGACGAGGGGCAGCCCCTCGCCATGCACTTGGTAGTAGAGGGTCGCTTGGTGAACGCCTAACGTCGGCATTCGGCTCCAGTGGGCTTCATTCTAGCCGGGGCGCAGCCTGCTAGCGCCCCTTGAAGACCGGCTCCCGCTTCTCGACGAACGCGCGGGCGGCATCGCGATGGTCCTCGGTCAGTCCCGCGTGGACGTGGTGAGTCGCCTCGAGGTCGAGGCACTCACCCAGGCTGCCGCCGCTCGCGGCCCGGCTGATGTTCTCCTTCATGTACCGGTAGGCGACGGTCGGCCCGCTCGCGAGGCGCCGCGCCAGCTCCAGCGTCTGCTCCTCGAGGGCGTTCTCGGGCACGACGCGGTTCACGAGTCCGAGCCGCTCCGCCTGCTTGGCGTCGATCCGGTCCGACAGATAGTAGAGCTCGCGCGCCTTCGAGGCTCCCACCAGGTGGGTCAGGAAGAAGGTTCCGCCGTAGTCGCCGCTGAAGCCGACGCGGGCAAACGCCGTCGTGAGGATCGCCTTCTCCGAGGCGATCCGGAGGTCGCAGGCGAGCGCGAGCGCGAGCCCGGCACCGGCCGCGGCGCCGGGCAGCGAGCCGATCACCGGCTTGGGCATCTCGTAGATGCGTCCGGCCGTGTTGCGCTGGTTCAGCCGCTGTCGATGGATCCGCTCGTCGAGCGTCAGGGGGACTGCGGCACCCTCGCCGGCGGCCATGCCCTTCACGTCGCCCCCCGCGCAGAATGCGCCCCCCGCTCCGGTCAGCACGACGCAGCGCACGTCGTCGGCGGTCTCGGCGTCCTCGAGCGCGATCTCGAGGCCGGACAGCATCTCTCCCGAGAGCGCGTTGCGACGCTCCGGACGGTTCATCGTCAGGATGGCGACACCCTCCTCGACCCGCGCCTGAAGGTGCTCGGTTCCGGTGTCGATGCCGCGGCTCTCACTCATGGCGGGTCCTCCGTCGTTGGCGACTCCAGTATATGCGTACGCGGGCGCGCCGGGTCGGCTCAGGTGGCGCGCGGCTCGGGTACCGCCCCCGGGAGCCACTCGAGCCAGCGGCCGTGCGCATGGGCGTCGGCGACGTGCCGGTCGGAGCGCCGACCCTCCGTGAAATCCAGGATGCGCAGATGCGTCCAGCCCTCGGCCGTTCCCTCCATCGAGAGGAACCAGACCCGGCGAGCTCTCGAGACCTCCGCGACCCGTTCCCAGAGCGCCGCGCGCGCGTCCCGGGGGAGCTGGGGGAGCACCATCGAGGCGTAGAGGCACAGGCTCGTAGCCTCGGGTGCGCTGCGCATCAGGGCGGGCAGCTGCTCGACGGCGTCCCCTGCGACCAGCCGGGTCGGGTGCTCGAGGGCCACGCGAGCAGCCGCCTCGATCGTGCGGTGTCGCTCGAGGTGCTCGGGAAAGATCAGGGCGCGCAGCCAGAGCATCGCTTCGGGGTCGGCGACGTCGACGGGATTCAGATCGACGCCGACCCGCCACGCGACGCGAAGCTCCGGCGGAAGGGCGGGCAGCGGGGCCGAGTCGCGCACGCGGGTCGAGAGCTGTACGCGCGACGCGGGGTCGCCCCACTCGAAGGCCCCCCCCGAGGGAAGCTCGTAGCGGTGCAGGTAGCGATCCCAGTGCAGGTTCAGCCCTGCGCTCGCACCGACCTCGATCAGGGCGAGCGGGCGTCCGCCCCCCTCCTTCGCGACCGTGGCAAAGAGCGGAACCAGGCAGGTGGTGCGGCGCACGACGTTGGTCTGGACGCGCCGCGTCTCGAGCACCTCCACCACGAAGTCGAGGTGCGCGTGGACGAACTCCCGGAACAGCGGGTAGGTCTCCTCCCCGGGAGCTCGGGGCTCCCTCTCGCCCGTGACGACGTCCGGGTAGAAGTCGCGCAGCGGATGCGGATCGCCGGCCAGCAAGAGCTGGTGCACGGCTCCGAACAGCAGGTTCGCGGACGGCTGGATCGGCGGACAGCGCGCCGCCAGCTCCAGCATCTCGGGATCACCGAGCACGCCCAGGGAGAGCGCCTCATACAGGGGCGATCCGTTCTCCGGCGCCTGCTTCTCGCCGAAGTTCCGGAAGTAGCCTCGCACCTGCTCGATGTCGCTGGCCGTGTCGAGCCTCCCCGGTCCGCGCGCGCCGCTCACGGAAGCAGGCAGCTCGGCAGGGCCGAGCCGCCCAGCGCCTGCTCAAGCGCTGCGAGGTCGCTGGCCGTGCAGATCGAATCGCCGTCGGCATCGCAGAGCAGTGGGCAGGGGCCGCCCGCGTCGAGGCAGAGCTGGATCGCGGTGAGGTCGCTCGCGTTCACGAGGCCGTCGCCGCTCGCGTCGCCGCACTGGCAGGCGTCTCCGAGGCCGTCGGGCCCCGCTCCGGCGGGGCCGCCGGCGTCCTCCTGGCCCGGGTTCGCGGGGCACGTGCAGTTGTCCCGGCCGTCCGGGATCCCGTCGGCATCGGAGTCGGGCCCCGAGTTGCCGGCGGCCGCTGGACCGACCCACACCGGCGCCGTCACCAGCAGGTAGCGCGTGCCCGAGGCCGACCAGATGCGCGCGTAGTAGTAGCCGTTCACGTCGCCATCGAAGCTCTGCGACCAGCTGCAGAGCGCGCCGCTCTGGCAGGGGGCCGCCGCGAGGACCACGCCGTCGTGAACGATCTCGAGCGTCCCGAACGCCTCGCTCGTCCCGCTGGCGTTGGGGTCGTTGGTGGCGAGCACCTCGAGGTGTACGTCGCCGTCCGGCACCTCGAGCTCGGTTCCCATCGGCCAGCGCCGGCTGCCGGCGTCGTCGGCGACCCACAGGGCGATCTCGGGCTCCCTGCGGTTGTAGCCAACCCAGAAGCAGCGGTGCAGGCGGAAGGCGTCGAGGATCGCGGCTCGTTCGAGGCCGGTCGCCCAGCATCCCATGCGCCCCCCGGTTCCCGGCTGCTCCGAGTTCAGGAGGCAGGAGTCCGTCAGCGGGTTCCCTTCCGAGAGAGGCGGCTGGCCGGTGCCCCAGGGCCAGCCCGGGCGGTTGTGGGTGTCGGAGCCGAAGCGCGGCGAGACCCGGTAGCCGAGATCGAGCGCGTCGGTGTACCCGCGCCCCCCGGGATCGTCGATGCAGTGCTGGGCCAGCTCGTAGCCGTGCACGCGCGCGTCGTCGACTCCCCCGGGCGCGGTGCCCGGATCGAAGGGTGTGAGGTCGGCCTTGCCACCCGGTCCGCAGGGATGAGCGACAGAGAGCACGCAGCCGTTGCGGGTAGCCCAGTCGTACAGCTCGCTTTCACTGGCGCAGACGTCCGGTGCGAACGAGCCGATGGTGGCGCAGACCGTGTCCACGGCGCCCGGACAGACGGCGATCTTGTGGCCGCCGCAGCCGGCCGCTCCCGGGCTGCAGGCCGGGTGGGTCGGCTCGGCCGCGGTGTACTCGATTCCGTAGAAGCCGAGGAACAGGCCGGGCGTGGTCTCCCGGTCGGCCACGTCCGCGAGGTACTCGATCTCGGAGTCGGTGAAGCCGCCCGCGGAGAGCGGAAAGCCCTGCGTGCTGCGCGCCGCGAAGTCCAGGCTGGGCGAGAACGGGCTCGCCCAGCTCCCGGTGGCCGCGGTCCACCAGTCGAGTCCCTCCCGCGCCCTCCACAGCGCAGTGGCGCCGTTTCCGAGCTCCCAGCTGTGGTTCGAGATCACGAGGAAGTCCAGACCGTTCGTGCGAGCTTGCTGATAGGCGAGCGCGGGCGACTTGTGGGAGTGCGCGCAGCCCTCGCTCTGGTCGGCGTTCGGATCGTCGATCAGGCTGAAACGGTAGGCGGTTGCAGTGTGGGAGTGCTGGTCGCCGTAGTAGGGTTCGAGCTCGGCGTAGCCGTCGTAGCCGGCGCTGCACGCCTGACCGAGGCTCTCGAAGGGTGCCAGTGCGACGAGCAGAAGCGCCAGCGCAGCCGCTCCCAAGCGGCTGACCGCCCCGTCGACGCGGAGGTGGCCCATCCGCGGGACTCCCTGAGAGCGCTTCACACCCGGCTCCTCGCGCCGCCGATTCCCCCACGGACTCCGCGACCTTCCGACAGTCTAGACGCAATGGCGGTTGGACTGAATCGCGCGCGCCGGCGGCTGCTTTCCGGCGCCGGAACGGGTTCGCTACACTCGGCTTCCGGGTCGCGTGGGGCGGCGGCTCCATCCGCGGCCGGGCGTGCGACGGACGATTAGCTCAGCTGGCTAGAGCGCTGCGTTGACATCGCAGAGGTCGCTGGTTCAAGTCCAGCATCGTCCACCACCCCGCCCCGGGGTGCGCCTCGCGGCTCCAGGAGGCTCGACTTGAAGGTCTCGATCGGTTTCGGGGGGCCCGCTTCGGGCGGCCGGGCGGAGTTCGAGGCGGCGGTCGAGTTCGTCTGTGAGGCGGAGCGCATGGGCGTCGACGTCGCCTGGTCCGCGGAGGCGTGGGGCCAGGATGCCGCGACTCCACTCGCGTACCTGGCGGCGCGCACTTCGAGCATCCGGCTCGGCAGCGGCATCATGCAGATCAGCGCGCGCGCCCCGGCGATGACCGCGATGACGGCGCTGACGCTCGCCACGCTCTCGGGGAACCGCTTCATCCTCGGTCTGGGGGCCAGCGGACCGCAGGTCGTGGAGGGGCTGCACGGGGTACCGTTCGCGCACGCGCTCGAGCGATTGCGCGAGACGATCGAGATCGTGCGCATGGCCTTCCGCGGCGAGAAGCTCCGGTTCGCGGGCAAGCACGTCGACCTTCCACGTCCGGGTGGCGAGGGAAAGGCGCTGCGTCTCG
>CAZLBF010000234.1:0-6105 GCA_964557495.1 uncultured Myxococcales bacterium | reverse complement strand
CTCGAGGCCGCGCCGAGTCACCTGCACTTCGCGCGGATCCGCACCCCGGCAGGCGAGCCGCTCGAGCGCGTCCTGAGCGCCGGCACGCAGAGCTGGAAGCTCGCAGCGGATGCGGAAGGCGCCGCCGCCGAGCCTTCCGGCAGCTCGCTCGCCTCGTACATCGCGCTCGGGATCGAGCACATCGGGACGGGACCGGATCACCTCGCCTTCGTGCTCGCGCTCATCCTAATCGCGGCGCGCCTGGGCGAGGTCGCGACGGTGATCACCGGGTTCACGATTGCGCACAGCATCACGCTGAGCGTGGCCGTGCTCGGCTGGGCGCGGCCCGAGGCCCAGGAGGTCGGGGCGCTGGTGGGGCTGTCGATCGCCCTGGTGGCGGCGGAGAACGTGTTTCTCCTGACCCAGCGCCCGCGTGCGATTCCGTGGCTGATCACCGCGGGTCTCGCCGCCATGGTCCTGCTCTCGGCGCTCGGAATGGTCGGCATGGGTGCCCTGACGCTCGGCGGAATGACCCTGTTCACGTTCTGCTATTTCGGGCTGCTCCGTCGAGCCGAGCGGCCCGCGCGCCTGCGCGTCGCGATCGCGTTCTCCTTTGGACTCGTGCACGGGTTCGGCTTCGCCGGCTTCCTGATCGACATGGCCCTCCCGGAGGCCCGCCTGCTGACCGCGCTCTTCGGCTTCAACGTGGGCGTCGAGGTGGGACAGCTCGTGCTGGTCGTCGCGCTCTGGCCGGTGCTCCGGGATCTGGCGCACCTGCGGGGCGGCAGGCCGCATCGATTGCTCGTCGAGGCGGGCTCCGCGGCGCTCTGCAGCGTCGGGCTCTTCTGGTTCCTGACCCGGGCCTTCGAGTAACACTCGAACGTTGGCCCACCCGCGTCCCGAGCAGGCCGGCCCTCGGTCCACCCCCGCACCGGAGCGGCACGCCTACGGCTGGTTCGTCGCCGGCCTCGGCTCCTGGTTCGGCGCCTGGGGCATGCAGCACGTGCTGTTCTCGTGGCTGGTGGTGGGCGAGTTGCGCGAGAATCCGGCCAGCGTCGGACTGGCGCAGATGTTCCAGATGCTGCCCGCCCTCGGACTGATGCTTTTCGGCGGAGCCATCGGCGATCGCCTCGACCGTAGGCGGATCCTGCTCGCGGCACACGCGGCGGCTGCACTCGCCGCGCTCGCGATGTCACACATCGTGGCGAATGGACAGCTGACGTACGGAATCGTGATCGCGTACGCCGTCTGCTGGGGCACCTTTCAGTCGTTCGTGCTGCCCGCGCGCGATGCGATGCTTCCCGACGTCGCCGGCTCCGACCTCGAGCGCGGCGTCACCGGCATGACGCTGATCCAGTTCAGCGCACAGGCGGTCGGCAGTGCGGCGGTGCGTGGAGCGGGAGTGATCGGCAGTGCGGCTGCGCTCGGCGTTCAGGCAGCGGTCGCCGCGCTGGGCCTCTACCCCGTCTCGAAGCTCAGACTCGCGCCGCCACACGGGCATCGGACCGCGCGGCCGCCGATCCTGCGCGAGATTCGGGAGGGGCTGCGCGAGGTCTGGCAGTCGCGCGCTCTGCGGCCGCTGGCGGGGCTGGTCGCGTGTAACGGGGTGTTCTTCGTGGGGCCGTACTTCGTCCTCTATCCGCTGATCGTGCGCGACGTGTATGGCGCCGACCTGGGGGACCTCGCTCTCGTGATGATGATGTTTCCGGTCGGCATGATCGCCGGCTCGTCGCTGCTGCTGCGGAGGGGCGGCATTCGGCGCAAGGGGCGGGCGCTGCTGCTCGGATTCGTGGGGGGCGGGCTGGCGCTGATCGCGACGTCGCTCGGTCTGCCCTTCTGGGGGCTGCTCGCGAGCGTGTTCGGCTGGGGGCTGGCGGCGGCGGTCTTCATCAACATGTCGCGCACGCTGTTCCAGATCTGGGCGCCGCCCAGTCACCGTGCGCGCGTGCTCTCGATCTACTCGCTCGGCCTGATGGGCGGTGCGCCGCTCGGAAACGTCGCCGCCGGACTGCTCGCCGAGTGGCTCGGTCCGCTCCCGGCCTGCGCGCTCGCAGGCGCGAGCATGCTCGCGGTGATCGCATTTGCCTGGCGGTTCTCCGAGGTCCGGCACATGGAGTAGGCGGGCGGATATACTGGCCGTCTCCGCTGGGGAGAGCTGATGTGGGGCGCCAGTCGAGGTGCCCTCGACCTCGTCGCGCAGACGGGAAAGCAGGTTCCATGAGTCCGAAGAGTCTTCTGGTCGCGAACAGGGGCGAGATCGCCATCCGCGTCACGCGCGCGGCCGCCGAGCTGGGAATGCGGACCGTCGCTGTCTTCTCCGAGGACGACGCCCGCTCGCTCCACACCCGCAAGTCCGACGAGGCCCGCGCGCTGAGCGGGACAGGTGCGAAGGCCTACCTGGACGCCGAGCAGATCGTGGCCCTGGCCCGCGCGGCCGGCTGCGACGCCATCCACCCGGGCTACGGCTTCCTGAGCGAGAACGCCGCATTCGCCCGACGCTGCGCCGAGGAGGGGATCACGTTCGTGGGGCCGCGGCCGGAGACGCTCGACACGTTCGGCGACAAGGCGCGGGCGCGCGCGCTGGCCGAGCGCTGTGGCGTGGCCGTGGTGCCCGGCAGCTCGGGTCCCACCGGCCTCGACGAGGCCCGCGCCTTCCTCGAGTCGTTGGGCGACGGCGGCTCGATGGTGATCAAGGCAATTTCCGGTGGAGGCGGCCGCGGCATGCGAACCGTGCATCGGCCGGCTGACGTCGCGGAGGCCTACGCGCGCTGCCAGTCCGAGGCGCAGGCGGCCTTCGGCACGGGCGAGGTCTACGTCGAGCGCTGGATCCCGCGAGCCCGCCACATCGAGGTGCAGGTCGTCGGCGACGGGTCGGGCGGCGTGAGCCACCTTTGGGAGCGCGAGTGCAGCATCCAGCGGAGGAACCAGAAGGTCGTCGAGGTCGCGCCGAGTCCCGGGCTGTCTCCGGATCTGCGGGCTCGGCTCACGTCGGCGGCGGTGCGGCTGGCCGAGGAGGTGCGGTTCAGCAGCCTGGGCACCTTCGAGTTCCTGGTCGACGCGACCGCCGGGGCGGATGACCCGGACTTCACGTTCATCGAGACCAACCCCAGGCTGCAGGTCGAGCACACCGTGACCGAGGCGGTGACGGGCGTCGATCTGGTCAAGGCCCAGCTCGAGCTGGCGGCCGGGAGGTCGCTCGCCGATCTCGGGCTGCAGCAGGCCGACGTGCCCGAGCCGCGGGGCTTCGCGGTGCAGGTGCGCATCAACATGGAGACCATGGCCCCGGATGGTACGGCCCGGCCCTCGGGCGGGACGCTCACGGCGTTCGAGGTGCCCTCGGGTCCCGGGCTCCGCACCGATTCGTTCGGATACGTGGGCTATACGACGAGCCCGAGCTTCGACTCACTGCTGGCCAAGCTCATCGGGCACTCGCCCTCGGCGGACTTCCGCGATGCGGTGACGCGGACCTACCGCGCACTGTGCGAGTTCAGGATCGAGGGTGTGGTCACGAACATCGCGTTCCTGCAGAACCTCCTGCAGCATCCCGAGTTCGTGGCGAACCGGGTGTACACGCGCTTCGTGGAGGACCACATCGAGGAGCTCGTCGCCCCCGGGAACGGGACCCATCGCCAGCTCTTCTTCGAGCCCGCCCCGGCCCAGCCCGAGGGAGCGGCCGAGCCGGCGCTCGCCGGTGCGAAGATCGATCAGAGCGATCCCCTGGCGGTGCTCCACCACGGAAAGAGCGCGGCCGACGCGCGGCCAGAGGCGCAGGCGTCCGCTCCCGCGGCGGCTTCGCCGCCCCCCGAGGCGGCGGGGCCGGAGGGCACGCTGGCCCTGCGAGCGCCGCTGCAGGGCACAATCGTGAGCGTCGACGTGCGCGAGGGCGATCCGGTGCACGAGGGTCAGCCGCTGCTCGTCATGGAAGCCATGAAGATGGAGCACGTCATCGTGGCCGAGACGAGCGGTATCGTGCGGCGGCTCGCGGTCGCCGCCGGCGACGCCGTGTTCGAGGGGCACGCCCTCGCCTTCATCGAGGAGGCCGACGTCGAGGTCGCGGCGACCGATCGCGCGGAGCAGGTCGACCTGGATCGCGTGCGTCCCGATCTCGCCGAGGTACACGAGCGCCACACGATCGGGCTCGACCCCGCCCGGCCCGACGCGGTGGCGCGGCGCCGGAAGACGGGGCAGCGCACCGCGCGCGAGAACGTCTACGATCTGTGCGATCCGGACAGCTTCGTCGAGTACGGTCCGCTCGTGATCGCCGCACAGCGGCGCCGCCGCCCGGTCGAGGAGCTGATCGAGCGCACGCCGGCCGACGGCCTGGTCGGCGGGATCGGGCGCGTCAACGGAGACCGGTTCCCGGAGTCCGAGTCGCGCTGCATCGTCATGTCGTACGACTACACCGTGCTTGCGGGCACCCAGGGGGCGCAGAACCACCGGAAGAAGGACCGGCTGTTCGAGCTGGCCGAGAGGTGGCGGCTGCCCATCGTGTTCTTCACCGAGGGCGGAGGCGGGCGGCCCGGCGACACCGACGGGCTCGGCGTGGCTGGCCTCGACTGCCTCGCCTTCAACTACTTCGGCAGGCTCAGCGGCCAGGTGCCGCTCGTCGGGATCAACTCGGGTCGCTGCTTCGCCGGCAACGCGGCGCTCCTCGGCTGCTGCGACGTGGTGATCGCCACCGCGAACTCGAACATCGGGATGGGCGGTCCGGCCATGATCGAAGGCGGCGGGCTCGGAGTCTTCCGGCCCGAAGAGGTCGGGCCGATGGAGGTCCAGGTGCCGAACGGCGTGGTCGACCTGCCGGTGGCCGACGAGGCCGAGGCGGTGCAGGTCGCCCGGCGCTACCTCTCTTACTTCCAGGGCGCGCTCGACGGCTGGGAGTGCGCCGATCAGCGGCTGCTGCGCGAGATCATTCCCGAGAACCGACTCCGGATCTACGACGTTCGCTCGGTGATCGAGACGCTCGCCGACACCGGGTCGGTGCTCGAGCTTCGCCGGTCCTTCGGCGTCGGCATGGTGACCGCGCTGATCCGCATCGAGGGCCGCCCCATCGGCCTGGTCGCCAACAACCCGACGCACCTGGCCGGCGCCATCGACAGCGACGGCGCCGACAAGGCCGCTCGCTTCATGCAGCTGTGCGATGCCTTCGACATCCCGCTGGTGTTCCTCTGCGATACCCCCGGGATCATGGTCGGCCCCGAGGTCGAGAAGACGGCGCTGGTGCGCCACGCCGCCCGCATGTTCGTGACCGGCGCCAGCCTGAGCGTGCCGTTCTTCACGATCATTCTGCGTAAGTCCTATGGCCTGGGGGCGCAGGCGATGGCCGGGGGCAGCTTCAAGGCGCCCTTCTTCACGGTGTCATGGCCGACCGGGGAGTTCGGCGGCATGGGTCTCGAGGGGGCGGTGAAGCTGGGCTTCCGCAAGGAGATCGCCGCGATCGAGGATCCGGACGAGCGCATGGCGCTCTACGAGGAGATGGTCGAGAGGATGTACGAGCGCGGCAAGGCCGTGAACACCGCCTCGCACTTCGAGCTGGACGACGTGATCGACCCGATGGAGTCGCGACGCCGGATCACGCACGCGCTGAGCTCCGTGCCCCCGGGCGACCGATCCGCGGGCCGGAAGCGCCCGTGCATCGACACCTGGTGAGGCATGCGTCCTCGATTCCTATTGACTTTCAGGGGCTTATGCCTGCATCGTTGAAGCTGTGAAGGGATCCTTCCCCGCGGTCGCCGCGCTGCTGCTCCTGGCCGTCTGGGTTGCAGGGGCGGTGCCCGTTCGCGCGGCGGACTCCCGGCTCCCGACCTCCGAGGAGGTCGAGAGGCAGTATCCGGAAGGGAAGCGGCTCACCGGCCGCGAGCTCTACCAGCGCTTCCTGCACAACAAGCTCCGCACCTCCCTGCAGCGGATGACCGTGACCTCGATCGATCCCGCCGGCAACCGGCAGATGATGCAGATGGTCGCGCGCTGGAAGGACTACCGCGATGACGAGGCCCGCCCGACCGATGGCGTGATCGCGAAGACCATGGTGCAGATCGAGCGGCCGTACGATCTGAGCAAGACGGCCTACCTGCTGATCGCGCGCAAGGGGAAGCCCCACGAGCAGTTCATCTACCGGCCGAGCGA